>JAFGJR010000140.1 GCA_016928975.1 Sedimentisphaerales bacterium | reverse complement strand
CGCTCTTTCCTCATCTTATTTCACGCACCGCAGCCCTGGCGCGACCCGCATGAAACCAACTTTTGACGCAGGCGTCTTGTTTCGCACAAGGAGCCCCTGGCCCCCGTGCCCACCACCCAGCGCAGGCAGATTGGCTTTGTTTCGCACACTCCACGCGACAGCCAAGCCACCCGCGCCGAGCTGCCACCTTGCCCCAGATACCCCATCCATCCCAAGTTCGGCTTTGTTTCGCATGGTCGCCCATCCCCCAATCCAAAATCAACAATCCATAGACTGGCTTTGTTTGACGCCTACGACAAAAGTCCCGGAGTCAGGTTTCGACCCGCGTTTCTGGGACAATACCAAGGATCAGGTCCGCTGACCCGGACTTTTATCGGGCGCGTCTTGTTTCGCACAGACTGCTCTCAGCAAGTCGCCGAGCGTCCTTTCGCGTTGCGCCTGCGATTGGTGCTTAGCCGGTCTGATTCTGCTCCTCTGTAGTATGGCATGAATTGCGGCCCTCCAGGCCAGGAGTCTTCCGCTTCCGGCCCCGGCACGACTCGCCTATGGCACGCACACGGCCAAGCCTGCGGCAAGGACAAGGGCCATACCCACGGCGCAAGCCCAAAGCGCCAGACTCCCCAACCACCCGATTGGGCCATGGCACTCAGGCCAGCCCCAATCCGCAGGGAGAGATGCCCTCCCCCCCGGCCGGCCTCGCGAATCCATATTAAGTTGTACACCTATCATACCCCATGCTGTTTTCCTGTCAAGGACAATCTGGCCAGCATACGGGATTTCCCCACCGGCTCACGGACTGTCCGCACGAACCAACCAGCGCCGGCACCGTTCCACGCCCTCCACCAGAGTCTGCTCGAGCGTAAAGAACTTGGCGTCCTCGCGGAATGCACGCGGCCGACCATCAACCCGATTGAGCACACGGTACACGGATTCGCCGAGAGGCGTCCTCTTTCCTCTTCGGCCTCCGCATGTTGCCAATTCCACCAACCAGCATGCGGGCGTGCAGCCGGCCTATCAGGACAACGCGGACGGCACTATCATCGACCGCGCCACGGGCCTCATGTGGTCGCAGGCGGACAGCGGCGTCGGCATGGACTGGCAGGATGCCCTGGCATGTGTGCAACAGAAGAACCGCGAGCGTTACCACGGCTATAACGATTGGCGTCTGCCCGATGCCAAGGAGTTGCAGAGCATCGTGGACTACACACGGTCCCCGGCCACGACGAATTCGGCTGCGGCCGATCCGAATTTTTCGGTCACGCCCATCGTCGATGAAGGCGGCAGAACAGACTACCCGTTCTACCGGACCAGCACGACACACGCGGGCGGGGCCGTCACGGGCAGCGACGCAGTATATGTCGCCTTCGGCGAGGCCCTTGGCCACATGGAGGCACCGCCCGGATCGGGTATGTACCAACCGATGGACGTGCATGGAGCCGGAGCGAAGCGGTCAGCGGCGGAAGGCTAAGAGCAGGATGATCGCGAGGACGGAGAGGGCCGTGACGGAGGCCAGGACCAGAACGGCTACGCGGTAACGGGTGATGACCTCATCGACGTCGGGGTGCTCTTCAGGCTCTACGAGGTCGCCTTCCTCCAATTGTTCGAGCATGGAAACGTCAAAGCGCTTGTGGGCCTGGAGGGGCGGGTGGCCCTGGCGCAAGGCTTCCAGGTCCTGGAGCAGCTCCTCGACGTTGTTGTAGCGGTCCTCGCGGTGCTTGGCCATCATGATCTCGATGACCTCGGAGACGCCGGCGGAGAGAGAGGTGTTGATGTGGTCCGGCGGGATGAGCTTCTCCTTGAGGTGCTTCTTCATGATCTCGGCGGAGTCGTCTCCGGTGAAGGGGACGCGGCCGGTGACCATGTTGTAGAAGGTGGCTCCAAGGCCGTAGATGTCGGCCCGGCCGTCGATGTCGATCTTGCCGCGGATCTGCTCGGGAGCGATGTAGTACGGCGTGCCGTAAGCCTTGCCCTCCTCGCTCTGGGCGGCCTCGATGTCCGTCGTCTCGCGAGCCAGACCCATATCGGCCAGTTTCACAACCCCCTGCGAGTTGATCATGATGTTCTTCGGCTTGACGTCGCGGTGGACCAGGCCGTGGGAGTGAGCGTGCTGAAGAGCGTGGCAGACCTGGATGATGATCTCGATGGCTTCCTGCTCGCCGAACATGTGGCTGGCGTTGATGTCGTCGGCGATGGTCTTGCCCTCGACGAACTCCATGACGAAGTAGTGGTAGCCGCCTGCCTCGCCGACGTCGATGGCCTGCACGATGTTCGGATGGTTGAGCTTGCCGGCGGCCTGGCCTTCCTTGTAGAAGCGCTGCACGTATTCGGGATTCTCGCTGAAGCGACGAGGCAAGACCTTGATCGCGACGGTGCGGTTGAGGCTGATCTGCTTGGCCTTGTACACGACGGCCATCGCGCCGGCCCCGACTTTGCCGATGATCTTGTAGCCGGGGATCTGTTGAGCGGCGACCTTGCTCTCTTTGATGCTGGTCTTGAGCCGCTCCGCCTGGCTGGCGGTGACGTAGCCCAGCTCGACCATCAGGTCTTGGAGCAAGAGAGGATCGACCTTGCGGCGTTCCTTGAGTTCCTGGATGGAACGGCGAAGCTCTTCATCCGTGCAGAGCCCCTGCTCTACGGCGAGCTTGCCGAACAGCGAATCGTAGCTTGTTTCTGCCGTCATCAGTACCCGGCGGGGTAACCCCCGCGCTGCATCCTTTCGTCACTGAGCCGGATCCCTGGCTCCACCGGCCACATCCGATAATAGTACCACCGGGTGGTCATTATCGATTTACCCATAGTGAAGTCAACCGATTTTTTTTTGCCCATTTGCCGCGTTCCGGTCGCGGCAGAACATGGCATCGACCGATTCTCGATAGCGGTTTAACGTTTTGTACGGCCCGAAGGCTCATCCGGTTCTCAGACCCGCCCGGCCACGCGGGAATCATCAGACACGCACAAGCGTGGAAAGCGGCACGGAACGAACGGGCGAAATCGACAACTCATCGCCGACGGTCCCGGCGACAAGTCCGAGAGCCGGGATGTTCTGGGGCGTCCTCAACCCCCCTGCCTGCCTTCCTGTCGCTCGTGTCATCCGCCCGTATCTCTGATATGAGACGATCTTCATTGCCCCGCCGGAATCATCCCAGTGTAACGCCGCGGCCGGTCTGCCGTCTTACTACAGGACCGATGGCAGTGCTCTGCCGTGTGCATCTTGCTGCACGGCAGGCCCGCTTCATGACGGGACGGCTTGGGCCCGAAAATGTTTGACTCGGCTGCCGTGGTCTGATATACTTTTACATGGAGGCTTATGGAGGAGGTTTCCTCGCATGGCACCTGGATTGCCGGGAACGGATCGGCCGAAGCACAAGGACACAAGGATCGCCGGTCGATGGATCGGCCGGTAACCGGAAGGTGTACCATGAGAACACAACAGATTCTCAGTCCTCTGGCGGTGGCAGCGGCTCTGACCCTGGGTCTGTCCCTGGTGGCATCGGCGGAAGACCCTGTTCGTTTCGGCGACGTCAACCTCAGGGCCGCCGTCGAGGCAGAGCTTGGCAAGACCGACCCCACCCCCACGGACATGCTCGCGCTGACATCCCTCAACGCGTACCACATGGGCGTCACCGATCTGAAGGGTCTTGAATATGCGACCAATCTGACGCGGCTGCAATTGGAGGGCAATGGCGTCAACGACCTGTCGCCACTGGCCGGGCTGATCCACCTGACGTCCCTGGACCTGTGGGGCAATCAGGTCAGCGACGCCTCATCCCTGTCCGGACTGACCCATCTGACGCTGCTGAGCCTGTGGGGCAACCAGATCAGCGACGCCTCGTCACTGGCGGCGTTGACCAACCTGACCTGGCTGTCCCTCGGCAGGAACCAGATCTCCGACATCTCCTTTGTGGCTGGATTGACCCATCTGACGGCGCTGTACCTGGGAGAGAATCAAGTCACCGACATCGCGCCGCTGGCTGGATTGGCCGATCTGAGCATCCTGGACCTGGGGGAGAATCAGATCCGCGACCTCTCGCCGCTGGTCGGACTGACCCATCTGACGGAGCTCTATCTCCGGGCCAACCCGTTGAATCGTGAGGCATGCACGATCCATATTCCGCAGATTTTTGCGAACAACGGGGACATGACGCTCCATTATGACCCCTGCATCGATCGATGCACGCTGACGATCTCTGCGACGGCCGGCGGATCCGTCACGGACCCCGGCGAGGGATCGTTCAACTACGATACGGGGACTATAGTGCCTGTGGTTGCGACGGCCCAGAGCGGGTGGCATTTTGCAGGCTGGACCGGGACGGCGGCGGACGCAGGCATGGTGACCGATCCCACCTCGGAAAGCACGACTGTCACGGTAGACGATGGCTACACGCTCAAGGCGAACTTCGTGGCGAATCAGCATACCCTGACGATGCTGTCGGGGGAGGGAGGGACCGTGACGGCGGAGGTCGTATTCGAAGCGTCATCCAGGACGTTGACGGGGCCCGGGTCGCACGTGCTCGATCACGGCAGCGAGGTGGAGATGACCGCTGTTCCAAACGCAGCGTGGTTCTTCACCGCGTGGACCGGCACGATCGCCTCCGTCGAGAGCACGATCGCGTTCAGACTGACAGCCGACTATCAAATCGAGGCGCATTTCGCTCAGAACCCGCAGACCCTCTCGGTCACGTGCGGCCAGGGCGGTACGGTCACACGGCCGGGCATAGGGTCGTTCGCCTATGAGCGGGGCGCTACCGTGCCGGTGGAAGCGACGCCGAATCCCGGTTATCGCTTCGCCCGCTGGAAGGGAACGGTCGTCGACAGGAAAGACATCGCCGACCCCCGCTTGGGCCAGACCCGTGTGATCCTCAACGAAGGGGGCACGCTGCGCGCGACCTTCGAGCTGCTGCGGCTCTTTCATGAGAGCTGGGAGACGGCCACGGTGAGAGGCTATGAGCCCTGCAAAGCTCAGTTCATCAGCGGCGACGAGGGCGTCTGGTTCCCGGAGGATGCGGTATCGTTGTCCACCATGTGCGGACCGACGCCACAGAGGGCAGAGGTCCTCCAGCTCGAAAGTGGTCACGCTCTGCTGCTCACTTCGAACGACAGCCGAAGCGCGTGCTCGGACATCATGTCCACCTCGCTGACGGAAGCGGCCCTGGTCAATCCTGGCTTTGCCGTCCCTGTCGACGCCAACACGGTCCTGTCCTTCTATGAGGTGGGGCTGCTGGATGACCCGAAGTCGAATGAATCGAGAGAAGACTGCCGGATTGCCCCGTGTTTCGACAACGTGTCGCTGCTGCTCAGCGACGACAAGGGCAACGTGCTCGCCTACGTCCTGCAACGCGCCCCGGCGGCCGTCGCCAACGCTCCTAACGCGAACTTCGGCGACACCTATCGAGAGATCTTCCTGGACCCCACAGGCATCTACTACCAGCGGAACGTGTTGCACGACTTGCAGACGATCCCCGCGTTCGACCCCATAGGAGCCGAGGTCCGGTCGATCGAGTTCCGTGTGGACGAGCACGGTTCCGCAGTGATCGACGATATCATCATCGGCCCGGGAACCGCCCATGGAACCGCTCCCGTCTACCGTTTCTGGTCGCCCGTCCTGGAGTCGCACTTCTTCACGACCGGCGCCGAAGAGAAGCAGACCTTGGTTGACGTCTTTTCCGGTATCTGGACGTTTGAGGGTATCGCCTATTTCACGCTGATGGAGGCCCGAGATCCGAACGCCGTCCCCGTCTACCGCTTCTGGTCACCGACGCTGTCGTCCCATTTCTACACGATCAGCGAGGAGGAGAAGAACATGCTGGTCAGGGACTTCCCGGGGGTCTGGACCCTGGAGGGAGTCGCGTTCCACGCGTTCGGCGAAGGCCGGCAGCCGGCGGACACCTGTCCGGTGTATCGCTTCTGGTCCGGCACGCTGGGCTGCCACTTCTACACGAGCAGCGAAGCCGAGCGGGACAACCTCGTCAGCCACTTCTCGCAGGTCTGGACGCTCGAAGGGGTGGCCTGGTACGCCTACCCGCCGCAATGGGACTCCGGCCAGGCGATGGGGATCGTCCGCGACAGCCGCACGTCGAAGAACCCTTAATATGCCGAGGTGGAAGACCACAGGTGGGACTCGGGTGCCGGATGACCGAGGATGGGATCTGCCTCGACGTATCGCTCCCAGTCGGCCATGACGTCCAGCATCCTCTTGCCTCGCTTGCAGTCGTCGAGGGTCATCTTGCCCGCCCGCACCAGGTCCACGTAGGGCCCGATGTCATACTGCCGGTACAGATCGGCGAAATGGCGGTAGAAGGTCTCTCGCGGCAGGCGGGTAGGCAGGACCGCGTGCAGTGTGTCGAAGCAGGAGTAGTCGTCGGTCAGGAGCTCGTGGCAGCGGCGACGATAGAGTTGCGTCCCGGGTAACGGAGTGAGAATCGTGAACTGGGTGTGCGTGATCCGCTTCTCGCGAACGTAGTCACCGAGCCGCTTGAAGTCATCCTCCGTCCAGTCCGGATCCACGAGGAAGGCGCCCCAGATGATCACACCGTGGTCCTGGAGAATCCGGATGGCCTCATTGTTCGTGTCCACGTTGCACCGTTTGTTGACGCTCTGGAGCACTTCGTCGGAGCCCCCCTCCAGCCCCAACAGCACGCCATGCAGTCCAACACCCACCCACTTCTCGATCAGCTCGGGATGCCTCACAATGGAATCTGTGCGGCACTCCATCGCGTATCTCTTGTGGATGCCCTCCGATCGGATCCGGTCGGCAATCTCGTTCTCGCGGCTGCAATTCACCAGAAAATTGTCGTCGACGAACGTGACGTGTTCGGTCTGGATTGTGGCAAGCTCCGATAGGACCCTGCCAGCGGGCATCTGGTTGACGGCGCCCCGGTGGAACTCGTGGACGCTGCAGAAGTTGCACCGGAAGGGACAGCCTCTTGATGTGGCCACGGAAGTGTCTGGCTTGTGGAACATGAAGAAGTACTCGTCCCGGTAGGATTTCGTCAGATCCCGTCGCGGCAGAGGCAAATGGGCCAGGTCGACGCGGGCATCGGACCGCGAGTTGGAAATCCACGCCTCGTCGTCCCGCCAGACAATGTCAGGGACAGCATCCAAGCCTCGCCGATTCGACGCCGCCTGCACCAATTCCCTGAACATGAGCTCGGCCTCGCCAATCGCGACGGCATCCACCTGGGGGACGAAGAAATCCCGCGGCAGAAGCGTCGCATGGTGCCCCCCCACAACCGTGAATATCTCCGAGGAGAACGACTTGACCTGCTGCAATACGTTCTGTGCGGCGTAGACCTCAGGAGTGAGCGCGGTGACCGCGACCATCTCCGGCGCAAACTCGCACAGCACGGCGTCAAGATCGTCGTCCACGCGCATGTCGAGGATACGGACATCATGCTCCGGGACCACGGCCGCGACCATTTCCAGGTGCAGCGGTTCCGACAGGGCGACGGTGCGAAAGCCGACCCCTTTGGGCCCATCGGGTTGAACCAGTAATATTCTCAAGATCATTTCTCCGTTCACTGGTGTCATCTTCTCAGGAAAAGCGGCATTTTCACGATGTCATGAATGATGCTGGCATCCTGATGATGTACGGCTGTCAGTCTTTATTGATCGGCGATTCTAACAGTCTGGCGACCTGGAAAAAAGCTCAAAACGGGCCGTAACCTCTCTATTTTTCACATACTTGCCGGATTTTGCAGATTCTTCCGCATGTCGGCCGTTTCACGGCCGATACGAGATTATGAGCACTGCGCGGTGGCTGTCTGTCGTTTCGCCGACAATCGATCGGACAAATTCACGAATGTTCTTGATTTCCAGGAACAATGGTGATATCCTTGTGGTAGTATGACAATTGTAGGATCACAGGAGGTAGGCGTACTACACGCCCATGGGATGTAGTTTTCGGCAGGAACGGCACGTCGCGATCCCGCATGTACTTCGAAAGCCACTTCTCAGCACGCTCGCTCTCGTTGGTCTCTGTGTTCGGACGTGGTTTCAGAGTACTTGTTAGGGTTTTCTGTTGATGGCATTCAGAACGATGGGTCTTTCCGAGCCGTTGGTGCGTGGGATTCAAGCCAGCGGTTATACGACCCCCACAGAGATTCAATCCCAGGCGATCCCGGCGGCCCTCAGCGACCAGGATATTATCGGATGTGCCAAGACCGGCACCGGCAAGACAGCGGCTTTCGTTCTGCCCATCCTGGACCGGCTTCTTCGAGGCGGGATGGGGAAGGGGCGAATCATCAAATCACTGATCCTCACACCGACGCGTGAGCTGGCGGTGCAGATCGAGCGGTCGATCCGAACGTACGGGAAGTTCACGAGCGTGCGAACGCTGGCCGTATACGGCGGCGTGAGCATGAACAGGCAGCTCGATGCCCTGCGTCGCGGCGTCGATATCGTCGTGGCCACGCCGGGGCGACTGATGGATCACATGCGGCGACACTCCATCGACCTGCGGTCGGTGGAAGTGCTTGTGCTCGATGAAGCCGACCGCATGTTCGACATGGGCTTCATCGCGGACGTGCAGAAGATTGTCGCGGCCGTGCCAACGCGGCGCCAGACGATGCTCTTCTCCGCCACGATCCCGCCGGAGGTGCAACGCCTCGCTGCCGGCATCCAGCAGTCTCCGCTGATGATCGAGATCGGCGAGCAGCACAACCCGATCGAGACGATCACGCAGTGCGTGCACGCCGTCAACAGGGACCAGAAGCTGGACCTGCTCGTGCACATGCTCCAGAACAAGCCGATGTACAGCGTGCTGGTCTTCTCGCGCACCAAGCACGGGGCGGACAAGATCCATCGCAAGCTGGAGCGGGCCGGCGTCAACTCCGTGGCGATCCACTCCGGACGCAGTCAGGCACAGCGGCAACGTGCCCTCGACGGCTTCCGCAGCGGCAAATACCAGGTCATGGTCGCTACCGATATCGCCGCTCGCGGCATCGACGTCCGCGGGATCTCGCATGTCGTCAATTTCGACGTGCCGGCGTACGCGGAGGACTATATCCACCGGATCGGACGCACCGGACGGGCTACCGCCACCGGCGACGCCATCACGCTCGTCTCGCCCGACGAGAGAGACCAACTATCGAGGATCGAACGGTTCATCGGAAACCGGATCAAGCTCCAGGAGTATGATGGCTTCACCTGTGCCCATTTCGCCGCCGTCCTGTCCCAGAGCCCACAGCGGGCGAAGGCGCAACGACAGGTCCTCCGCGCCCGCAGGGCCTCGAAGAGACCTCGCTTCAGTCGCGGCCGACGCGGCCTGGCAGGCGCTCACGCCGGCCGCTAAATAGCTCACGCGCTGAGCTCACTGCATCCCAGATCGGTCTAAAGACCCACGTCTGTTACCCCCCAGGCCGCAGCCCGGCTGACCGGCTGCACCTGTGTATGCCGCCCAAGCGTGGCGGGAGTTTTGGGTTGACCGGACCGCCAAGCCCGGTACACTGGTGGCTTCCTGAGAATCGCCATGGAATGGACCCAGACGCAAGAGGTTGCGTCCCTACAAGTAGGAGACCGCAGGTGGGCTATCACTGTGTTGTGCTGGCCAAGCAGGTGCCGGATACGCAACGGATCACCGGACAGGTCATGAATGACGATGGAACGGTGAATCGGGCGGCCCTGCCGGCCATTTTCAATCCGGAGGACTTGAACGCGCTGGAGATGGCGTTGCAGATCAAGGACCGTCTCGGGGGCCGGGTCACGGTCATTACGATGGGCCTTCCCGCGGCGGCCCGGATTCTGCGAGAGGCCCTGTACCGGGGGGCGGATGACGCCGTGCTGGTTACCGACTCGTGTGCCGCTGCCAGCGACACCCTGGCGACCAGCTATATCCTGAGCTGCGCCGTGAAGAAGCTGGATTACGATATCGTCCTGTGTGGCCGGCAGGCCATCGACGGCGACACGGCCCAGGTAGGCCCGCAGTTGGCCGAGAAGCTCGGCATTACCCAGATTACCTATGTTGAAGCCCTCGAAGGGCTGGAAGGCGATACCATTACGGCTCGACGCAACATCGGCAACGGCTGGCAACAGGTCCGGGCCAAACTGCCGGTCCTGCTAACCGTCACCGGCGACGCGAATGAGCCTCGCGTAGCAGCGGCCCGCAAAATGATGAAGCACAAAAATGCCCTCGCACAGGCGGAGATCGAGCAACAAGTCAAGGCCGCCCATCCGGGGATGAACGACCTGACCATCAAGAAGCTCGTGAAGGAACAGGTGGAGGCCCTGGCCCAGAAGGGCCTGCTGATCAAGCAGTGGGATCTGGACACCGTCGGCGCGGACCTGACCTGGTGCGGCCGCAGCGGCTCGCCCACGAAGGTCCACCGCATCCAGAGCGTCGTCCTGGCCGCCAAGGAGAGCAAGGACATCCCCCCCACCGACGAAGGCGTCGCCGCCATGATCCACGAGCTCATCCAGGACAAGATCATTGCGTGAGCGGAGGCAGAGTCAACGGATGACGAACGTGCGCGAAGCTTCTGTGAAACCGGTGCGGCCCCTGTGTGCTTGTGGGCGAGGCGATCCGCCACGACCGGGGTCGCTGTCCCCGGACCCCTGGCGTTTTGCGCTTTTGGCCAGCAGCATGGCTCAGAAGCAAGGCGATGCCACCACGATGACGGCATCGCCCATGCCACTGGACTGCTGTGGCGCTCGGGGTGCTTGCCAGCAGAGTCCTACCCTCCACAGCAGCACATTCAGAGCACCTGCAACGACAGCCAACGGTAAGGGGCAAGCCGGATGTCTATATCCTGACTATCATGCCATTGGCCAGAAGCGACAAATGCCGGGGGTTTGGGGGCAGAGCCCCCAAGAGTCGGCGAGTGCACAAAGGCCAAATGAGCCTACTGTGGCGAGAGCCGGACAAACCTTGTGTCATTCCCACGAAGGCGGGAATCCAGTCACCTCCCGAACGTTTCTGGACCCCCGCCTGCGCGGGGGTGACATACGAGTGCTCATTCCTGCCGGAGCTCATGGAATAGGGCTATCGATTTGATGAGATAAGGACGACGAGAAACGAGATATGATCGACGTGAATAGACAAGGGGAAGTGTGGGTGTTCGCGGAGCAGCACGGCGGCAAGCTGGAGGAGACGCCGCTCGAATTGATGAGCAAGGCGCGGCACCTGGCGGATACGCTGAACGTGAAGCTGGCGGCGGTGCTTCTGGGCGACGGCGTCAAGAAGCTCGCTACGAAGCTGACGCAGCACGGGGCCGACAAGGTGTACTTAGTCGAGCACCCATTCCTCGGGGCCTACCAGGCGAACAGCTATGCGAAGGCCATCCTCGACCTGATCCACAAGCACAAGCCGCAGGTGGTGCTCTATGGCGCGACGGTAGCCGGCCGGGACCTGGCGCCGCGAATCGCCAGCGCCGCCAAGGCGGGCTTGACCGCCGACTGCACCGACTTGCAGATTGGCGATCACACGACCGCCAAGGACGGCGAGGTCCACAAGAACCTGCTGTTCCAGATTCGCCCGGCCTTCGGCGGCAACATCATCGCGACGATCATCAACTACGATCGCTGGCCGCAAATGGCGACGGTCCGCGAGGGCGTGATGCCCATGCCGCAACGCGACGCGAAACGCCGCGGTGAGATCGTGACCGAGAGCGCGACGCTTGCCCACGATGACTTGCCCCTGGAAATCCTGGAGGAGCATAAGCGGCCGAAGAAGGTCGATCTCAAGGCGGCCCGGATCATCGTTGCCGGCGGCGCCGGCGTCGGCAGCAAGGACAACTTCCGGCTGGTCTGGGACCTGGCCAATTGCCTCGGCGCCGCCCCGGCGGCCACCCGTGCGGCGGTCGATCTCGGCTTCATCGATCACGACCACCAGGTCGGCCAGACCGGCACCACCGTCCGGCCGAGCCTTTACATCGCTGTCGGGGTCAGCGGCGCGATCCAGCACCAGGCAGGCATGGCCCAGAGCCAGAAGATCGTCGCGATCAACAACGACCCCGAGGCCCCGATCTTCAGCGTCGCCCACTACAAGATCCTCGGTGACCTGAACGAGGTCGTCCCGAGGATGATCAGGGCGATCAAGGAAAAAGGAGTGAAGTGATCTATGATTTGCGATCTATGATCTGCGATTGCCGGCGGGCTGATTTCAAATCGTAATTCGTAGATCGTAAATGGCAGGATGTGACATGGGGAATTTCTACAAGGACAACGACGATATCCGGTTCCTGTTCAGGCATATCGACCTGGGGCAACTGGCGCGGGCGTTCGAAGAGGACTTCACGTTCGCGGGCCAGTTCGACCACGCTCCGGCCAACGAGCAGGAGGCGGTTCGCAATTATGAGATGGTGCTCGAGTCCATCGGCGAGCTGTGCGCGGACTTCATCGCTCCGCGTGCCGAGAGCGTGGACCGCGAGGGCAACACGCTGAACGCGGACGGCTCCGTCACGCGGCCGAAAGGAGTCCAGGAGGCCATCGAGAAGCTCGGCCAGGCGGAAGTGATGGGCTTCACCCTGCCCCATCGGTTCGGCGGATTGAACTTCCCGAACCTTGTCTACTCGATGGCCGTCGAGATCGTCTCGCGGGCGGACGCGTCGCTGATGAATATCTTCGGCTTGCAGGGCATCGCCGATACGATCAACGCATTCGCCGGCGAGGAGATCAAGCAGAAGTACCTGCCGGCCTTCGCCGGCGGCAAGGTCACCGGTGCGATGGTCCTGACGGAGCCCGATGCAGGCTCGGACCTGCAAGCGGTGAAGGTTCGCGCGTTCCAGGACAGCGACGGCAACTGGTTCTTGCACGGCGTGAAGCGGTTCATCACCAACGGCTGTGGCGACGTCCTGCTCGTGCTCGCGCGCAGCGAGCCGGACCGGACCGGCGGACTGGGCTTGAGCCTGCTGGTCTGCGGGCCGGGACCGACCGTCCACATCCGCCGGCTCGAGGACAAGCTCGGCATCCACGGCTCGCCCACCTGCGAGATCTTCTTCGACAATACGCCGTGCGAGCTGGTCGGCGAGCGGCAGCGGGGCCTGGTCCCCTACGTCGCCACGTTGATGAACGGAGCGAGAATCGGCATCGCCGGGCAGTCGGTGGGCATCGCGGAGGCTGCTTACCGCGTCGCCCGCGACTATGCGGCCAGTCGAAAGCAGTTCTCTATGGCTATCGAGCGCCTGCCGGCGGTCCGCGATATGCTCATCGACATGAAGATCGCTATCGAGGCCGGACGCGCCCTGCTCTACGACGCCTCGCGCGTCGTGGACCTGGCCATCGGCTACAACAATCGACTCGACAGCCGTCCGCCCGAAGACAAGGACGAGCTGAAGCAGCTCAAAGACCACGCCCGCACGTACAAGCGGTACGCCGGCATGCTGACACCGATGAGCAAGTACTACTGCTCGGAGATGTGCAACCGCGTCGCCTATGACGCAATGCAGGTCCTCGGCGGCAGCGGCTACATGCGGGACTACGCCATCGAGAGGCACGTTCGCGACGCGAGGATCACGACGATCTACGAAGGCACGAGCCAGTTGCAGATCGTGGCGGCGGTTCGCGGCGTATGCAGTGGCACGGCAGAGAAATACCTCGCCGAGTTGGCGAGCCGCGAATACAGCCCGGAGGTGGCTGACCTTCTGCAGAAGCTGGCCGAGGGAGCACAGCAGTTGAACGCGGCTATCGCGTTCACGAAGGAACAGGGCAACGATTACATGGACCTGTACGGCCGGGCGCTGGTCGATGTCGCTATCGATCTGATCAACGGCTACCTGCTCTGCGGCCAGGCCAGCACCGGCGTGGACATGGAGGTCGCGGTCGCCGGCGGCAGCGCCAGGAACGGGCAGAAGATCCCCATGAGACAGCGAAAGGCCCTGCTGGCCAGGCGATACATCGAAAGAAATGCCCCGAAGATCAAGGCCCTGACCGATCTGATTCGCCAGGGCGACAAGTCCACATTCAGGGGGTACGAGACGATGGTCGGGCCGGTGCCGGAAGCGTAAGACCTATGACAGTCTGTGCGGTGATCCTCGATTTCGACGGCGTAATTACCGACTCGGAGATTCTGCATTTCCGGGCCTTCAACGCCGTGCTGGGCAAGCACGGCTTCGAGCTCACCAAGCAGGAGTACTACCGGGACTACCTCGGCATGACCGACATGGACTGCTTCAAAGCCCTGATCGGCAAAGGGCGTCTGCATATCGACGAATCGCAGGTTCCGTCGCTCGTGCAACAGAAGACGAAGGTCTTCGAGCGGCTTGCCCGCGCCGAAGGCAGGATCATCGAGGGCGTCCGTGAGTTCCTCCAGATGCTGTCGCACAATCGTGTGCCGACGGCGATCTGCTCCGGCGCGCTGCGAGCGGAGATCGAGCTGATCCTCGACGGAGCCAGGCTGAGGGGCTATTTCGAGGTGATCGTCTCCGCCGAGGAGGTCAAGCGAGGCAAGCCCGACCCGCAGGGCTTCGTGCTGGCCCTCAGGAAACTGAACCAGCGGCGGGTCAGGCCGATTGCCCCCGGGCACTGTGTGGTCATCGAGGACTCGCACTGGGGTTTGCAGGCTGCAAGGGCTGCCAAGATGCGCACCGTCGCCGTGACGAACACGTATGAGGCCGACCAATTGAAGGCCGCCGACAAGGTCGTCGCCCGCCTGAACGACCTGACCCTGCAAGACCTGACGCAGCTCTGCTCCTGAGTCGTGGCGAGGGCGTCCCGCCCTTGCATCGCGAGGCCATCTTGGCCTTGCTTTGACCAGTCCGTGGGGACGTCCGGCTCTACCCGATCCAGTCCGTTCGGTAGACGATCAGCCATCCGCCGTCGTGCTTGAACAGGTACAGGTCCAGGCCCGCCTGGATCCGAGGGCCCCGGTCGTAGAACATCACGTTGACGAAGCACCGGCTCTTGTTGTAGAATTGATACGTGACCCGCTCGCACATCTTCAAATCGTAGGTCTTGACGACCATCCGCGACCGCGATACAGGCTCCTCAAAGAGGCTCTCGACGATCTGTCGCACTTCCCTTTTGTCTTTGCCGGCGACACGCGAATCCGGCGCCTCCAATCGCCAGCCTCGAATCGCCTCCTGTAGGGTCAGGAGTCTGGTGGCCGTCTGCCGGTCGATCTCGGAGGCCGGCTTCTCTCGCAACTCCTTGAGTGGGCTGGTCGGGTCCACGCCCTGCTCGTGCGTCAGCGTATAGTACTCCAACGCCTGGCTGTATTTCTCGTCCCGCGGGGCCGACTGTCCCTTGTCGGCAGAGCTCCGATTCGCAGACTCGCACGATGCGACGAGCATCGCCACCAGCACAAGCAGAATACACTTCACGATCCGATCTCCGGCCATGCAACCAGCAGTCCTGTGGCCCGGCAACGCCGCGGCAGCGATATTGCGAGGTCCCACCGCCCATGACTCCATGCATCATAACCTCGACATCCCGGCGATGCCACAGTCATTTTGGTCCGGTGCGAGATTCTCCCGTGAAATTGACTTGGATTATCCGCATCAGGCATCCTATCGGTCGGAACGCACATCTTCTGCAACATGTTCCTGTTCTGGGGCACCGAGGGGTCCTATTGTATCTCGCAGTACGCAGGCCCATCCGGGAACGATTTCACGCTGATCTTCGATGGCGGCTGTGGCGTGGTTCGAGTGATCTTCGATGCCCAGACGGAAACCGTCGTCAGCATCGACTGCAACGGAGAAGCGTAGCGAGCGGCCCAACGCTCGGAGCCTTCGCAGCCGCACACACGGGAGAGCCGCCTATCGCTTCCCCTGAATGGTGCTGGGGCCTCGGGGCCGGGTCTTGAACGCGCCGGTGTTGACGTCCATTTCGATCTGGTCGACGAGGGCGTTGTTGAAATAGCACGGCTGCGTCTGGTCACCGGTGATTCTCACGAGCGACCGCTCGCGGTCGTAGGTGAGCCGGCTGCCGATGAACCGCTTGGTCTGATCCTCGTAGGTGATGCCCCGGGAGGCCTCGAGGGAGGCAATCTCCATGCGTCCGGCCTCGGTCCGGCGAAGGGTCAGGTCGAGGTGGCCGGCGTCGCCCTGAATGTGCCGGCCGAGCTTGCCTTCGATCACGGGGATGTAGTCGATCAGGATCGGCTGCGACTCGGCGGATACGACGATCCGGTTCGTGTCGGACGCGAAGGTCAGCAGATCGAAGTCCCTCAGGAACGCATAGCACGGCTGGTCAAAGCCGAAGGCGTTCGGGTCGGCCTGTTTCCTCTCGCCACGCGCGCCGCCGGAGGCGAGGCGATTCGTACGCCGCTCGCCCACGTTCGAATCGAGCGAGGAGCCCAGCGCGTTGTTGACGTCCAGCTCGCCGGCGCCGCGGGCGGTGAATAGCTTGTGGGCTGTCTCGTATTCCATTTGCGAGGCCCGCAGGTGCGTCCAACCGAGAAGCTGCTCACCTGCCTTTTTGCGCACGACGATGGAGGCCTGACCACCACTCGTCGAGAACTGCTTCAAAGCGACGGCTTTGCCCGCGGCTTTCGCGGAGGCCGGCGCGTTCGCGTCCTCCGCAAGATCCAGGGCAAACTTCGGAGCCGACAGAGAGAACGACTGGGTCAGGCCCGGCTCCGTTCTCTCGGCGGAGGCAACGCAGTCACCTTCGAGCTCGACCCGCTTCATGGCCGATATATAGCGTACGCCGTCGTGGGCCGTGATCGTCAATGGTATGGGCTCGCTGGCATGGTCCGCACTCGCCTGGAGCTGCCCGGGACCCGCCAGACTATTCGGATCGAGGGGCGTCGCCATCTGCACAGGACCGGCAAGCGCCGCGTCCCCCGTGGTCGCGTTGTAGACGACACGCTTCGCGATCGCCTGCTGGCGATTCGCCGCGGCATCGAGCGACGGCCACTCGCCGGCCGGCAAGGTGGCAACGATATTCGGATCCTCATGCTGGCTGGCGGTGCCCGTAGGCGCCACGACGAGGCCGCCCGAGCAGGTCACGACGATATCAAACGACTCCGCCGACATCGCGTCGAAGACGATCTGCCGTGACACCTGTGTATCCAGGGCCTCTGCTACGGGCGGCGCCGGCAACGCGGCCGCGTTCGGCTCCGATGCCTCCGCAGGCGTGCGGCCGGCGGCCGGCCCGGATCGCATCCAGGGAATGTCCGTGATCGCCAGAAGCTCGCGAGCGATCACGATGCGCTCGGGCGTATCGATCTTCACATTCCGGCGAAGCACACATTCATAAATGACCGGGATGGCGCGCGGGGACTCAGGGCTGGAGGCCGCGATCGTCCGCCCCGGCGCAGGGCTGGCGGTCGGGGCGTCGGGAGCACGACGTTCCCGTCTGGCGTTTCCCTCCCTGTCGGAGAACAGAGCGATACCAGCGCTGCGCATGCGCAGGCTCTTGAGGTCGATCACACGGAACAGATCCAGCCGGTTCAGCATGCCGTCATAGATCAGCTCCATGCCGACGCCGTCGAGCACGGCGCTGCGCGAGACGAACCGCACGGGACCGGTGCTGGAGAACAGCGATCTCTCCGCGACGAACGTCACGTCGTCGAGGTAGATGAAGCACTCTCTCGGATCGTCACGCTCCGGCGGGATGATGTGAATGACCACGTTACCCTGGAAGACGGCGTCGTTCGGAATCACCTGCCCGAAGGCGGTCTGGACCTGGACGTCGCCGGTGTCGGCGGTGACATGACACTGGACGTTCGGGAGAAACAGTTTCATGTACGGGTTGGTGAATCGCCAGCGGTCGCCCTGCTTGTGGAGGACGACCTCAAACCCGAATTCCCGGTCGATCCGACCGTTCTGATCCCTGTGGAAGAACCGCGTCTGCTCGATGGAGACGATTTCCGTGCCGCCGATCGTGCCGCCCTGAGTGTTTTCGCCTGCGGCCGCGTCCACGTCCGGCAGCAACGGCGCATCGGGCGTACGAAGGGCGGGCGGCGGCGTCCCGCCGATTCGCGCATAGCCCAGGTACAGGACCAACAGGGTCCCAAGCACCGCCAGGGCGATCCCGAACTTGCGCACGCTCAGACTCCTACGCCAGGTACCGGTCCATCAAACCGTCCCACCGGCCGGACTTCTTCAGGACGTACTCGATCACTTCCCGCACCGCCCCATCGCCGCCGGCCCGCGTCGTCACGTAGTCGGCGTGAGCCTTCAACTCCTCCACGGCATTGACGACCGCCACGCTGAACCCGACGCGCTGCATCGGCGGCAGGTCCATCAGATCGTCGCCTATGTACGCGACGTTCTCCGCGTTCAGGCCCGTCTCGCGAAGGAGCTTCTCCAGGGCGGGCAGCTTGGCATGAATATCCTGAAGCACGTATGAGATTTCCAGCTCCCGGGCCCGAAGAGTCACCGGCGTGGAGGTCCGCCCACTGATCAGAGCAACCTTGCCGCCCGCACGTTGCCACATCCGAATCCCATGCCCGTCGAGCGTGTGGAAGCGTTTGCTCTCGCTGCCGTCGCTGTGGAGGATCAACCCGCCGTCGGTCAGGACGCCGTCGACGTCCAGCACGAGCAGCTCAATCGCCTTGAAGTCTATCGGCCGCCGTCTCATCCGACAACCTTGATCATCACGATGTCCTGCACGTCGATCAGTCCGACCGGCCGGTCCTCCGCGTCCACTACCGGAAGCTCATCGATACGATACTTGTGGAAGACGGCGGTCGCCTCGGAGGCGAGCGCGTCGGCGCGAATCCTCTTGCAGTTGGCGGTCATGACATCGCCGACTCTCAGGTCCAGACTGGCCGCTCCCTGCCGGGTCAAAAGCCGCCTCAGGTCCGCGTCGGTGACAATTCCGGCCAGCCGGCCCCGCTCGTCCACGACCATCACCGCCCCGTGGCGTTTCAGATCGCTTGTCTCGTCCAGCATCCGGCGAACGGTAGCGGCGGCATTCACGACGGGCAGTTTCTCGCCGGGCCGGAACATCATCGACTGCTCGACGGTCATCAGCTTGGCGCCCAGCGAGCCGCCCGGGTGGAACCGGACGTAATCCTCCACGCTGAAGTGGCGAGCCTTCATCACCGTGAAGGCCAGCGCGTCGCCGATCGTAAGCATGCAGGCCGTCGAGACGCTCGGCGCCACGCCGAGCGGGCAGGCCTCGTTCACCTTCCCCATGCACAGCACCACGTCACTATGCCGGCTCAGCGTCGAATCCGCGTCGCCGGTGATGGAGAGCAAGCGGATCTGGAGCTGTTTGACCAGGTTGATGAGCCGAGTGATCTCGTCGGTTTCGCCGCCGTAGCTGAGAACCATGACGACATCGTCTTTTCGCAGGCGGCCGAGGTCGCCATGCACGGCCTCCACCGGGTGCAAAAAGTGACTGGGCGTGCCGGTGGAAGCCAGCGTCGCACTGATCTTGCGACCGATGATGCCGGCCTTGCCGATACCGCTGACGATACACGAGCCCGTGCACTCATAGAGCATCCGGGCCGCTTTCTCGAACGCGCCGTTCACAATCGGCGTCATCGACGCGATGGCCCCGGCCTCGGCTCGAATGACCTCGCGGGCATATTCGAGATCGAATTCCACGGCTCTCGAACTCCTTTTCCCGTGTCCGGCGCGCCGCCGAATCATCCCTCCGCATGTGACAGCCGTGCCGCCTCCAGGGTGCGGGATGATCCGCGCGTGCCGGGTGAGGATTTCTCTGAATCCGCCCTACAGTTTCACTTCACCGCCGCGGTCGTTGAAGCAGACGAGCTGACGCTCCTCGCCGGCGTACTCCGTGGAGGCGTGTATGACCACGCGTTTCTCCGCCGCCTGCTCGATCTGCGCAATCGCCGCCCGCTTCTCATTCTGGAGGTAGTCGGCCACCTCGGGCGAGACGGACAGCTCGATGCGCCGGATGTGGTCCTTGGAGACCGCCAGGTTCAGCAGGCGGATGATCTCCAGGGCCAGCGACTCATGGCTCTTGACGAAGCCGGTGCCGGCGCACTGCGGGCAGGCCAGATACGTGCTCAGTTGCAGCGATGGACGCATGCGCTGGCGGGTCATCTCGACGACGCCGAAACGGCTGATCCGCAGGATCTTCGTGCGCGCCCGGTCGCTCCTGACCGTCTCGCGGAAGGCTTGCTCCACTTCCTTGCGATGCTTCTGGCTTCGCATGTCGATGAAATCGCAGACGATCAGCCCCCCGAGGTCGCGCAGTCTCAGTTGCCGGGCGATCTCGGCGGCCGCCTCCATGTTGCTTTCGTAGGCCGTCTGCTCGGCGTTCTTCTGTTTGCGATAGCGGCCGCTGTTGACGTCGATGGAGACCATGGCCTCGGTCTGCTCGATGACGATCGAGCCGCCGCTCTTGAGCTCTACCGTGCGGGACTGGACCTTGGTGATCTCGTCCTCAATCTGGTACTTGTGGAACAGAGGGATCTTGCCATCATAGTACATCACTTTCGGCTTGAGCCGCGGCGTGGCAATCGACAGAAAGTCCTTGATCTTGCGAACCGTCGTCTCCGAATCACAGATGATCCTGCTGATGTCGCCGGCGAACGTGTCCCGCAACGCACGAATGACCAGATCCGATTCCTGGTAGATGTCGCCCGGCGCCTTCTCCGTCTCCATCCGCTTCTCGATTGCGCTCCACAGGCGGTTGAGGTACCGCAAGTCATTCTGGATGTCCCGCTTGGAAGCGCCCTCCCCGGCGGTCCGGATGATGAACCCGTGGCCCTTGGGCGGCTTGTTCTCGTCGAACACCTGGGCCAGCCGCTTGCGCTCCTCCTCATCCTCGATCTTGTGGGAGATTCCATAGCCCCGCATCCACGGCATCATCACGAGATGCTTCCCCGCCAGTGCCAGGTACGTGCTCAGCGTCGGCCCCTTGGTCTTGACGCCCTCCTTCGTCACCTGGACCACGATCTCCTGGCCCCGTCGCAGACAGCTCTGCATCGGGGGGCGGTCCTTCAGGGCCTGCCGGCGGCCGATGTTCTCGACAATGGGACCCTGGTTCTGATTCTTGGCGCCCGGGAAGTACCGCGGATGCAGGTCGCTGACGTGCAGAAAGCCGTTCTTCTCGATCCCGATGTCGATGAAGGCCGCCTGAATCCCCGACTCGATATTGACGACTCTCCCCTTGTAGATGTTCCCCACGTGGGTGCCAGCACTGGCTCGCTCGACATACAGCTCCTCCAGGGTCGTGCCTTCCACAACGGCCACGCGGCATTCCTCTTTCTCCGCCACATTGATCAACATTTCTCTTGGCATATTTTCGTATCCTCGTATCGGGTTTTACCCCGCCTTGCGGTTTCTCCATCGGGAGGCTACGTCGAGATCCACTCGACGGCGGTCCGGCGAACCGGGCCCGCCAGGTCCTCCGTTTTCAACTCCAGAAGCTGCAGGATCTCCTCGATTCGTATGGAGCCAGCAGCCGTCACATTGCACTTGACCACCACGCCACGGCCCGCCGGCCGGATGGATTCCAGGAACGGTCTGACGTCGATGCGGCGCGCCTTCGGGTCTCCCGGCCGCTTGCGATCCACGATCCAGCTCTCGCCGGCCAGGACGGCCATTGCCCTTTGCCGTAGCGGCTCCGCGAGGCCGACGGCACGATCCTCCCGAAGACAGAACGCGTAGTCCGCCGAGCGGGCCTGGAATGAGCCCGATCCGGCAAGCTCCACATCCGTGATGTCGACCCCCGCCGGAAGCGTTTCCTGCAGCGTCTGCTGCACCCGGGCTTCATATGTCCCGTCCCCATCCTCCGGCCTCTCCGACAGCCGGATCACCAGCAGCTCCTCGTCCGATTCCACACCCACCGACCGGGGCAGAGGCAGGGACAATCTCGGATGCGGATTGAATCCCCCCGTGTACTTGACGGGGAGCCCCGCCCGGGCGCAGGCCCGCTGCCACAGGCGCAGCGTCTCCGCGTGGGAGAGGAACCGCATCGACCCTCCAATCCGGAACCGCACGACCAGCGTTGGCGCCGGCGACGAGGCCCGGGGCACCGGACCTTCCAATCTCACATCTCGAATCTGCCATCCTTCCTCCATTCCTCAGAACACCTCTGGCAGGATCTTGCGGACCTCGTTTCGCAGGTACGCGGAGATCTGTCTCTCGGAGTTCATCCCCAGCACCTTCCTGGCCAGGACGTTGCAGTCCTCGATGCTGACGGAGCGGATTACCTGCTTGATCTCCGGGATCATCGGCACCGACAAGGAAAGCGTGCGAATTCCCATGCCGAGCAGTAACATGACGTATTCCGGCTCGGAGGCGGTCTCGCCGCAAACCGAGACGTCGATCTGCGCCTTGCACGCATCCTGGATCACCATTCGGATCAGGCGAAGCACCGCCGGGTCTGCCGCGGAGTACAGCGTGGAAACCAGCTCGTTGCCCCGGTCCACCGCCAGCGTGTACTGCGTCAGATCATTCGTCCCGATGCTGAAGAAGTCCGACTCGCGAGCCAGGGTGGAGGCCGTCAGGGCTGCCGACGGCACCTCCACCATGATACCCACCTTCATGCCCCGATTGTACTTGATCCCTTCCTCATCCAGGTCCTCCATGACGTCGTGCAGAATCATCTTGGCCTGCATCAGCTCCTGGATGTTCGTGATCAGCGGGAACATGACCTCGACGTGGCCCAGGACGGAGGCGCGGAGGATCGCGCGCAACTGCGTCTTGAACATCGTGAGATTCTGCAGACAATACCGGATGGACCGCAGGCCGAGAAAGGGGTTGGGCTCGGGCACGTAGCGCCGCCGCTGCGTGTACTTGTCGGCCCCCAGGTCCACCGTGCGGATCACCACCGGTCGCTTGCCGAGCACGCGAACGGTGGTCGCATACGCGTCGTAATGCTCCTGTTCGGTCGGCTCCGTCGGCCGGTTGAGATACAGAAACTCCGTTCGATACAGCCCGATCCCCTCGCCGCCCCGTTCGAGAACCTGGCGGGCCTCGTCGGGGAACTCGATGTTGCCCAGCAGCGCGATTCGGACGCCGTCACGCGTGACCGCCGGCTCCTCCCGGATCGCGTCGAGCTTGTGCTCCAGGGCGATGAACTCGCGTCCGTACGCTTCATACTGGTGAACCGTCTCCTCGTCCGGATTGACGATCACGATGCCGCGGTTGCCGTCGATGATCACCTGGTCTCCGCCGTGAACGATCTCCGTCAGGTCCTCCAGAGCGACGACGGCGGGAATGCCCAAGGATCGCGCGACGATCGCCGCATGGCTCGTTCGCCCTCCTGCATCCGAGGCAATCCCCCGGACGAACTCCTTGTTGAACCCGGCCGTCTGCGTCGGGCTGAGCTCTCGCGCCACCACGATCGCCTCCTCACGCAGGTGGCTGAGGTCCTCCCGCTTGTGACCGAGCAGTTGCTTGAGCAGACGCCGTTCCACGTCGAGGAAATCGGCGGCCCGTTCGCTGATGTAGGCGTCCTTGGCGCCGGCGAAGTGGGAGGCGACATCGCGAAGGACGGAAGAGACGGCGTACTCGGCGGTCACGAACTCCGCATGGATCAGGTCCGTGATCTTGCGACGCAGACTCCTGTCTCGCAGCAGGCGAAGATGAACCGCAAAGATATCCTTGATCCGCCCGCTGCTCGCCGGGTCCTGCTCCTGGGCCTGCTCCAGCGCGGTCAGCTCCCGGACGGCCTCGCGAAAGGCGTTGCGAATCCGCTGAATCTCCGCCATTCGCTGCGAAGGCTCGATCGGGCGCCGAGGAATCCGGTAGTCCTCCGAATCAATGATGAGGCACTTGCCGATCGAGACACCCGGCGAAACCGCGATTCCTTTTTTTATCTCCATACCCGCATTTATCTGACTGGTAGACTCTTGCCCTCCGGAGGCGGCTCGTCGAACATCCGCACTTCGACCAGCTCGCGCAGCTCGCCGACCGCCTGTTCGGCGTCGGCGCCTTCGGCCCGGATCGTCAGGCGGGTCCCGTATGTGGCCGCCAACATGCTCATCTCCATAATGCTCTTGCCGTCGGCGGTCATCTGGTCATTACTCACCCGGATGTCGCAACTGAACCGGTTGGCGATGTCGATGAACTTCAGAGCCGGGCGCATGTGAAGGCCCTCCGCATTCTTGATCTCAACGATCCTTTCGCAAACCGGGTTTCCCAACGTACCGTCTCCTGCGTGCATCCAGGCATGGCATGCCGCTCGGTCTGGATCACCATGAGGGCTTCTCATCGGCTTCGTTCAGCAGGTCCTCGAGCTCCGCCGGCGTTCGGCATTGCCGCAGGAACTTGCGGAACCGTTCCTTCTGGAGATGCTTGAAGACGTTCTCCATCGCCTGCAAATGCTTGTCGGGATTGTCCACCGGACTGATCAGCAGGATCACGGAGTACACCGGCTGTTCGTCGAGCGACGAGAAGTCGATTCCCTCGGCGCTGAGCCCGACGGCGCCAATGACGCGCTTGGCGGCCGCGTGCTTGACGTGCGGCACAGCCACCCCCTTGCCCATGCCGGTGCTCGCCTCATTTTCCCTCTTGATCACGGCTTTGGTGACATCCTTGGCCTGAGCCGCCGACAGCTTGCCGGCCTTGACCAGGGCGGAGACCAGCTCCGTGATGGCACCGTCCCGATCGTTGGCTGTCAACGCAGGAAGCGTCGCCTCAAAACACATAAACTCTTTGAATTTCATCCTTAACGTCCGGTTGCATTTCTCGTAGTCATTCCGGGACACAGACGCCAGGCCGCCGGGCCGGGCCTACTCCCCTTCCTCGACCACCTGGCGCCCGCCCACGTGCTTCTTGTCGCGTTCCTTCGTCTTTTTCTTGCGCAACTGCTGCTCCAGCTTGTGCACGGCCAAATCGATGCACTGGTAGGCATCGTCGCCCACCTCGGTGGCGACGAAGACGTTGCCGTGCTCTCCTCGAGCGATCACCTCGACACTCTTGTGTCCCCCTTCGCTGCCGTCGATGATCACCTCCACCTGATTCACGCCGTTGTAATACTTGGGCAGCTTCTCCGTCCTCTCCTGCGCGCGGCTGCGGAGGCCATCGCTGATAGTCATGTGTTTACCCGTGATGGTGAAAAGCAAGGCTGGTCTCCTTAAAACAAGTACAATCGCACGTTCAACATTTCTCCTGCTCAACGGGCCCCGCGGGCAGGGCCGTCGGGCGCCGACCGTCCGGCACGATCACACCGGCACTGACGACGAACCGAATCGCCTCCTCCACCGTCATGTCCAGCGAGATCGTCTCGTCCTTGGGCGCGACGATCACGGGCCCGGTAACGGGTGCGGAGCACGTTTGGACGCCGTCGCGGGAGATCCCCTCGTGCCTCTGTGCCCACACCCAGGTCTGAGCTTTGACCAGGCCCCGGTCGATGCGGATGCTGACGTTCCTTTGAATCAAGCCGTAGCCCCACGCCAGAATCCAGATGGCCAGCATCGTCGGCAACAGGACCGCCAAGCCACGCAGGAAGTAGCTCCTAAAGCGACGCGTAATGTTCATTACTTAGAAACAGTCCTTTACTGCCACTGAACCGCCTGTTACGACGGTCCTGGCCTTGGCCACCACGTCCCTATCCGGCGAGACTAACTTAACTTGCGCGAATTTCCACGTCAACACAATTCTCCCGGCAGATGGTAGCCCAGCAGGTGGACCGCCGCCCCCGGCAGCGAGGCCACGACCCAGATAAGCCGCTGGCAAAGCACCAGGGCGAACGCACTCTCTTCGGGTGTTCCGGTCATGCGGACGAACAGCGCGACCGTCCCCGCTTCCACGACGCCGAGCCCCGCGATGCTGATCGGCAGCGCCCCGACCACCCATGTCACCGGGAAAATGAACAAGTACTGTGTCAGGGTGGCTTCGACACCCAGACTGCGGCCGAGGAGCCAGAATGTCACAATGGGCGAGCCTTGCGCGACAACGGTCAGGAGCATCGCCCAAAGGACCGTCAGAGGCTTCGAGCAGTAGACCAGGGCCGCGTCCTTCGCCTCCAGCAACAGACCGACGCCGCGATGCAAGGCTCGCCCCCATGCCCGCCTGAGTCGCGCACGACCGTACGGCTGCACAAGCACAGACACCAGTACGACCACAACTCCCGCGAAAACCCAGGAGATCAGGTTCTTGTGGTGTCCGAGCCACGAGCCCGCGCCGCCGGCCCCGGCCTGAGCCGGCCCTCCGAGGGAACCACGGGCAAACAACAGGTAGGCGAGAATCGCCATGAGGACCAGTCCGACCAGCCCGATCACCCGGTCCACAAAGACACTGAGCGCCCCCGCCAACCGCTTGTCTGTGTGTTTCGTTACGTACCACGCCTTGAGCAAGTCCCCCCCAACCGAGCCAGGCATGACGTTGTTATAGAAAAGTCCGAGAAAATGCAGCCGAACCGTGGCACGCACAGCGATGCAGATCGACTGCGCTCGCAGCAGGAGCCACCAGCGAAACGCGATGATCAGTTGAGTGGCGGCGAACGTCGCAAGACTCAATGCGAAGTACCACAGGCTCAGCCGCCGGAACGCGCGGCCCAACTCCGCCCAGTCCTGGCCGTAGAGCACCCAGCCGATTGCAACGACGGCAACGATGATACGGGCGGCCAGCGAGACATATCGGGTCCGTCCGGCGTCCTGGGCCTTGGCCAATATCTGTCTCCAAAAAAGAGCTTGTCCACGAAAAATATAGCCGCTAAAACACGGCCTGACAAGAAGCAATCCTCTCCTGCGATTGGCTCTACCTCACGGTTTTGCGTCGGCGGAAGATCCTTCTTGAAGAAAGTCCTTGACATCGGCGTGGGGCGGTTGGCAGAATCGAATTCAGGATTGGCGCTCGAGGCATTGGATGAAAGGTGGTAGACCCGGCAGGAAAGCGGAAGTGGTACGTTTCCTTTGAGGAAGAAGGAGCGTAGAAATGAGTGGCGCAAGGCCAAACGCCGGGATCGCGGGGCCGGGGGGGCGGATAGGAGGCTACGCGTGCGCGGCGGCACGCCAGTCGTTCAACAACGATCATTCATCAATCGACCGTCGAAGATCAACCATCAGAGATCGTAAATCACAAATCCCCCCCGCCTTCACCCTCATCGAGCTGTTGGTGGTGATCTCCATCATCGCCCTGCTCATCTCGATCCTGCTGCCGTCGCTGCAGCGCGTGCGAAAGCAAGCCAGGAATCTGGCTTGCCAAGCCAATCTCCGTCAGTGGGGTATCCTCTACGCGACATATACGTCAGAGAACGATGGCTACCTGCCGTTGTGGAATGAGTCGCCCGATGTGCACAACTATTGGAATTCCTGGCGATGGAGTTGGGAAATGCTCGGCGCCCACAGCACCGCGGAACGTGCTATGCCGGACCCGGCATCGTTCACGGCTGTCAGGAACCTTCTCCATTGTCCCATGGTCGCGAAACCACGATCTTCAGAAGAGAGTACCTTATGGGAAGAGGGTGGCACCTTTATGCCTTGGCATTGTTGGTTTGACGACCCTTCGTCAGGGCGGTTGCGGGCGTGGCAGTGGTACAGCAGTTACGCCCCGAGCTTTGAGGCTCAGTCATGGTGCGGTGACAGAACCGATCCGGGCGTCCCTGACGACCTTCGCTTCATGTGGATGACCAGTGCGGTCAAGAACGCGGCGACAGTCCCGGTCTTTTTCGACAGCGCGGGGTCTTTCGTGCGCCTGTACAGCGACAAATACCTGCCACCAGAGTGTGACGCTGTCCCGACCGTGTGCCCAGGAACTCACGCCAGTGTTGTTTGCTTCAATCGCCATGAGGGTGGGGTGAATCATCTGTTCCTGGACTGGTCGGTGCGCAAGGTCGGGCTCAAGGAGATTTGGACTCTCAAATGGCACACGCAGTACAACACGCAAGGTCCCTGGACCAAGGCCGGCGGCGCAAGGCCAGAGGATTGGCCCCAATGGATGAGGAATTTCAAGGATTACTGAGCACCGCGCTGTAGATGCTCGGCGTTTTCGGGTATGAAACGCCTCATGGTTTGTTGACTGTCGGTGGTGTGCCGACGGAATAGGAAAAGGGCGAGACAACTCGGAACGAATTCCGCCAAAGCGGAATGGCCAGGTCAGGGATGAGCAGCCTCTGATGTATCTTCGAAGGTCTCCTGATACAAGGCCAGAGAGTGTAGGCGCGCGTTTCGGATGTGAACTGAGGTACAATCCGGAGGAAGACAGGGGCGACAAAGGAGGTGAAAGTCATGATCGCAATCATGGTCCGGGGGCACTAGGAATGCTGTCTGTTGGACAAATGCGGGAGCCCATTGCTCCCAATCACAAGACTCTGATGTTGTTTCGGGACGTGTGTTCTCGAAAGGAGGCAGTAACATGAGGTCGGTAACATTGTCTCAACTGGGGTTAACCGCTGGCATGGCGGTCGGCTTGCTGGCTTTGTGGGCCGGCGCTGCGCCAACGGTTGGCACCGGTGACTCAGCAATCGGAGGCTACAGCAAGAGAGGGCGAGGGGGCCGTGTCTTCATTATTCACTATTGCATTTCCGATCGGGTATGGGTAAGCTGAGGGGATGGCCAGGGCATTGCGCATTGAATGCCCCGGGGCGTTCTACCATGTGCTGAATCGCGGGCAGCGACGCGAGGCAATGGTGCAGGACGATCAGGACCGGGAGCGGTTCCTGTCGGACATTGGGCGAGCGGCAGGGCTGTTCGGCACGTCGATTCACGCCTACTGTCTGATGACGAACCATTTTCACTTGATTGTGGAGACGCCCGAAGGCAATCTCAGCCAGGCGATGCACTGGCTGCACGCCAGCTACTCCGGCCACTACAATCGGCGACACCACTGCAGTGGGCACGTGTTTCAGGGGCGCTTCAAGGCGATTTTGATCGACGCCGGCACGTACCTGGAGGCGTTGTCGCGGTATGTCCATCGCAATCCGGTGCGGGCCGGGATCATTTCGCGTCCTTGGGACTACTCCTGGAGCAGTTGTCGATATTTCGTCAAGGCAGTGAAGGCTCCGGCATGGCTGGAGGTGAGCCGGATTCTCGGCGGGTTCGCTCACCGG
Source organism: Sedimentisphaerales bacterium (assembly GCA_016928975.1). The sequence goes on along the minus strand of JAFGJR010000140.1, from coordinate 14,273 downwards.
CGCGCCACGGCACAACGGCGATATGCGGATAACCTGTCACAGCCCGACGAGGAGAGTCCTTGGGGTGAGGTGGTCGGCAGGTCGATTCTGGGATCTGAAGGATTCGTCCGGTGGGTACGCAATAGCCTGCTCCCAGGACGCGAGAGTGTGTCCGATGTTCCGGAGATTAGTGAAAATGAATAATGAAGACCCGGCCCCGTGCGCGATGGCTGCCGCCGGTTCTTGCTCCAAAGCCACAAGTCGATTTGCACGCCAGGCGAACCTCAAACGATGCCGAATTCCCCCTTGCTCGCCAATGACATGTTGCAGATTGGGTGCCAGGCCGGTAACATGGCTGCGTCAGAAGCAATCTCCGGACATTTGAGGTGGATCGCGTGGAATCGAAGCAGGTGGAAGAAGAATTGGAGTTCACGCCGAAGTTTGACGGCCAGGGCCTGATCCCGGCCATCGCCCAGGACGCCCAGACCGGCCAGGTCCTCATGGTCGCCTGGATGAACCGCGAGGCCCTCGACCGCACGATCGAGACCGGCCGGGCCACCTACTTCAGCCGCTCCCGGGGCAAGCTCTGGACCAAAGGTGAAGAAAGCGGCCACGTCCAGACCGTCCGCCAGATCCTCGTCGATTGCGACCAGGATTGCCTGATCCTCAAGGTCTCCGTCAATCAAGGCCAATGCCACGTCGGCTACCACTCCTGCTTCTACCGGGCCCTCAAGCCCGGCAGCAAGACCGACCTCGAATTCATCGCCCAGAAGGTCTACGACCCCAAAGCCGCCTACAAGAAACAGGCGACCTAGCCCAATCGCATGAATGACAAGAAAGAGCCGGCGGCTCCGTTCTCCACCGGCCCTTGTTCTGCGTAGCACGGGCATCCCCCGCGTTCGCGAGGGCAAGCTCTGCCCGTGATCTTGAACCATGGGCGCTCGCGCTCATGCTACGGCTGCACGGCCCGGTTGTAGACTCGCACGTCGTCGATCAGGCCGGACCAGCGGCTGGTTGCCGCAAGAGTCCTGCCGGCGCCGACGTTCAGCTTGCCACTCGATGCCGCTAGGCTCGGCTGCGTGTCCCTGGCGACCTCCACGCCGTCTACGCCCAAGACCCGATTCGTGCCGTCCCAGGTGAAAACCACCCGGTGCCATTGGTCATCGATCAAGGAGGCACTGGAGACAAGAGTCTTGCCGTCCTTGCCGGATGCCTTGAGGTCCGTCGCCAGCATGCCATCCTTGTTCAGATACAGCCAATCCACCCCCGGTGTCTGCGAGACGATCACGCGGTTCTTCGCTCCGCCCTTGATCCACGCAATGACGCTGAACGGTCCCGCGGCCGGATCGACGGCGGTCTTCCCTGAGGTAACGAAATCGTCCTTGCCGTCGAACGCCAGTGCCCCGCCGATCTTCCCGTCCGCCCGCCAGGACGGATCTCCCACCGTAATACCATCGTTCGTGCCTGCGCTGTCATGCACAGCCTCGCCCTCTGTCTCGTCCAGTGCCCAGTGAAGGATCAGGGTCGAATCAACCACCTCTTCCCCGATGTGCTCCGCAAGGACAGTCAAGTCCTCGACGTCCACGATCCCGTCGCCCCACACGACCGGACCGATGTCGCACAGGGGATGCTTCTGGCCCCAATGTCGCGCCATGGCCAGGACATCCTGACCATCGATTCTACCGTCGCCGTTGAAGTCCACGATGGGCAACACCTCCACCTGCCATAGATCGTAGACACTCCAGATGTCGTTGGCGCGAGTGAAATATAGAGCGGAGTCTTCTGTCGAGAAGGACACGTGGTATTCCGCAATTGGCGAGTTCACCGGCGCGAATGGCACCGGTTTGCCCCAGGGTGCCGTGGCGTCGGCGCGTCGGCTCACGTAGATGTCGGGGATCCACGGTGTTGGTGACATTCCCACGGAGAAGTAGAGGGCCAGATCATCGGGCGAGATGAACGGCGTGCAGTCCAGCGATATGTCGAGTGGGGCGCCAAGCGGCGCCGGCGTACCCCAGGGCGCGTCCTTCGCGGGCCGGGTCGTCATCCACAGTTTGCAGGACCCGGACCGCTCGGACGCGAAGTAAAGCGACAGGCCATCCGCTGATAGGGACGGATGATCCTCCCAGTTCGTGGAGTTGACCGTCGCACCAAGGTTCTGCGGTGCGCCCCAGGGATCTGTTTTCGTAGCCCGTTTCGACACCCACAGGTCGCCGCTCCCATACCCTTGGGGGCTCGCCCAGCAGCCTGATGTCCAGTGGGTCTGATGGCCCTCGCCGAAGTACAGCTCCAGACCGTCAGCGGAGATGGACATAGCGCCCACCGGCCCAGGCGAATTGACTGGGGGGTCCAGTGGAACCGGCGTGCCCCAGGGTTCCTTGGTTGTCGTTCGTCTCGCGACCCACAGGTCACGGCACTCCCCCGGATAATTGTATGCGAAGTACAGTTCCAGCCCGTCAGGCGAAACCTGCGGCGAGCCGGCGCCGGACATGCTCACATTGGGAATCAGGGTCGGCTCGCCGTACGTGTAGTCCGCTCTGACGACTTGGGCACAACTCCAGATAACCGTCAAAATACCACAGACTGCTGTTACCATTCTCGAATCACCTGTCTTGTTCATTCCTCACCTTCCTTTCATCGCTCTTCTTGGTTGGAGTAACCGATGGACTGGCGGAGGGCTGCCATCCATGGACAACCCTCCGCAACATACAGTCCAACCCATCCGTTCGCGCATCGCGCCCTGGGTGTCTATGGCATTGGTGTCGGAGTGCAACCAGGCATTGTCGTCAGACGTCTCGAAGTCCATGACCAGGGAAGACAGACGACCGGCTCCTCACCGTCGTCGGGGAAGCCATCCTGATCGGCGTCCTGAGTCGCCAGGTAATAGGACCCCGTCCCGCTGCCGCGGATCTGGTCCGGCCCCACAAGTTCAAAGTAGGCCTTGATTGTCGCAATCCCCACGATCTGCTCCGAGTTGATCCCGGACGTCTTGGTATGGTATTGAAGAAAAGTAGCCTCGCACTTGTTCCGCCCGGTGACGATGGCTTCTCCGCCGGCCCACTTGCTCCCGTTGGCCTGCGGGTAAAGCTCGGTGAACAAGGGGAGTCTGTTGATGTCCTCCAACTCGGCGTTGAATCGCGTCTTGGCCGCGTCCAGCGCCGTATAGGTGCATCGCAGGAGCAGGCTGCCCAACGGCGTCGGCACCTTCGTGATCCAGACGCCATCCACGCCGAAGGGAGCCGTCGTCATCTGGGTCATCAGGGTCAGGTTGTCGTAGTAGAAGGATTGCTGCGTCAGCAGTCCGGCCGCATCATAATGGGCCAACCATGCGACGGGAATCTCCGCCAGATACCCGGAGGCAGGCACACCCATGAATTGACCATCGTGCGTGCCCGTTGTCACATATTCCAGCAGGACCCAGCCGCTCCCTAAGTCAAGGGTGCGCAGTGGTTTGATGGTAGTGTTGGAGAAGCCTTTGAAATACATTTCGTTCAAAGCGCCCATTTCGGCACGATTGAGGGCTCTGCCCAGGGGGCCCGCAAAGTGGCTTGCGTCTCGGTGAATCATCTTGGTAATGTCGGCGACGTCGTGGCTGTTCCACCGTTTCACAAGTTCGGCATTGGCCTCCAGAGGAGAAAGCCCAGTTGGCTCGGGGGCCGGGACGGTAATGGATGGGACCAACGGAGGTACTGTCGGAGCGGGCATGAGACCGATCTGGATCAAGTATCCGGCAATATCCGCGTAGGTCGTCAGCTTCTTGATCTTGCCTCCTTCGAAATCGTAGACGTCCATGTGGGGTCCGACCCAGGCCTTCCCGGTGGCTGGAATGCCGGGTTGGTCGTGCGTGTGCGTGCCAACCATCGCGTGATCCACCACCACGGTGTTGCCCGACGAGAGGACAAGTCCCTCCGTTGTATGCGTATCTGGCGAGCCGAGGTAGATCTCCGCCAAGTACGCCTTTCTCTTCTCGCTCGTGTCCAAGGGCTCGGCCACGTATGTGACACACCAGACGGCGTCGTCTGCGAAATACGAGGCAATGGCTTCCAGATCGTGGTTGTCAATCGCCTTGGCAAACTCCGCTCGAATGGCAACCACGTCTTCCGTCGGCTGCCCGATCGCCGTGGCAGAAGAAACCAGCAGCAGGATGACTGATACTGTGACCCATTTGTTCTTAGCATTCATCTTCATTTCTCCTTACTCCGTAGGAGTTCAACTCGTTGTGTTTGGACTCTCACGATGTTGTGCCGTCGCTACATGAACGGTGGGTTCTTCCCGGATCTCACTGTGCTTACCCTCCAGACATGATTCCTGTACCGATCCATGTGCGCGCAGACCCTCTATGCACCATGAGACACCGCTGATTCCCACGCTCCTTATTCACCCGTTCGTTCCGGACCAAGCCGAAGTGGTTACGGCGGACTCCTTGTACCCATGTGCATCCTCCTATACGGCAAGTCAATTCTCCCTTGACTCGAACGCTTGCAGTTTTGCTCTCCACCGGGCGGCCAATTCGGTCCTGCCCTCACGCTCATGCTGCTCAGCCATTTCCACCACCAACGGCTTGTAGGAAGGCACCTCTGCCGGGAATCTCTCCATGAACCTCTCGGCGTAGGGCGTGAGCAGTGCGGCCCCGTCGTGCATCCCATTCGCATAGCACTCTTTCAGCCACCAAAACAGCTCATAGCCAATGTGGTGATCGTCGCTGGTGACGACGGCGTCGAACTGGCGGAGATCGGACTCGACGTCCGCATACCGACCCGAGGACATGTAGGCAACCGCCCGTTCGAGGTAATTCTCGGGGTAGAGCGGATCGACGGCGATGGCACGGCTGAGCTTGGCCACCTCATGCGCGATCAGGTCGCCTCCAGGAATCCTGCTTCCCAGACGTTGACTGATGAGCAGATTCGGATCCGCGTTCAAGATCCATATCTCGCGGCTGGCGCCGATGGCGACCTTCGATCCATCGGGTGACCAGAGAATCTGATCCACGGGATAATCGAGCACCTGGTAGAGTTCCTTCGTCTCCGTATCGAGAACGATGGGCCCGACCTGCTTGTACGACCACCAAGACGCGAAGAACAGCTCTTTTCCGCTGGGCGACCGCTGCAACTGCCACACGAACAGCGGCCAAGGGGATGGGCAGCGATACAAGGTGGAGCCGGACGTCATATCCACGATGCTCATGTCCGCTGGCGTCCCGAAGGCCATCCAGCCCTGTTCCTCGCAGGGCACGAACCAGCCCGGCAGACGCACAGCCTCGATGAGCCTCGGATCGGGGTTGCGAATGTCGATGGAATACAGCTCACTGCCTCCAAAGCTTTTCCGGAAGTACAGATGCTGGGAGTCCCGCGACCATTGTGGCGCGATTCCCTGGGCTACGATTCGCGGCAGGCCGCCCTCCGGCGGGACAAGGCAGAGGTTTCCATCCTTGTCGGAAAAGGCGATGCGCTTACCGTCGGGAGACCAGGCCGGGAACCACTGATTGTTGCTCGTCAGGAGTCGCTGGTCGCCCGATTCGATATCGATGATCTTGACGGAGGGGCCGGCGAAGAGGCCAGGCACGGCATCACGGATCGTCCGGCCCATGGCCCCGAAGACACCGCCCCAGCCGCAGAGCAGTCGTCTGCTATCCGGCGACCAGGAGAACGCAATGAAGCCCCGGTTCCGCACGGGGATGCGTACAGCGTTCCGCACAAGGGCGTTGTAGCAATCCATCGTCCTGCGGACCATCGCAAAGGGCGCCTTGTCCGCGATCTCCGGAGGGATTCTGAACGTCCACCCGGCCTTCAGCGCATCGAGCACATGGAGCGCCAGCCACGACCGGGCGGATCGGTCCCAGGAGTAGCTCGTTTGCACGATGGATCGATATTCCCGCTGGGCGCCGGCATAGTCTTCTGTCGCCACCAGGCAGATGGCCGTGCACATGCGATAGTCAGCGCTCTGAGGGGACAGGTCCACCAGCCGGCGTGCGTCCTGCAGGGCTGAGGCATAGTCCCTGCGACGAACGTGCGTGACGTACCGATGCTCGTGGACTTCGGCGAGTTCCGCTGCGTCTTCACACAGGCTGATGGCTCGCTCGTGGTCGATCAGAGCCTCCTCCAGCCGCCCAGCCTCGCGCCGCTGCACGGCACGCAGCGCGTACCCCAAGTAACCTTTCGGACGCAGGACAATCAATGCGGCCACATCCTCGACCGCCTTCTCGTCTTCCATTCGAGAATAGTAGATCAGAGCACGAGCTTTGTGGGCGGGGTAATACGACGCATCGAGTGCGATCGCTCGATTCAGCCATTCCAGGGCCTCGTCCTGAGTCGGGGCCGTTATCGCTCGCAGAACGTACGCCTCTGCCGTATCGGGAAGCATTGACGTCGCGAGAGCCTCATGCTCTGCGGCCTTGACCTTGTCCTGACCGATGTTGGCTCGAGCGAGCAGATAGTGGGCGGTCGCCGCAATCTCGCGATCTGCTTGAGTGAGCGGAAGCAGTTCTGCTTCCGCTTCCGGGCCTCGCTTGAGTTCGATGAGCAACTGGGCGTGAAAGAGGTGTGCCTTGGAGCCCAGGTCCCGCTCCTGGAATGCGCCCTCAAGCTCTTCCAATGCTGCCAGGTGTCTTCCCTGATTGTAGAGCTTCTGTGCGGCGGAGAGCTTGTGGTCCACGTCCACCTGATTCTGCAACGTCGAAGCTGTATGGATCGCTCGCCGCATCCGGACATACAGCGATGTGCTGACGACAGTGGCCGTGACCAGCGTCGTCGCCACGACGGCAAGCAGCCCGACAAGCCGTCCGTGCCGTTGCAGGAGTTTCTTGCCTCGATACCAACTGGTGGGTGGTCGGGCAGATACGGGTTCACAGTCGAGATGCCGGCGGATGTCCTCGGCCAGACTGTTCGTGGTCTCGTACCGCCGAGCACGATCCTTCTCCAGCGACTTCATCACGATCCAATCCAGATCACCCCGAAGGGCCCTTGTGAGCAGATCAGGGCTGGAGTTGCGGCACCTGGCAATGTTGGTCAAGGTGTCGCCGAGGGTGCTGAGCCTCGTGGAGGGCTTGGCGGGCTCCTGTTCCCGGATGATGCGCTGCATCTCGATGTAGCCGGCCTTGCGAAGCTCCTCTTCGCTGAAGGGGGTGGTCCCGGTCAGGAGTTCATAGAGCAATACGCCGAGTGAATAGATATCCGAGCGGGTGTCGATGTCCAGGTCGCTCAATTCCGCTTGCTCGGGACTCATGTAGGCGGGGGTGCCGATGAGGTGGGCGTAGCGGGTGAAGAGGGTCTTTTCCGTCAGCCGCTGGTTCGTGGCTTTGGCAATACCGAAGTCGATGACCTTGGGGACCGGCTTGCCGTCATGGTGGGTGACCATGACATTGGAGGGCTTGATATCGCGGTGGATGATACCCTTTTGGTGAGCGTGCTGGACCGCATTGCAGACCTGAATGAACAAAGCCAATCGGTCCTTGGTGCTCAGGTTGTTCTTGTCGCAGTATTCGGTGATCGAGATGCCCTGGACCAGTTCCATGACAAAGTACGGCCGGCCGGTCCCGGTGGCACCGGCATCGAGGACCTTGGCGATACTGGGGTGGTCCATCATCGCCAGAGCCTGGCGCTCTACTTCAAAGCGGGCGATGACCTGCCTTGTATCCATCCCCAGTTTGATGATCTTGAGGGCCACCTTGCGGCGGATGGGCTGCTCCTGCTCGGCCATATAGACCACAGCCATGCCTCCCTCGCCGATCTTCTCCAGGAGCTTATACCGCCCGATGACCGTGCCGGGCCCCTCGGCCACTGGGGGCTGATTCTCCACGGCGACGGAGTCGAGCAGCGGAGCGTCCAGGAGGCTGTGGGAATCATGCGAGCGGAGCAGCGATTCCACGTCCGCGAGCAATTTCTGGTCTCCGCCGCAGGCCTGTGCCACAAACCGGGCTCGTTCCGTGGGGTCCTTCAATTCTATGGCGGCGTCGAAGATAGCTTCTTCGTTCCTGTCTTCCACTGTCGTTCTCCCGGGCCGTTTGCCCTGCACATACAACGCGAGATTCCGAGCCGGACCGGCTCAGACTTTTTGAACAGAAAAAAGAGAAGCCCAGACAAATCGGCTGGGTTGAAGCTATTCGAGGCCGCCCATTTCCCGAATCAGCCACGCGCGGGCATAGGTCCAGTGGCGTTTGGCAGTCGCCGGCGAGATGCCCAGGCTACAGGCGGTTTGCTCGATCGTCAGGCCGGCGAAGTAGCGGAGCTTCACCACATTCGCTTTGATCTCGTCCTTCTGCGAAAGCTTCTCGATGGCCTGGTCCAGGACGAGCAAATCGTCGCAGCGTAGAGACGCAATATCCTGTGTCTCTACAGCGATTGGCTCCGAGACCGCCAGGTCCACCCGCGTGCAGTCGCCCCCCTTCTTCTGTGTCTTCTTGCGGCGAGCGCTGTCCACCAGGATGCGGCGCATCGCCTCGGCGGCGGCCGCGAAGAAGTGACCCCGGCTGTCCCAACTCTGACGATCCTCGCCAACCAGTCTCAGGTACACCTCGTGGACCAGCGCGGTCGCCTGAAGGGTCTGGCCCGGAGGCTCATGGGATAGCTTCTGTGCGGCCAGAAGACGCAACTCCTCATAGACCAGCGGCAACAGCTCATCCGTAGCCTTGGCATCCCCCCGTTCAATGGCGTTCAAAATGCGTGTGACATCACTCATACCGGCTGCCCACCGTTTCGGTCTTTGGCCGGTGTATTCTGTGCGAGACGGGGAGAGATTTCAAGCCTCTGCGGCCTGAAAACGTTGCAGGACCTGACGTCGAGATGATACGGACCTTAACAAGGAGGAAGGGCCAGCGCGCCGCCCACTGGACTGAGCAGAATGTCCCCTCTGGTTTCCAGTCGTTGCCCGCTTGTCAGGCGGCGTGGTTGAATTGGCACCCGCTCATGCCTGTTTGACCATGATGGAATCCACGACGTGGACGACATCCTCACAGACGTCCAACACGGTTTCGGCGTCTTGATAGATGTCCTTCCATTTGATCACCACGATGGGGTCCTTTGCGGTCGCAAAAAGCTCCGCCAGCACCCGGTCGCGCATCATGTCGCCGACATTCTCCAGCCGGTTCACTTCCACGCAGGCGTCGAAGACCAACCGGACATTCTTGACGTGCCGCAGCCCTCCGACGGCTCTGGCCACCGCCTGCACCGACTGCTCAATCACCGCGGCGAATTCCACAAGGTTGCTGTCCACACCTGCGATATCATAGACCCGGAGTCGGCTCACAATATTGTGGATCATATCCGTTACGTCATCGAGCTCCATCACAAGGGCGTGGATGTCCTCTCGGTCAAACGGCGTGATGAACGTCTTGTTCAGCCGCTCGATAATCGTGTGCGCCACGTTGTCCCCCTGATGCTCGATCCGGGCCATCTGGCTCAGCATTTCCTCGCTCACATGGTCCTGGGCCACTACCTCCTTGAAGAAACGCGCCGCCTCCACTGCATGACTGACCTGCTCTTCAAACAGGTCAAAGAAGTTGTACTGCTTGATGAAAAACCCGAGAATCATGCGTGTTCCCTCTACCCGAGTATTCCGATGTGGGCCAAGGCCGCGAACACCACGTTGTTTGTCGAAGCTTCACCTGACACTGCCATCATCACCGGCCGCATTGGGCTGCAGTGGTCCTCAATAGCAGGTGACGGGAGTCCGTGAACCATCGTCCCAGCGGTAGGAACGCCGTGACGATCAGGTGGCGAGCGATTCCAGCACCCGGTCCATTGCCTTATCCAGCCGATCCGCCACCTTGTAGGTCCCGTCCGCAATCTGACGGCGGATGTTCAGCACTTCGCGTCGTCGGGTGAGGGGCAGGGAGGCGATCTGCTTCAACGCCTTCTTCTGAGATGTGGTGTTCCGGTTCTCAAGGATTTGCCCCGTCAGTACATCATTATTCGGCGGAGCATCATACGGATGGCCATTCCTTGCATGCCGGGATTCACGGTGATCTGTAGGTCGAAACTTCGAAAATATGGCTGCTGTTGACATAACTGCCTCTTCGCATATCGTCCGAATGTCTGGTCTGCGGCCTAATCCCACAACGTCCCGGAGACCGTCCGAGTGCCCTCTCCGGTCCAAAATCAACACAGCGGCGAAACTGCGAAACATAGAGCATAGCCATTGTCCTTTCCTTCTTGTGCCACATTTCCCTTGTGACGCGTGCTGCCGCCTAACCACCTCTCACGCCGGTCGTCGCCCTTGCAGGATCCGGAATAGCACCACGACAAGGGCAAGTGATAGAAGGATGTTGGCTACCCCTGTCACCGTGTACCCGCCCAGCAGTCCCGGCAGCCAGAGAATGATCAGTATGACAGCGACCGTCCACCACATATGATTCTGCTTCCGATTGGCCATCAGTTCACCACCAGTGGGTGCCCCCTCCATGGTCATTTCCTTCTTTGCACTGCCCATACTTGCTTCTTTCTTGAGTACGTCGATGAACACATGGTACGGGACGGGTGAGCCCCTTTCTATGGGGTATAACCCTACCCGCAGTTATTGGACGCACTGTCCGGAAACAGGCTTCGCCACCGCCAAGTCTGACTCGTCCACCATCTCGCGTCTAATGAGGACGGCTGGTGTGCTGGAAATGCTGTCGGACCTTCGCGGCGACTTGATGATCCGTCATCTTGTCGACTGTCTCGACGCCCGCGATGTGTCCATCGAGGTTGCTTTTTTTGAGCCGCTTCTTCAGCTCGCCCTTGGCCTCGCCAGGGCCAAATATCAGAATCGCTTCGGCATCGCGAATGCACGCGACGACCGCGTCATAGTAGATGTTGAGATGTGCTGTAAACGTTCTCTGGCGGCTATTGCGTGCCGGTGTTTGCGCCTTGTCATAGGCTCCCTCCAGAGGCGAATCACCAGAGCGGCGGAGCTGCCTTTCCACCTTCGATATGATCAATCGTGTCTCTTCCCCTTTGTCCGTGATAGCCACGACAATAGCCTTCCTATGATCAATCCACAAACCCACTCTTGTTCTCATTGGTCTTCTCCTTCGTCTTTCCTTTCTGCTGGCGGCGTTACTTCACTCGCCGTTCGCAGACCTTGCGAAAATGGTGGCCACAGATCGCGAGCATGACGGCTTCAGGGATGAGCCGGGGACGCCGGAACTGAGTCCAAAGCAGCAGCTTCCAGTAGTGCAACCGTTCCTGGCCCACAAGGCCGAGTCGATAGAACGACCGCAGGAGTGCGAGGATGTGGTAGAACCGTATCCGTCCTCGGATTCGGGGTGGCTGGTATTCACGGAGAAAGGTCCTAATGCGCCGGTAGTAGTGTTCCGGGGAATAGATGTGCTGCAGAATTCCTTCATAGCCTTCCTTCAGAGCGTCCAGGCTCATCGCCGGGATGATGTTCGTGGTGCCGTCGACGTTGTCTCCCGACGAGTCCCCGCGAAGACGGCCCTCCTTTTTCATCCGCTCATACAGCCGCGTTCCGGGAGGGGCTTGCAGCAAGCCGACCATGGCGGTCGCAATGCCGCTCTTTTGAATGAATTCTATCTGCCTTTGGAAGATGGAGGGACGATCGTGGTCGAAACCAACGATGAACCCGCCCAGCACCTGAAGCCCGGCTCGCTGAATGCGTTTCACGTCTTCCACGAGGTTTCGGTTCCTGTTTTGGATTTTGCTGCACTCGGCCAGGCACTCCTCGTCCGGGGTCTCGATACCGATGAAGACCCTGTTGAATCCCGCCCCCACCATCATCTCTATCAACAGTTGGTCGTCGGCCAGATTGATGGAGGCCTCGGTGAAGAAGAGAAGTCCGGTCTTGTCCTTGCGCCATTCGACGAGGGCCGGAAGGAGATCGTTCTTCAGGAATTGCCTGTTTCCGATGAAATTGTCATCCACGAAGAAGACCTCGTCACGCCAACCGCGAGCGTACAGGTTGTCGAGCTCCGCGATAATCTGCTGTGAGGTTTTGGTTCGCACACGATGGCCGAGCAGGGCCGTGACATTGCAGAAATCGCAGTTGAAGGGGCAGCCGCGAGAGAACTGGATACTCATGCTGGCGTATCGTCTGAGGTCGAGCAGCTCCCACATGGGCCGGGGCGTTTGCTGCAAATCCGCGTGCTCGGCGGACGAATAGATTCGCTCCGCGTTGCCTTGCGCCAGGTCTTTGAGAAAGACCGGAAGCGTCAATTCGGCCTCGTTCAAGATGAAATGGTCCACAGCCTCGAACTTCTCGTGTTCGATTTGGAACAGAGGACCGCCGGCTACGATTCGCAAACCTGCCTCCTTACACCGGGCAATGACCCGATGCGCAGATTCACGCTGGACAACCATGGCGCTGATGAACGCGCAGTCAGCCCACGCCAGGTCCTTTTTCGTCAGACGCCGTACGTTGGTGTCCACGAGCCGCTGCGACCATTCCCGTGGCAGCATGGACGCCACGGTCAACAGTCCCAGCGGCGGCAGCACCGCCCGCTTGCCCACGAACTTCAGCGCGTGCTTGAAGCTCCAAAACGTATCCGGGAACTCGGGGTAGACCAAAAGGATGTTCATCCGGGATTCCTCGCTTCTCTGCAGTTACTTCCGCTGCATGGGCATTACTCTGTCCGTCAGCGGCAAGACACCGGCCATTTCTCCGATCACATTGACGAGTTCAGAACCAGAAGGAATCACGATTTTTGCGTTTCCGCTCAGGGATTTCTCAAGGGCCTCGAGCTTTCTAAGAAGCTGCGCGTTTCCGATGAAGTACGTGTTCGCGGCCTCGTTGACCAGCCGTATCGCTTCGGCCTCGCCCTCCGCCGCCAGAATCTTGGCCTGCTTGATCCCTTCGGCCTTCTTGATTTCGGCTCGCTTGACTCCATCCGCCTGTCGCTCCACTGCATCGGCAAAGTCCAGAGCGGCGACTTTCTCATTTTCCGCCTTCACCACCTTGTTCATGGTCTCCTGGACGTCCTTGGGAGGGTCGATCTCTTTCAGCTCCGTCCGCACGATCTCCATGCCCCAGTGCTTGGTTTCCCGGGCCAAGGTCTCCAGCAGTGAGGTGTTGATCTTATCTCTCTCACTGTTGGCCGACTTGAGCGTGAGGGTGCCGATGATGTTCCGCAATGTCGTACGGGCGAGGTTGACAATCTGATATTGATAGTTGTTCACATTGTACTGCGAGCTCTTGACACTCTCCTCGTCAGCCTTGACCTTGAAGTAAACCTGGGCATCCACGCTCGCATTGAGCTTGTCATTCGTGATGATCTCTTGACGCTCGGCGTTGATCATCTGCTCCGTAATATTGACCTGAATCATTCGGTCTGCAAAAGGAATGATCCAGTTGAAACCCGGTGCCGCAAAACGCCTGTACTTGCCAAGTCTCTCGATGAGGCCCCGGTGCGTGGGACGGACGATCCTTATGCCCGAGAGAAAGATGACCACCACCGCCGCAACTGCAACTAACACAACAACTTTGATCGGATCCACAGGATCCTCCTTTCACCGCAGCCAGCCAAGCTCCTACGTTACGTTGAACGCATGTTCTTGCTGTCTCGTCTTGCCTTCGAAACCTGGTGCAAACGTTATGAGAGCTTCACCGAACACTTTGTGGTGCGGTCAGGCTTCGACCACGTCAGGCGCGCCCATATGGACAGGGGCGATCAGCGATTCCGGTCTTAGGGCATAGGGCACTATCGCTGGCGGTTCTTCGACTTTGTGAACCGTTGTCTCGATCGCGCCCGTACCCCGCAGGATACTACTGGCTCTTTCCACTTCGTCAGCGGTCCCGTGAACGACCAGAAGAAACTTGTTGGCCTTGAGAGAGGTCTCATATTTGAGCACGCTGTCTTTGGGAATGCCGATGCTGTACAGTGCCGCGCCAACGGCGCTGAGGCCACCGACAATGGCGGCCCCTTGCAGGGCACCGATGATCCACGCTACGATCGGACCGCCTACAACGATCGGGCCGACTCCGGGAACGAAGAAGAAGGCTGATCCGAAGAGTAAACCCCACAGGCCGCCCCAGAACGCGCCCAGCTTGCCCCAGTACATCATGCGGTCGCCCGTGTTGTAGTATCCCACCACGTGCTCATCCGAGTGGTAGTCTTTGCCTACGAGGGACAGCTTCTTAATGTCAAAGCCAGCCCTCTGGAGTTCCTTGACGGCATGCTCGGCACCTATGTGGTCATTGAAAATCGCAACAGTCGAATTCTGCTTGAATTCTGCTTTGATATGATGTGAATCTCCTATTCATTAGTGTTCACGTTTTTGGCTCATGGAAATCGGCATGTAAAAGGGCCCCACGTCGGCGCCGAATTGGGACCCACCTATGGCATACTATACACCCTTACGTCACGCCGT
>JAFGJR010000025.1 GCA_016928975.1 Sedimentisphaerales bacterium | reverse complement strand
TTCTTCCTGACGTGGATGCAGGAGAAGCCCGCCGGCTTGTTCGTTGCGGCGACGGCCAACCGGGTCGACCTCCTGCCTGCCGAGATGATCCGCAAGGGGCGGTTCGATCAGGTCTTCTTCATCGACCTGCCGGACCACGACGAGCGGCTGGAGATCTTCAAGATCCACCTCTCCCATCGCGGCGTCGACCCGTCCACACTCCGACTCGACCTCCTCGCCGACCGTACTGACGGCTGGACCGGCGCGGAGATCGAGCAGGCGGTGATCGCGGCCCTTGTGTCGGCCCGACTGGCCAAGGAAACGGTCACCGACGAGCACATGTTCCCGGCGCTTCGTCAGATCGTTCCGCTCTCCAAGACAATGAGGGAACAGGTCAGCCATATCCGCTCCTGGGCCTTCGACCGCGCTGTCCATGCCTCGGCCCGGAAGAAGTGACACGCCGTTCCCGCTTGAAGTACGGTCTCTCCAAAGGTTCCTGCACTCACGACTTGTTGACCCCGATCCAACCCACCCTCTTCTGCTCTTGCCGGTCAACAGAGATCAAGTCGGCCGCGGTGGGACCCGCGTGCGTCTACCATGGCGGAGTCTCCACGCCCGCTGCAATCGTCTTTGGCGGCGAGCTCACGGCCGCCGGGAAGGAACGCAAAGTGCGGGATACCCAGACGATGCCGATGCTGCCAACGATGAGGTCCGTCGCCAGGCGACCAGCGAACACGCCGATCACCCCATAGAGGTGTGCGCCCAGGTAGGCAAGCGGAATGAGCAACCCCAGCACGCGGATGGCATTCAGCACTGTCGCGCAGACTGGCTTGTGCAGGCCCGTCAAGAAGAAACCGCAGTACCGATGCACTTCCATCATCCCATAACCGAAGGAGATGATGCGAATGTACGAGATGAGGACGCGGGCCACCTTCGCGTCATCCGTGAAGACCGACGCCACCCATGGAGCACTGAGAAAGAAAACCACCGCCACCAGCCCGCCGTAGCCGAGAGCGAACCACGTGGCCACCTTCTGCGCTTCGCGAACGCGGTCCACGCGAGCGGCCCCGAAGTTCTGGCTCACGAACGGCGTGAGCGAGATGCCCAGCGCCATGGGCACCACGAAGGCGAACATCTCGATGCGGCCGGCAGCGCCGCAGGCCGCCACCGACTCGTTGCCGAAGTGGCTCAGCAGCCTGGTGATCACTGCAGCGGAGATCGGCATCAGGATCATGCTCAGGATGCTTGGTACCGCAAAACCGAGGATGCGCCGGAACGAGGCAAACCATTCCCTCAGCCGACCGGCCTTGAACACCAACAGGCGGTGCTTGTGCCGCAGCAGGTGAAGCAGCCATGCCGTCGACACCGCCTGCGCAATCACGGTAGCCAACGCTGCCCCCCGTATGCCCATCGCCGGGCAGCCCAGGTAACCGAAGATCATGATCGGGTCGAGGACTAAGTTGAGCATCGTCCCCAGTATCATGAATCGACTGGCCGACTTGGAGTCGCCCGCGGAGATGAGGATGCCGTTGCCCAGGAACGGCAGGGCCATGAACATCGCCCCCACGTACCAGGTGCGCATGTACTCGCCGACAAGGGGTAGTGTCTGGACGTCGGCGCCCAGCCGTCTGAAGACCGGCGTGATGCTCAGATACCCTGCAACGGACATCGTTGCCGCCACGCTGATCGTCAGGGCCAAACCGTGCGTGACGAGCTTGGCCGCGTCGTCGTGATCGTGTCGACCGATGGCGTGGGAGACCAGAGTGGTGATTCCCGTACCGATTCCGCCGGCCACGAACGTCAGCAGCATGACGACGGGGAAGACGAACCCCATCGCCGCCAGCGGGAGCGTACCCAACTGGGCGATGAACCACGTGTCCGTAAGGTTGTATGCGTTCATGGCGAATGTGCCGGCCAGCATTGGGAACGCCATCGAGAAGAGGGTGTTTGTGACACTGCGACGAACCAGCACTGACATGAATGTTCACCTTCGCTCACTCTTGAGTCGGGCGCCTGGACCCGCGCCGTCGCCGCGTTCCCCGGAGGTTTCCGTCTGCTTTCTGTGTGGGCTTTCGCATCAAGGAGCGAAGGCTTGGTGGTATCCTCTCGGTCGAGTACGCTTGCCCTGTCCGCGATCGCTGGAGCCGACGCCCCCATAGCGGCCACGATTGCATCCGGTCCGTGGCCTTGAAGTCGTGCCACAGATGCTACCAATAGCTGTATTCAAAACAAAGGCGTTCAGTGCAGCCGAAAGCAGGTTTGTCCTTCGCCGGCCGAGTCTCGCAGATCAGACGAAAGGGGCTGCTGCGACGACAATGGTCCCGACAGAGCTCACCGGATTCCTTCCGATCGGCAAGTTGACCCGACTCGTTTCTCCAACATGGACTGGAACGTCTGTTCGCAGACTGAAGCTGGGGCCTTGCCGGTGCCGGAGTTGTGCCTGTGTTTCTGCTCGCAGATGCGGCGGCCAATTCTCGGGCCTAATCCGCGTCCGCTTAAGGACTTACGGAACAATACGGTGGATTCCGACAACCGGGAAGATCTCAAACAAGGAGGCGTCGTCCGCCGGCAACCGGCCCGTATCCCCACCGGTCCGCCAGGCTTCCGCAAAGCCTCGCCATCATAGGTTTTCTGTCCCATCCCTGCTGTTTTATCTTGCCTGAGCGACGTGCCAAGGTAGACTGACGTGCGAAGCAGATCGCAGGGGAAGTGGAGAACTCCCTTCCCGCTTCTCCTCACGCATTCCTTCTGCAATCGAATCTGTGCAAAGAACAAGAGATGAACCACGGAAGATGAACCGGCGGCGTAGCCGGGCAAGGCTGTCTGAGAAACGTCCAATGAGGAGAACAGTCATGAAAGCGCCGAGAGTGATTGTCTTAGCGGTAACGTCAGCGCTGGCAGTTGGCTCCTGCGCCTGGGGCAAAGATGTGTTCGTTTTGGCAGGGGCTTCCGGGGATGGGACAAAGGATGGCCCCTATGGAATGCTCTGGAAGGCGGTTGAGAAGGCCACGCGTGGCGATGTCATCCACGTCGCCGAAGGCACCTACGAGGGCAAGGGCGGCTGCGGGGCCTTCCTGGTCAAGGTGCCGAAGCTGACCATCGTCGGCGGCTACAAGAAGGACTTCACCGAGCGCAGCCCATTCAAGTACCTCACCATTCTTCAGCGGGCGAAGGACTATAAGGGCGACTGGACAGGTTTGCCGGAGGGAATCGTCCACGGAGATGAGCAGTCGGATCACAGCGGGCTGGTCCTGGATGGCCTGGTATTGGATGCGCAGACGCGCAATGCCTACGACGTTACAGGCAAGGTGATGCCGCAGAAGTCCTTCCAGGCCTGCCTAGTCAAAGTCTTTGGCAAGGATATCAAGATCCGCAACTGCACCCTGCTGAACCCCTATGGAGAAGGCATCTACGGACGCTGGCAGGGCCGGGACAACGAGATCAGCAACTGTTTCATCCTGAACACCTTTCGGGAGGGCATCAGCACCAGGTCTGCCCAGGACGGCTCCAAGATCGTGATCAGAAACTGCACCATCGCTTTCTGCTGGTTCCAGCCAGGCAAGGGCGGCGGGATCGGAGTCTTTGTCGGCGGACAGGGCGCCACGACCATCCAGGACTGCGTGATTGCCTACATGCAAACCGAGGGTGGAGAGGAAGGCAACGCTGTCAACAACACTTTCGGCAACAGCGATACGGTCCTGAAAGGCAACGTGTTCTTCCAGTGTCAGGGCGGACACTACAAGTACCAGGACACCAGCAAGAAAAACCTTCTGGTCTGGAAGTCGGACGAACTGAAGGACCTGAACAAGGATGCCGAGAGTTACATGCTTTCCGAGGCGGGCGACAATGTCGAAGCCGACCCCGGACTCAAGCCTGACAAGGAGTATTTCGGCAAGTTCGCCAGCTTCGTTGCCAGCGAGCCCGGCAAGCTGAACATGGATACGCTGAACAGCGTGCGGCAGGCGCTGGGGCTGTCTCTCCAAGCGGAGCGCGGGACGGCTCGGGAGAACTGGGGCATGGCCTACCCACGTGCCGCAGTCGTGCCAAACATGGTCTGCTCCACAAAAGGCAAGGGCGTGCAGCCTGACGCGCCCCTGGAGAAGTATCAGTCGGCGGCCCAAGCCGAGTCGCCCAAGAGTTATGCGGAGATGGAGTTCGACGCTTTCAAGAAAGGTGTCGATGGCGTGAAGGATCTAGCGGGCAAGGCGACGAGCTTCAAAGCACAGATGGGGCCCAGCGCCACCTCCTTCCTGTTGAAGGACGCCCCGCAGAGCGACTACGTGTGCTACAAACTGGAGAAGCCCGGTGATTCCAGCGGCGCGACCCGCAACTGCGTTTTCGGGTATCTCCAGAAAGGTTCGGATGCCCATAAGAACTGGGAGAAGCTATACGCCAAGAAAGATACGTACAACAAGCAGGGAGGCATCGTCGTCAAGGGAACTGCGTGGTATCTGGGCACCGAGACTTATCCGTACCCCGTCGGCATTATTGTCGCCGAGGTCAACAAACCATAGCTGAACACGGCCCGGCGGCGCAGCCGGGCAAAGACGATCGAAGGAAGCCAAGCCGGCGCACCCGCTCGTTCACCGTGACGCCCATCTCGCTCCAATAGAGGCGGCTGGATAGCGCGTCGACAGCCAGGTCGGTAACCTTCCACAAGGAATCGACGCCGGTCAGGTACGAGGCGTTGCCGCCGTTCATGTCTCCCATGTAGCTGTTTGTTCCCGCACCGTACTGAAGCCAGAACAGCTTCTGGTGGACAGGGTCGATCTCGAACACGCCGGACGAAGTCAGGGCCGTGCGGATGAGCGGCTTGTTCGATCCATCCGGACCGGCGCGCCACAGCTCGCCGTTCATATTCGACCAACACACGTCGTTGTTGAGGCGGTTGATGGCGAGTCCCCGGCGGTCGTGTACATCTTGGTGTCGGTAATGACGAGTTCAGGGTTGCCGCCATAGTCGGCGCGTTTGATGTAGCCGCCCGACTTGAACCCGTCGACCTTTCCGACGGCAGGACTGTCGTGGACCTCGGCGAAGATGGGATAATTGGGCTTTGACAACCACGTGTTGATGATGGTGCCGTCCAGGTTGGCGGTCTTTGTGCCGTCGTGCGTGGACCAGCACAGCAGAGGCGCCGCCTGGACTGCACCCACCAAAACGAATACACAGAGACTCGCTGTAGGGCAGCATGTGACAGCGCGTGCGGAAACATAACCTCTTTGTGATTCTGTCTTTGTGGAGGCCGGGCTTGGCTGTGCCCCTGCATCAAGACCGCTGATACCCACCTCAACCGCATCCGTCCGCATTGGTCCGGCCCCGTCGTCGCGGTATGATCAGAAGCTGGAGGGCATCAGAATGTTTGGTCTCCGGCTGGTCTGTCATCTTGGTGTTGTTCTGATGCTGCTGGCTGTTCGTCTCGCCCCGGCCGAGACTGCCCCGATCACCATCACTGTCGCCAATTCAGACGACGACACCTGCAGCGACATCGCCTGCAGCGTGAACAGTGACGACCATTCCGGCTTCACGCTCGTGCTTCCGGTCGCCGCTCCCGGTGCGACCAGCCAGTTGGGCCCCGTCGATGCGGGCGTCGATGCCAACGGTGATACGACCATCCAGCTCCGATGGTGGGACCCTGACTACCAGCAGTATCATTACTCCGAGCCGCTCCGCCTGCACACCAGACAGCAGCCCTTAACCGAGTTCGCATTCAACATCCCGCCCTCCTCCGGAAGACGCATCCTGATCGTCGCCCCCCATCCTGATGATGAGACCCTCGCACATGCCGGTGTCATCTATCACGCTCTCCACGGGGATCATCTCCTCCATGCACGCGTGTGTGTGGTCGTCATAACCAGCGGCGATGCGTATACATCGGCGGTCGCCAACTACTACCAGGTGACAACCCCGACGCCGGCCGACTTCCGCAACTCGGCTCTGGCCCGCCACGCTGAGAGCCTCGAGGCCATGGCGCGGCTCGGCCTGACAGACCCGAGAGACGTGCCGTTCCTGGGCTACCCCGATCAAGGCCTTCGCGCGCTCTTCACCAGCAACTGCGACATCTCCACCGTGTGGACCTCACCCTACACACAGAAGAACGAGAAGTACGACCCCGATGCCTTCAGAAGAGACACCTCGCCCGAATCTATCAAGTACGCCGGCACAAACGTCGGCCAGGACCTCGTGGCCATCCTCTCGAGTTTCAATCCGACCGAAGTCTATGTGTCTGATCCTCGCGACTCGCACGTTGACCACGCCTACACGTACCTGTTCCTCGATGTGGCTCTGCGCCAGGCCGGCATGCTTTCGGCAACCATGTACCGCGAGATCATCCACGCCCCGCAACAGTCGTCGACCTATTGGCCCAATCCTGCTTATGCCACGACGCGCGAGGACCGCTGCGTGCCGACCTCAACCTTCGACACACCCACAGGCATGCCCGTCCCTGACGCCGTCTTCGACTTCGCGGCCATCAGTGCGGACTCGCCGATCCGCCGTGCCGATCGCGTCACCAATCTGAAACGCTTGGCCATCGACTGCTACAAGTCCCAAATCGGATGGTACTACAGCGGCGGCGTCCTCGTGCCGAGTACTGTCATTGACTCCAAGGGCTACCTGATCAGCTTCGCCAAATCGAACGAGATCTTTTGGCTCGGCGGCCACAACGGACCTGACAACAATGACTGGCCGACCGCCCCGAGTGTTCAGGATATTGACGATTCCGCTTCTGGGCAGCTCAGCCGCCAGTATTCCCAAACCGCACTGCAACAAGATGTGCACGACATCTGGCGTCTGCAGGTGCCGGAAGCGGGTTGCCTGCGATTCCGCATGGACGTCACCGGATCAGACCTGGGCCTGCGACTCTACGATCGCGACGGGACCACCCTGCTGGCCACCTTCCAGCAAGCCGGCCCCACGGAGCCCTTCGCATATGTCTTCTACAGACTCGGGACCTACTATGTAGAGGTGTTCATCGCGGGGGCCGGCTCCGGCGGCACCTACGTGTTTCAGAACAAGTCGCTATCGCCGCTGCCGGGTGACTTTGACGGTGACAACGACATGGACAACGACGACGTCACGGCCTTCGAGTCTTGCGCCTCGGGCCCGGCTATTTCCTATGCGGTTGATTGTGCCAAGGCCGACCTCGATTCGGATGGCGACGCAGATCAGACCGATTTCGCCGTCCTTCAGCGATGCTACAGCGGCGAGGGCAATATTGCCGATCCCAACTGTGTAGGGTGACGAAGCGTGGGTGTGGAACACGCCAGGCCCAAGGGGAGGCTGCTGTCCGATACTCGAATGAATCCCGGCGGCGCAGCCAGGCACGATTACATGGGCAACCATGCTTCTCGCCTCAGACCTCGAACGGAATCAATTCCACCGTCGGCCGCTTGCCTTTTCAGGATCACTACCTCCGGCTTCCGATGTGTCGCGACAGTCATCTCTTGCGCGATGGAGTCATCGCGGTCTATCGTCTTGGCATCCGCGATGCCCTCGGCGCAACCGCATTCCGGGCGTTTTCCAGTCTGTTTCATGATAAGAGGGACTCCAGGACGTTCCTTACAACCCGAACATGGACATCCGCGGCCAGGGGCAATGTCCAATCATGCATCGCCCCGTTGCACCAATCACCTCGTTGAAATCAGTAATCAGGGAACAGGCCGCATCGGAGATCAGAAAACAGAAGCAGCAAACATGCTGGGCTCGCCGTCAGGCGGGAGACTACGTGGAGTCCGAAGCTCACAAAAGTGGCTCAGGACTGCGGATCAACGCCCCGGCGGTCACGCGAAGAAGCGAAGCAACTGACGGGTCACCGGACCAGGCTGCCCTGAGGCGATAGTCTGCCCATCTATTGAACTCACGGGGACAATGTCCTTTGTCGTGCTGCAAAGGAAGACTTCCTCAGCGGCGGTGACGTCCCGCAGCAGCATCTCCTCCTCGCGGCTCTCAATACCCGCATCCTGCGCGCGCTCAAGTACATAGTCGCGCGTGACCCCGTGCAGAATATGTTCGCTCCGAGGCGGCGTGCGCAGAATACCGTTCGCTACCGCGAAGACGTTGGCGCTGGTCGCCTCTCGAACCAGATCATCCGGACCTATAATGAGCGCATCGAAGAACCCATCCCGCTGCGCCTCGCTCTTGAGAAGAACGCTCGCCAATAGGGAGACGGACTTCACACTGCAATAGGCCCATCGCGTGTCTCGAACCGATCGTAATGCTACACCTCGCTCGCGAAGCTCCTGGCCGAATACGGGAAGGGCTCTAAACGTGACCACGACTGTTGGCCGCATGGCGGCGGGACACTCCAGCTTGCGCGGCGCGACGCCACGCGTGAGCTGTACGTAGACCATGACATCTTCGTAACCGCAGCGAGCAATGCCTTCATCGATCACCTTGGGGAGCGTCAGCGAATCAACGTCGACGGCCAGATCGATGGCGTCCGCGCTGCGCTGGAGCCGCTCCAGGTGCCGCTGGAGGCGAAACGGCTGCCGACTCCGTGCGGCGATCACCTCGTAAACCCCATCGGCGAATTGAAATCCCCTGTCCTCGACGGACACCCTCGCCTCCTCGATACCGCAGAAAACGCCATTCACATAAGCAATCGGCTGCATTGTCTCATCGCAGGTATTGACACGGGGCGTCCAGCCCTCGGTGGCCAACGCGCCCTCCTGCGTTCCACGCAGGCCCGGACGGCTTCCCTTGACCGGCCCCCGGTAATGA
This sequence comes from Sedimentisphaerales bacterium, assembly GCA_016928975.1. The sequence continues at coordinate 3,192 of JAFGJR010000025.1, read as the reverse complement.
TACCATACGCGACGTTGACTTGGAGCCGGAGAGGGGTGTGCCTGGCCTCGGGTACAACGCAGATCGCTGCCTGGCCGCAACGTAGATCAGAACTCAAACGATAGCCAGGTCTGCCTTCAAAGAAGTAACTTTTTCAAACTGCAGACGTCGCTTTCAACCGGGGCAAGCGATGATTCTCATGACCTCAATGATCCCGGCGCGGCACGAACGCAAGACGATGTCTTTCAAGGACTTAGGAAGGCCGGCTGCCTCTTCAATCTCCCGCCACAGGCCGCCGGAGCACAGGAGAACCAAACCGAACCACACCTGAGCCGAACCACTTGGAGAGTCGCGCCGGATGTGTTTTGCTTGACAGGAAATGCACGAGGATTTAGACTGGTAAATCGCTTAGGTCATATCCGTAGGAGGTGATATTTGGAGGAAGCGATCATCATCTGCTAGTAGTGCAGACACTTGAGGCCAAGTCTAAACCCGTTCAGAGGCGATAGTAACGGCGTCTGGGCTCATTTCAGAAGAGAGAGAGAGGAAATCATGATCATGCGAGGTTGCGCCAAGGGTACCGTTGAGTACTCTGGCCGGAGAGAGGTGCGAGGACGACACTGGGGCAGCGGTGCGTGGTTGGGGCCGTGTGCGGTCCTGGCTGCGGTAGCGTGCTGGTCCGCGCCGTCGTGGGCGGCGGAGACTTCATGGACAGGGGCGATCGGTGAGTGGCACGAGCCGAGCAACTGGAGCGGCGGCGTGCCCGGCCCGGCGCTGGACGCCTCGATCAACAACGGCGGCACCGCCCAGGTGGTGTACGTCTCCGGCGTACAGAACGAGGCAAGCATTCTCTACGTGGGCTTCCAGAATACTGGGGCGGGCACCGGCAGTGGGTACCTCGATATTCTCACCGCCAGCGGCGATGCCGGCCAGGGATACCTCTCCGTGAGTGAGGCGTACCTGGGCTACCTGGGGGCGGATTCCTTCGGGCGAGTGACATCTGACGGGTACATGACCTACACGGGCGGAGGCATGGGGCAGTCATGCCTGAACGTGAGCGGTGGTCTCCGGGTCGGCTACGAGGGGATGGGGAAGGTGGAAGTCCAAAACGGCGGGACGGTGCGGTCCGACTGGTGCAGCATCGGTGCCGAGGCCGGCGCCAGCGGCGACGTGCAGGTCACCGGAAAAGGATCCACGCTGTGGGTCGTCGGCTCGGCGGGCGACTTGAACGTCGGGGTTCTCGGGACCGGCAAGCTCTCGTTCATCGACGGCGGCCACAGCAACTCGTGGGCGGGCACCAACATCGCCGCTCAGCCCGGCTCGACCGGCACGCTCGAGATCGCCCACGATGTCAATGACGTGAGTATCTGGACCAGCCACACCGAGTGGACCGGGCGGGTCGTGGTCGGAGGGCGGTATGACGAGGGCCTCGGCCAGCCGGTGGCCAGCGGGCAGGGAGAACTCGTTATCCGCAACAACCCCGCACTGCCTGAGAACCACGCTGCGCTTCACTGCATTGTCCAGTCACCCTGGAGCGGGGGCACGGTCTGGGCAACCTCCGGCGGTACGATCACCCTCGTGGACGGCGGCGAAATCAACACCGTCGGCAACGACGTCACCGATCGGGGGCAGGTCATCATCCAGAACGGCGGCCTGCTGCGTGGCAATGGGCGGATCTTCTCCGAAGTCCGCAACCACGGCAGGATCGCGCCGGGTGAATCCACCGGGAAACTCGTGGCCGTCTACGAGTACCAGCAGTTTGCGGACGGCCTGCTGGAAATCCAGCTCGGCGGGTACAACGCTGGCCAGGAAAGCGACGGCTTCGACATGCTCGAGGTTTTGGCGGGCGGCGGGGCGTCGCTGGCAGGCACCCTCCGCGTCGAACTGCTTCCGGGCTTCACCCCCGAGATTGGCGACACATTCGAGTTCCTGAAGACCGAGGGACCGATCGTCGGCGGTTTTGGTGCGCTGACCCTGGTCAACTTCCCCGCGGGCCTTTCGGCGATCGCCAGGCCAGGAGACCACTCGTATCCATCCATGGTGATCGAGATCACCCCGGAACCTGGAACTCTGGTCCTTCTGTGGTTCGGCGTCTTGGCTGTGCTTCGCCGCCGCAAGCGGATAAAAAATATTTAAGATAGGTAAAAATTCTATAAGAAACCATAAGCCATTCACATGTAAGGTGTTATGGTCGAACTCGGCTGTTCTCACACGTCTCAGGGCCTGGAGCGAGAACACCCCGCTCAGGTAAACGCCGGAACACCGGGGTTACTGCGACTGATGCACAGATCCTCGGGTCTGTCGATAGCATGCCGATGCGATGCGCTGAGATGCGCAAGCAGGAAGCCGAACCCTGGCAACGGCAACTGGACAGAATCTGGGACAACGGAGCGGGAAACGTCGCTGATCCTGATACGGCCACGGCGTCGTTTGGGCTTCTGATTGCTGCATCTCGCGCCGCGGTGCGCGCGATACACCACCACCTGCCTGCCGTGGGACTTAGTCGTGCAGCGAGATGGACACGCCGCCTCCGTGCCATGCGTTCGGGCGAGCATCCGGTCGCGAACACGCCGTGCCACTCCTCGAACACAGCGAATCGATGTTCCGCGATCCGGCTCACGCAAACCTGCGAACAGTACGCGCTGCGAGCACACCGACCCGGTCAGAGCACCGTCTTGCCGTTTCTTCCTGTATGGCGGTGAACTCGGCCAATCAACCGAAACATACGTGCCCGGTTGTACCGCTGGGCGAAGATGCATGGCAGGTTGGCGGCCAGCGCGTAGGCGATGATGACGAGGTCTCCCCACCACGGGTTCCAGAGGAAGAAAACGGGGGCGCCACAAATGGCGAGCCAGTGGCAAAGCTCGCCTCGACGGGTCTCCCGAAGGAACCGTTGCAGGTACTCTGGACTGACGCCGGCCAATGCCCCTTTCGCAAAACCGCCCGCAAACCAGCGCGCGCCGTCGGGGAGAAGGTCTTTCCATCGCCTGATGGCAACGAAACGCTCGTAGAACCGCCCGTCATTTTCCCACGAACTTGGTGGAACGGGGCGGAACCACGTCACCGGCATTCGCGTAAACGCCCAGGCAAGGGCGAGTTGTAGGACCAGCCAGCCCCCTACATTCAGAACGACAATCCAAGCTGCCGGCAACTCAATGGCCACGGATGGTCCGCCCTTTCCAGGTCACCTGCGTGCGCGAGCGCAGCATCGAC
>JAFGJR010000024.1 GCA_016928975.1 Sedimentisphaerales bacterium | reverse complement strand
GGCGGGTGGGAAAGCTTCGATTTCAAGGCGGTCCATCCAGGGCAGATGACTCTCAAGCTCGTCTATCGCAGGCCGTGGGAAGAAGGGGTGGAGCCGCTGAAGACCTTCTCGCTCCAAGTCACAGTACCGTAGGCCGACTTGACTCTATAGGCGAGCCGGTTGATGACGCCGACGACCTCTGGTCGATTGAGGAAGGCAAGGACGATCCGAGACTATGGTGGGAGGCGGTGGCGGAGCCGCCGCCGTAGATCAAACATCAAAAATCAAATATCAAAGATCAGAAGGCGGAGTCCGTAACAAGCACGAAGGTGCAGAGCCCGAATGTCCAAATGAAATGATGCGACGGGTTCGCCCGGTTCAGTCCCACTTGAACTTGACCTTGTTCTCGGTGAGGGCTTGGACTCGCTGGCGGACGTTTTCCCGCTTGACCTGCTGGTCCTTGTACCGGGCAATGTTCTCTTTGCTCTGGATGACCTGTTTCTGCAAGTCATCCAGCCTTCTGAGAAGCTGCTCGCAGGCGATCTCCTTGCGTCGCACGATCAGGTCGTATCGCCGGGCGAGCACCTCCTGCAACTCGGCGCCCAGCTCCTGTTTCTTGGCATCGGACTTCTCGCTGCGTAGCCGTCTGCACAGCTCGCCGACCCTTCCCTTGAGATCATGGTCTTCCTTGAGAATGGCTCCGAGCTCGGGGTTGGACCTGGCAGCCTCGAAGATGGAGCCATATTCGCCCATCAGGCGCTCGAAGCTGGTGATGTAGAGCTTCGGGTCTCTGTCCTTGAGCGAGGTCAATTCCTGCTCTTGTTGGGGGTAGTTGTCCTTGAGCCAGTCGATGAATTCGGCGTTTCGCCTCTGACGGCGCGTCTCCCAATAATCGCGTACGATCTGGTCGAGTTCCGGCTGGCCGGCATCACGCAGTTCCGCTTTGAACCGTTCCGGGTCCCTTGATTTGAGCCTCTCCAGCTCTCTGGCCTTGGCTGGATCGCGCTTGCGCAGCCCCTCCAGGATCTTGTTCACGGTCTCCTCGGTCAGGTCGCGGCGCCACCAGCTCGAGCGGGGCTCCGTCGGCTCATCTTGCCAGATATCTTGCTTGGTTTGCTTGGACTCGTCTGTCGCCAGGCCAACGGTCGTGAGTCCCCCCGCCAGTGCCACAGCGGCAAACAGTGCGGCCAACCGACGTGACTGCATCAGCGCTACCCTTTCCTTAGCTCGGTTTCGATCTGCATCAGTTCCCTCTCGAATTCCTCCATAGTGCCACTGGCCTCGTCCTCTCCGGCTTCCAGCGCCTGCAACTGCGCCTCAATCTGGCGGACCTCGGCAGTCATGCGGGCCAAGTCCAGATCGTCCGCGGCGATATCCTCGCTGTCCCAGATGGCCGCAGGCAACAGACCTGCCCGAAACACATCCGGACCGCGGCTCGCATCGCGGTAGAGCAATCCGAGCAGGGCAAACGCGATGACGGCCGCCGCTGCCAACGACCGCCGCAAGGTCAGCGTGATCCTGTGTCGCCTGACGAGCGCCACGGTGATCTCATCCTTGATACGCCCGATCGTCTCGGGCCTGGGGCCTGGAGCCGCCCAGGCGTCCAGGAGCCGGTCGCCGGCCCGGATGTCCTCGCGTGCGGCCCTCGCCTGATCCGGCTCGAAAAACTGCCGCAGCAATTCACTCAGGTTCTCGCGCCTCTGGTCTTCCATTGGATTCACCCTCTACCCCTCCATGAGTTCCCGCAATTTCTTCAGTCCTCGGTGGAGTTTGGATAGTGTCGTGCCGATGGGCTCACGGCGCATCTCGGCGATCTTCTTGAAGCTTAACTGCGCGTAATAACGCAACATGATCAACTCCCGGGTGTCGGCGTCCAACCGGTTCAGTTGAACCTGGAGCTTATCCAGTTGTTCATCGCTCGCGTCGGACCTGGGAGTCCCACCGGGCTCCAGCTCCAGTTCGGTCCGCCGGGCGTCCAACAGCTTTCTTCGTCGCTGCCTGCCACGCAGATGGTCATGAAAGATGTTCAGCGCGATTCGAAACAGCCAGCTCTCGAACGCGCCACCCTTGTAAGACCCGATCTTCTGGACCAGGCGAATAAAGAGCTCACTGAGCAACTCGTCGCTGAGATCGCGGTCACCAGTCAGCCTGTAGAAATACCCATAGCAACGACCGGCGTACAGATCCACAATCCGGGCAAAACAATCAGCGTCCCCCGATTTACAGCCGGCGATGATTCGGGCTAACTCGACGCTGCTGTCCATCTGCTGTGTTTTTACCAGGTGAAAGACGGTGCTCACAGGACACTTATTGCAGTAATCGGGGAAACCGGCCGCTAACCGAATGCCGCGTTGCCCCCCATCGTGGGGATGCCGCGGACCTCACACAACCGGATCGAATGGCTATTCGACAACAGGAGCGGCCCCCCCTCAGACAGGCCACGGAGCATCTGAATCGCCCTCTTCCTCCGGCTCTTCGAGCTTCCAGCCGTCGGATTCCTCTATATCGCTGATCTCACGCTGGACGTACTTGAAGATCTTGTCTTGCAGCGGGCCGAGTTTGCTGTACCACTTGAGCATGCTCTGGTAGCTGCCCAGGAGCATGTCGAGCCGGATCAACTGCCACTTCGCGATGCACTCGGCCTCCTTGATGGTCGAGAACGGATCGCACTTGAACATCTTGCGTCCATCCGGACCGATTTCGCACAGTTCGCATTTGTCGCATTGAATCATAGTCCACCCCGATTCTATGGCGGTCGTCACGGACCGCCGTGTTTCTCCCCAGGCTACGCCGCGCAGGCATTCGCAGCAATCCACTGTCGCTCCGATTCGGCCGCCGAAGACATTTGCGGTTTTTCTCCCTTTACACGAGCGTCCAGCATATGCTACAGTATTATACGAGTCTCGCGTGGCTCATAATAGAGATATTTTTTGGCTTCCCGTTGGAGAAGTGCATGGCTAAACCAAGGCGTCGAAGGAAGATCGGCAGCAAGAAGAGGCGTACTCGCTGGAAGATCCGGCATAAAATCAGCTAACCACTTCATACCCACTTCGGGGTTCTGTGAGTGTCGGCCCGTTTCGGCGGGCCGGACATGGTGCAGCACGCCTATGAGCGTAAATGGACCATTTCCGCGTAGTCTTCGAGCCCGATGACAAGGAAGTTCTGATCCACCAGGGCGCCACGCTGGTCGAGGCCGCAAGCCGAGCGGGGATCATTCTGACCACCTCTTGTGGCGGTAAGGGCACCTGCGGCAAGTGCACCGTCCGATTGCAGCCCTCCGGGCAGGCCGTGCGAGCCTGCCAGTATCTTGTCGACCGTGATTTGCGGGTCGTGGTCCCACCGGAGTCCCGCTTGTACGAGCACAGAATCCTCGAACACGGCGTTGGTCCCGCCGGCGATATCGAGCCCACGGTTGTCAACAGGTATCGCCAGATCGCTGGTGACGGCCCCGTCCTGGGGGTTGCCGTGGATATCGGGACCACCACGGTAGTTGCCAAGCTCATCGACATGGTGGATGGCCACTGCGTGGCGACGCAATCCTCGTTGAACCCACAGACCCGCTTCGGCGATGATGTGATCAGCCGCATCCACTATGCCCAATCGCTAGGTCATCTGGCCGAGCTGCAGGCGGTCATTGTCGATTGCCTCAACCACCTCGTTCGCCAGCTCTGCCATCAGAGCCATGTAGAGACGTCGAGCATCTACGAAGCCTGTGTGGTGGGCAACACGACGATGAATCACATCTTCCTGCGGTTTCCGGTGGAGCAGCTTGGCCTGGCTCCGTATCGGGCATGGTCGGTCGATGCTCACGATGTGCCTCCGGCGCAACTGCACCTGGAGATGAACGCGTCGGGCAACATTCACTGCGTCGAGAATATCGCGGGATTCGTGGGCTCGGACACCACGGCGGTCGCGCTGGCGGTGGATGTCGAGTCCGCCGCCGAGACGACCCTCGTGATCGATATCGGGACCAATGGCGAGCTTATCCTGGGGATGGGGGGCATGCTGTACGCGGCCAGTTGCGCCGCCGGACCAGCCCTGGAGGGGGCGCGAATCCGGCACGGCAGCAGGGCGGCGGACGGGGCAATTGAGGCTGTCGTTGCCAGCGGCGATGATATCTCCCTGGATGTCATCGGTGCTGCCACGCCCCGATCGATCTGCGGCAGCGGCTTGATCGATGCCGTGGCCGTGTTACGCGACCTTGGCGTCATCGACGCCACGGGCCGCTTCATCGGGCGCGAGCAACTCGGACAGCTCCCGGGGCACGTCTCCTCGCGGATGATTGAAAGCGACGGCGGGACGGCATTCTGCCTCGCGTTCAATCCCAGGACTTTGCAGCCGGCGGTCACCCTGACGCAGCGCGACATCCGCGAAATGCAGCTTGCCAAAGCCGCCATCCGGGCCGGCAGCCGAGTCCTCCTGAACAAGCTGGGGCTTCGTGACTCGGATATTCAGAGCGTCTTGCTTGCCGGCGCATTCGGCAACTACATCCGGCCGGCCAGCGCCGTCCGTATCGGTCTGTTGCCGAGCGTGCCGCTCGATCGTATCCATTTCGTCGGCAACGCGGCGGCTTCCGGCGCTCAGATGCTCTTGCTCAGCGACGAATGTCGGCAGAAGGCCGCCGGCCTCGCACGAAGGATTCAGTACGTTGAGATCGCCCATGAGAAGGACTTCACGGAGATCTTCGCCGAGGCGATGTTCCTGGACCCGTAACGGGGTTTCTGCCGGGCGTGGCTTGACGCAGGGGGGGCTTAGACTTTGCCGACGATAATGCAGGCGTTGTGGCCGCCGAAGCCGAAAGAGTTGCTCAGAGCGGTGTTCACCTTCGCCTCGCGGGCGGTCCGGGGGACATAGTCCATCTTGAGGTCGCACCGTTCGTCCGGGTTCTCCAGGTTGATCGTGGGGGGGATGACGCCTTGGTTGATCGTCTTGATGGCTGTAATCAGTTCCACGGCGGCCGTCGCGCCCAGCATGTGTCCCAGGCAGCCCTTCGTCGAGCTGATGGGGATCCTGTAGGCGTATTCTCCGAAGACCGTTTTGATGGCCATGCTCTCCGCAATGTCGTTCAACTCGGTGCTGGTCCCGTGGGCGTTGATGTAATCGAGGTCCTCCGGGTTCATTTTGGCGTCCGCCAGGGCCAGTTTCATCGCCATGGCCGCGCCTTCGCCGTTGGGCAGCGGGGCGGTGATGTGATACCCGTCATCCGTGGCGGCATAACCCAGCATCTCCGCATAGATGTGGGCGCTTCGCTTCCTGGCGCGCTCATACTCCTCGATGATCAGGATGCCGGCGCCTTCGGCCAGGACAAAGCCGTCCCGGTCGCGGTCGAACGGCCGGGAGGCGGCCGCAGGGTCATCATTACGCGTGCTCAAGGATCGCGCGGCGCAGAAGGAGCCCAGACCGATGGGGGTCAGAGCCGCTTCCGAGCCTCCGGTAACGACCACGTCGCTGCGTCCGCTGGCGACATTCCAGAACGCCTCGCCAATCGTGTGGTTTCCCGATGCGCACGCACTGGAGACGGAGAAGCTCGGACCCCGCAGGCCAAACTGGATGGCGATATTGCCGCTTCCCGCGTTGGACATCAGCCGCGGCACGCAGAAGGGGGATACCTTGCTCGGCCCCTTCTGGAGCAGGCGGACATGCTGCTCCTCGATTTCCTTAATCCCGCCGATCCCCGTCCCAACGATGGCACCCATGCGGTATGGGTCCTCGCTGGAGAAATCCAGACCGCTATCCTGCACCGCCTGGATCGCCGCGGCGACGGCAAACTCGCTAAATCGGTCCATGCGTTTGGCTTCGCGCCTGTCGATGTACCTGGTCACATCGAACTGCTTGATCTCGCCTCCAAAGTGCACAGCGAAACCGCTGGCGTCAAAGGACTCGATCGTGGTGACTCCGCTCCTGCCGTCACACAATGCACTAAACAGACCATCAACGGACTCAGACAGCGCAGTGATACAACCCAAGCCCGTCACGACCACTCGGCGTCTGTCCATTGGGGCTACGTGCTTTCCTTCTTCTTCGTTTGGGCAATACTGATGATGTAGTCGATGGCGGCGCCGACAGTCTGTATCTTCTCGGCCTCCTCATCCGGTATGCTCATGTCGAATTCGTCCTCGAATTCCATGACGAGTTCCACAGTGTCCAGAGAATCGGCGTTCAGGTCGTTGATGAAGGAAGTGTCGCGGGTAATCTCCGATTTATCAACGCCCATCTGCTCGCTGATGATCTCGATCACCTTATTCTCAATCGCTTGGACATCCACCTCGTCGATACTCACTTCGTATCCTCCTTAACAGAATCGGAATTCTCACGTAAGGTCTTGGCTGTAATTGCCTGATCTATGTGTTCAATATCACCCTCCAGATTCGGGCGGTATCTTACCGGCCGCAAGCTCGGATAGACAAACACTTTTTTGCTTTTTTTTTGCGGGGGAGGCGGCTCACATGGCCATCCCGCCGTCGACGCAGAGGACCTGTCCGGTAATATAACCGGAATCATCACTGGCAAGGAAGGCGACGGCTCTGGCGACATCCTCCACAGTGCCGAACCGCTTGACCGGGATGACCTGCATGGCAGCGTCCTTGACCGGATCAGGCAGTCTGGCGGTCATCTCGGTCTGGATGAACCCGGGGGCGATGCAGTTGGCAGTAATGCCCTTCTTGCCGATCTCGCGGGCAATGGACTTGGTCATGCCGATCAGGCCCGCCTTGCTGGCGGCGTAATTGGTGGAACCCGCCTGCCCCATGACCCCCGCCACAGAGCTGATACTGACGATTCTGCCGAATTTGTTGCGGATCATCGACTTGGCGGCCACCCGGGTCGCGACGAATGCCGCCCGCAGGTTCACAGCGATAACCTTGTCGAAGTCCTCATCGTCCATCTGGATCATCAGCTTGTCACGGGTAATCCCCGCGTTGTTAACGAGGATTCCGATGCCGTCGTAGTCTGACGCGAGGGATTCCAGTACTTCCGTGAGTTTATCGGTCTTTGTGATATCGACGCACCGCGTTACGACCGCCAAACCGGCTTCCTTGACGGTCCGTTCGAGGTGCGTGAGCTGATCCTCCGCGATATCCAGTCCTGCCACGGCCCGTCCCTGTCGAAGCAGTTCAAGGACAATGGCCCGGCCGATGCCTCGGGCGGCGCCGGTCACCACCGCAAGTCGTTTCTGCGTCATTTCTTCACCTCGAGTCTTCCGTATAAACGATCATCCGAGCACGGCTGACAGCGAGCTCAGGTTGCTGATGTTGGTCACCTTCGCTCTGCGGTTGATGCGTTTCATCAGCCCGGTCAGGACCCTGCCGGGTCCGATCTCGTAGAATTCCTGGATGCCGTCGGCCACCAGGCGCTCCATGCATTTCTGCCACAGGATGGCGTTGGTGAGCTGCCGGGTCAGGCCCTCGACGACACTGGCGGGGTCCCGATAGTACTCGGCGGTGATGTTGGCGATCGTGCGAACAGCCGACGGCAGGGCAATCGTCGTCTGCGATAGCGCCTGCTTGAGCGCTCGGGCCGCGGGGGTCATCATATCCGTGTGAAACGCTCCGGCGACCTCCAATCGAACAGCCTTGATCGCGCCGTATTTCTCCGCCAGTCGCTCCGCGCGTTCACAGGCGCCGATCGCTCCGCTGACGACGATCTGACCGGGACAGTTGAAATTGACCGGCTCGAGCAGCTCACCGGCACGAGCCTCGTCACAGAGTTGTCGCACCTTGTCCTCGTCGAGCCCCAAGACGCTGACCATGCCCCCTTTCGTGGCGTCGGCGGCACTCTGCATTGCCTCGCCGCGTTTGGTGACCAGCCTGAGCCCATCCTCGAAGCTGAAGGCTCCCGCGGCGTACAGTGCAGTGTATTCGCCCATGCTGAGCCCAGCGGCAACATCCGGCTTGAGCTGCGTGTTGGCCTGAATCGCGGCCAGTAGAGCGGCAGAGGTCACGAAGATAGCCGGCTGCGAGATGGTCGTGCTGTTGAGTCGGTCCGCCGGGCCCCCGAAACAGACCTCGCGCAGGTCGAAGCCGACGACCTGATTGGCCCGGGCGAACAAGTCCGCTGCTGCTGGAAATGCCGCCGCGACATCGGCGCCCATCCCGACTGTCTGGGCACCCTGTCCGGGAAACAGAAAGGCGGTCTTCATCGTTCGTATCCCTGTCTCAGTCCACGCCCCGACGGCGCGGGCGACGCTGCGTCTGCCGGCGATGGCGCCCTAAATCTCGATAATGTTGGCGCCCCAGGTGACGCCGGCGCCGAATGCCACGAAGATAACGATATCCCCTTTTTTCAGCTTGCCCTGCCGCATGCATTCGTCGAAAGCGATGGGCACGGAAGCCGCAGAGGTATTGCCGTAATCATGGATATTGACGAACACCTTCTCCGCGGGCAATCCCAGCCTCTTGGCGGCCGATTCGATGATTCGCGCGTTCATCTGGTGCGAGATCATCATCGCCACATCGTCTGTGGCCAGGCCACAGTGGTCCATGCAGTCAGCGACGGCATCGACGATTCGTCGCACCGCCTGCTGGTAGACCTCTCTGCCCTTGATCTGCATGTAGACCATGTCCGGATCGTCCAGCGGTCTGCTCACCGGGTTGCGCGAGCCGTGGGCTCGGCAGTTCAGTGACTCCCAGTACGTCCCATCCGCGCCCAGAGTGCTGTAGATGATGCCTCTTCCGGCGTTGTCCTTGCGCTCGACGATGACGGCGCCGGCCCCGTCGCCAAACAGGATGCAACTGGTCCGGTCTTTCCAGTTGGTGATCTTGGTCAGCGTCTCGGCTCCGATGACCAGCGCATTGTTGAGCCGGGCGCTGCCGATGAGCTGGTGGACCAGGTGGAGCAAGTAGACGAAGCCGCTGCAGGCGGCCGCCAGATCGAAAGCCCACGCCTTCTTGGCGCCGATCGCCTGCTGGACGAAGCACGCGGTGGAGGGAAAGACCATCTCGGGAGTGATCGTTGCCACGGTAATGAGCTCGACATCCTCGCCCTTGAGTCCGGCGCGATCCAGCGCCCGCTTGGCGGCCTCTGTGGCGAGGTAGGCGGTTGTCTCGCCGTCCGTCGTGATGTGTCGTGACTTGATCCCCGTCCGCGTGGCGATCCATTCGTCCGAAGTGTCCATCCTGCGGGCGAGATCGTCATTGGTCAGTACATTCGGCGGAACGAAAGAACCGCACCCGGTAATCACGGCGCGGTTTGCGAGGGGGCAATCCTCAAATTCCTTGTACATCCGAAGTCCTTACGCAAGCTTGCGACAGACACTCCATGATCTTTTCGTTGATCCCTTGCGTGTAGCAGGTCCTGGCAGTGACGACGGCGTTGCTGATCGTCCGGGCACGGCTGGCCCCGTGACAGATCAGGGCCGTCCCATTGATCCCGAGCAGGGGGGCCCCTCCGTATTCGTTGTAGTCGTGCTTCTGATAGACCCGCAGGATGGTCCGTCGGAAGATCAGGCCCAGCCACGGGCTCAATTCCTGCTTGATGGCCCGGAACAATCCTTCCACCGCTCCTTCCGTGAGCTTGAGGATCACATTCCCAACGAACCCCTCGCAGACGATCACGTCGCAAACATTTCGGAAGATGTCTCTTCCCTCCACATTGCCGATGAAATTCAGCCGTGGGTCACCGCGCAGTAGTTCCCGCGTGCGCTTGACGATCTCATTGCCCTTGGCCTCTTCCTCGCCGATGCTCATGAGCCCGATGCGTGGGCTCTGGACTCCGAGAAAATGCCGTGAATAGATGCTTGCCATCAGCCCGTACTGGTACAAGTTGATGGGCTTGCACGCGATATTCGCGCCCACGTCGCAGATGGTGACCGGATTCTCGGTCGTGGGGAACACGACGGCAATCCCAGGGCGATTGACGCCCGGCAGCGTTCGCATGCGCATCTGGAATGCCGCAACACACGCTCCCGTGTTACCCGCGGAGATGACTGCGTCGGCTTGATCCAACTTCGCCAGTTTCGCCAAAACCCCAATCGAGCTGCGGGGCTTCTGACGCAGACTGTCAATCGGCCTCTCGTCCATGGCGATCACGTCCGGTGCGTCCACAACGCTGACGCGATCCCTGTCGTACTTCAGGCCAGCCAGCTTCTGCTCCAACAACTCCTTTGGCCCAACCAGGATGACGGTATCCTCACGCTTGAGCCGGGGCAACGCCGCCAACGCTCCAGTGATGATTTCGTCGGGTGCGTGGTCCCCTCCCATGGCATCCACAGCGATACGCATGCTTACGTGGTTTCCTCCTTGCCGAGCTTCAGGGTGAGTCCCGGATGCACGTACCCGCAGTTGCCGCACGCCGCATGGGGCAGTTTCGCCTGATCGCACTTGGGGCACACCGAATAGTTGATCGGTTTGAGTCGGTGATGAGACCGCCGCATACGGACAGCACTTCGACTCATTTTCTTCATTGGTAGCATTGTTCGGTACTCCAGTCTGCCTGCAAATCACTCGCAGAGCATGTTTCTCTGAGGCTGTGCATGAAGTATTCCTTAATATCTTTCGCCCGGAACCATGTCAAGCGAAAATATTGTCCGGCGCGCAGGCGAAATCTGCGCGCCTGGCCTTGTGGGCCTGGTCAAGCGGGCGCTGCTGTCTCTGTGGATGCCGATGGTCGCCCCCCGGGAGTGTCGGGGAAGAACCAGGGCGAAGATGGTGGTTTGAAGAAAACCACGCAAAGGCCGGAAAACCCCCGACTTTCGCGTTACCTTGCTTGGCGGCGACGCCTTAATGAGATAGAACAGACAGGCGCAAACGGCAGCCTGCAACAACGGCTGTGACACATAGGTTCAACGACAAGGGAAAAGACAACGGTCCGCCGATCCTGGGAAAGGGGCGTGCAAGCCGTAAACCGTTTGCAGAAATATACTTATATATGAGTTGGCCCTGCCGCAGGAAGGTGTCTTTTGCACGACGCCTCCGCGATCGAACGTGTGGGGTGGCGGCGAAGGAAAGGAGATCATCATGTTTGTCACAGGTGAGAGAAGAGACCGCAAAACAGCCGCAGTGTCTGTGATGCTCACGGTGGCTTTGTTGATCGGATCGTCTGGCTTCCGTCTGGCACGGCCCCGGTCTGACCCGCGGACCCAGGGCGACGAGAGAGCGCCGGCAACGTACCAGGCCGGTTTGTCCAGCCTTCTGCCAACGATGCCTGTCCTCGCTCAGCGCGGTTCAAGTCGGGGCGGGGCCACAAGCTCCAGCTCAAGGTCTGGATTCTCGCGAAGCTCAGGTTCCGCATTTCGTTCCGGAGGATCGTCTTCGATGGCACGGTCCGGGCCCTCGTCTACCCGGAGCAGTCCACGCGCGACGGCGCCGTCGAGACCGTCATTCACACCGGGCGCATCTCGCTCGGTTTCTCCATCGCGTTCATCGTTCGACGGGAGCAGTCCATCTGTGACGATGCGTTCGAGTCCTTTTTCGAGCAGATCGTCGTCGAGGCCCTCGATTAGCGCGCCGGCCCCGAGTCGCCAGTCTGCACGGACTTCGAGCCCGACGTGGACACCTTCCAGTCGGCAGGGATCTGGGAGTGTGTTCACTCCACGACGAACCGACACGCCCTCTTCCAGCGGCCTTTCCAGTTCGATAGGGAGTGGCATCGGCAGAAGAGTGCCGGTCGAGAGTCCGAGCACGCGGAGTCTGACATCGCCGCGATCCTCTGCTTCAGACACCTCTGCCGACGGCAGCGTGACCCGCCGGTCGTTTGTGGACCGCATGGCGTCACGACGTACGCCCAGTGCCGTATCGCCAGCGCCGTCGCCATCTGCGGGACCGAGGGCCGAGTCGAGGCAAACGGTGGAATCTCGGAGGTCTGCCCCCCAAGTGATGACACAGACCTCAACGGAGCGTTCTGCCACGGATCGAAGATCGCTGTTCAGCCCTGTCGGCTCGCGAAGAGGATCGGCGAGTGGCCAGGCAGGAAGCCGGACGGAGAGGTCTTCGCCCTCACCGAGATCGGCTCCACAGCAGACGGCCAGGCCGCAGAGGGAACCGCCGCAGCGCGATTCGCAGCAGGCGGCACCGAGCCCCTCGGGGCGGATTGGCAGTAGGGGATCGGTACGGTCGCGAATGGAGGAACGGCGTACCGGTCAGCGGCCGCAGACAAGCCGGGCGCCGGCAACTCGGATCGGTCCGGGAGGGGGGAACACGCCGAGCTCTCAGGGACGCTTCGAGAATCGCGGGGCGGGTACGGCGAGCCGGGTGGGCGATCACGGAAACAGGGTGCCGGATGCTCAGAGACAGCGGGCGGAGTCCATGGTCCGACGCGAACACCTTGGCACGCGCCTCAATGAGCACATGGCCCAACGGGGGATACGACCTGTGGGCAGGCCCCCCATGGAAAGGCCCAATATCGCCGCTCGCACGCTCGTGCGTACGGAGAACCTCTCGCTGCGGCGGCCTTATCTGCGCGCGTCGTACTATGACCGGCCGCACCTGATCGAGCATCGTTCGCATCATCTCTACAGCTACTATGACTCGCATTATCGTCTGCATCACCGAGTGATCTGGCCGGGCTTTCACTTCACAATTGGCTACCGTTTTGGCCCGCGCTTCCATTACGGTTACGTGTATCCGTACTATCATCGCAAGTACGTGTTCGTCAGCCTGGGCGGCTACTGGCCCGATGATTACTGCTACATGCGGTACTACTGGTACGGCTATCACCCGTACGTCTGGTGTGGATACTACCCGGTGGCCACCGAAGTGGCGGGCGAGACGAACAACTACTACACGTACAACTACTACAACGACGATGGCTCCCTGACCACCGACCCGAGCGCATTCGCCGATCAGAGCGCGCCTGCTGACCTTCACGCGCAACTGGCGCAGAAGAGGCCGGAGCCGGCGGCGCAGACAGAAGCGGACACGAGATTCGAGGAAGGCGTCAAGAGCTTTGAGTCCGGCGAATACAGCACGGCGGCGGACAAGTTCGCCAGAGCTACGGCGTTATCGCCGGAGGATGTCATTCTGCCGTTTGCGTATGCCCAGGCGCTGTTTGCCAACGAACAGTACTACAAGGCGGCCGACGCACTGCGAGCGGCTCTCAAGAAGCTTCCGTCGGAGAACGAGGGGGCCTTCTATCCTCGCGGCCTGTATGCCGATGACGACACATTGTTCAAGCAGATTGAGAAGCTCGTGGACAAGCAGGAGGCGTCCAGCGATGACTCCGACCTGCAGTTGCTGCTGGGCTATCATTTGCTGGGCGCCGGCGAGACGGGCTACGCTCGTGAGCCGCTGGAGCAGGCCGGCCTGGATCCGAAGAACGCCGAGGCGGCGACCCTGCTGCTTCATCTGCTGGACAAGATCGAGAAGGAGGCCGGGCCGGCAGACAAGGCCGATGCCGAGGCATCAACTTCGTCAGAGGCGCCGGCTCAGAGACCGGCGGCGGCGCTGGTGACTCCGGCAGCCCCGGCGCCTTCCGAACTGACGACGGGCGCCGCCACGATGCAGACTCCCGAGTCGGCGGTCCGTGAAGAAGACGACAACAACGATCTGTAAGATAGACTTCCATTTTGCCGAGCTCTGCTGCGAGGTCTGGTTGGTTCGTGTCTGACAGGCGGTGAATTTCGTCCTCGGATGTGTGTCCGAGAGTGGTTTTATCAGGATTGCACATGGGTGTTTACCGGTTGAGTTCCTCATATCTCTACATTAAAATGAAGGGTCGCGGGGTCGGATCCCGCACTCTCGGCCGCAGAGGGCAGTGGGCCTGACTCCGGCATCCTGCGGGCAGAGAGGCCGAACGTCAGTTGGGAATCGAGGAATACAGTAACCGGTATGGAGAAAGCGCTGCGAAACGCCCTGAAGGAGCTCACGTCCTCCGACGCCGAATCGAGGCGCCGGGCGATGGAGCCTTTTGTCAGATCGACCTTTGGCATTTTCATACGGCATCTGCATCGCTACCTCGGCAACGAGGTCGAGTGCGAGGACGTGCTGGAGGATGTCTATGCGGATATCTGGGAGAACCCGGATCACCTGCGGGCCATCGACAGCGAATCGCAGCTCTTGCGAACGGTGTACCTGTACTACATGCGCAAGCGGCTCCGCGAGGTCTACCGGAGGATGAATCGCAGCTCGTGTCTTTCCGCCAGCGACATGCAGAACCTTGTGGCGCCGGAGCTGGGTCTATGTGATCTGCTCTCACAGGCGGAGCTCAAGCAGGTCCTGCACCGGATGCTGGGCAAGCTCAAGGCCCGGGAGCGCAAGGCGGTGGAGTTGTGGATGACGGGGATGTCGAACCGGGCGATCGCCAACCAGTTGAAGACGACGATCGGCGCGGTCAAGATGCTGGAATTCCGGACGGTGTTGAAGTTGAGACGGATGTTGAAGGAGTACTGCGAAGAGGACTGATCGCCCGGTCGATCAAGGAGCGGTTATCGATGCGAAACACAGACAGAGAAATCCAGGAGCTGTTGGCGGACTACGCCGGCTCGCTTCGTGACGGGTGCCTGCCGACCTTCTTGAAGTCGCTGACTCGCGAAGAGGCCAAGCGCATCAATGGGTCGCCCGACTTCTGGGAGGCGACGGAGGTCGTGCGTCTGATGAACAGCGCCGGGTTCGGGGACAATGTGCTGACGCCCGATGTCGGCCTTTTTATCTCCCGCGTTGATGCAGGCATTGCCTCCCGGTCAAAGAAGGCCAAGGCGTCAACGCGGGACCGCAGCCGAAGCCACGTGAACCTGCAACAGTAGAGCAGGAGGAAGACCGGCGCCGCGATATGATCCTGGACAGCTATCAGTGTTCTTCCTGCTACTTCGAGGACAAGGAGCCGAGCACGCGGATCGATCCGGCGACAATCTCGCCGGCCCAGCCGCGAGTCACCTTCCAGGACGTGCTCGTGGTGTTCGTTTGCGTCGAGCGGTACGACGGACGGCAGGAACTGGAGGACGCGGTTCGCGAGTTCGGGGCACTGAAGAAGCTTCTGGGAAAGCGGCCCATCGTGCTCTGTCCCAACGTGCACCTGTCGATCGACAGGGCCCCGGAGAAGCAGGCTGTCCTGCTGATCGAAGAGCTTGAAGGGACGCTCACGGCGCAGGGCTTCGAGATTCACAGGCTCTCGTTCGGGTATCACAAGAAGTACGGGCTGGAATGCAACGGCAACGTCGGCAGCGTGGTCGGACGACGGTTCTACGGCTCGGAACACAAGCAGTTTCTACGCCTGATGACGCGGCTGGGCGTCTGCCCGCCCGAGTCGCTGCCCAGTGACATGCCGCCCTGGGCCAACGCCCTTATGGAACGGCAATTGAAGGTGCTCGGCAACCGTCGCGAGACGTACAACGTGGCCAAGCGGATGCTCGAGGATCAGCTCGACGCCACCGGCCACGGCGAGTTGTGGACTTGTATGCTGTTCGAGGGGGAGCGACAGCCCATGGAGGATTACCTCAGCCAGCTTCATACGATCCTGCAGGACTATCCGGATGTCCGGGTGCATCGTGCGATGAACCTTCGTGTGCCGGGGTTTTCCAACGCGGCCCGGCATTTCTTCCGAAGATACCCCGAGGCCATCGAATCAGGCCGGCTCCGCATCTACAACAGCCAGGTCTCCGACCTGGAATTCCTCCTGTCTCGCAGCGCCGTGCTGCTGGCCTTTCCCCAGATGCCCCGCAAGGCGGGCGTCCACGCCGGCGAAATCTCTTTCGGCATCTACTGCAAGGACGAGGACTTCGCCAAGAACCTCATCGAGTGGTATCGCACGTTCCTGGTCGATGCGCGGTTCGGATGGATTCGCACGGAGGCTGACTTGGACGCCGTCATTAGCGAGCTGGAGGAGGAGAAATTCCGGGAAGGGGCAGAAGAATAGGCCGCCGCTCTCATCCCGGCCGGAGAGGCGGCAGTTGGGTTTGGCAATAGGGAGTGCGTGTGGTCGCTTCGGTGGCGCTTGTGACAGGCTATGTCATCGTTCTCGCGTTCGTCGCGATGCGCGCCCGCGCCGCCCGTGAATATGCGGAGTTCTCGCTTGCCAAGCGTTCCCTTCCGCTGGCCCTGATCTTCGGCAGCCTCTGCGCCGCCTACGTGGGGCCGGGCTTCTCCATCGGCTTCGTCGGCAAGGGCTTCCAGAGCGGTCTGCTGTTCCTGCTGATCGGTTTGGCCTACTCCGCTCAGAACATTCTGGTCGGCGTGTTCATCGCGCCGCGACTGCGGTCGCTCACCGATTGCCACACGCTCGGCGACGCCATCGGCCGAAAGTACAATCGCACCTGTCAGATCCTGGCGGGAGTCATCTCCGTGGGGCTGTGCATGGGCTTTGCCGCCGTGATGGCCAAGGCCGGCGGCGTCGTGGTGCAAGACGTCTTCGGGATTCCCAAGTGGATCGCGATTGTCCTCATGGCGATCGTGACGATGCTGTATACGAGCTTCGGGGGCCTCCAGGCCAGCGTGATGACGGATGCGCTGCAATTCACGCTGTTCACCCTCCTCATGCCTGCGATCCTCCTGTTCACGTTGTTCGTCCCGTTGAATGACGGGGCGGCCGCCCTGGCCTACGAGTTGAAGGCCGCCACAGTAGCGGGCTTTCGATCCACCTCCTGGGTGCAGATCGCCGGTCTGGTCGCCGCCTTCCTGCTTGGTGAGACTCTCATTCCGCCATATGCCAACCGGGCTCTCGCCTCCAAGACGACGAGCGCCTCGCGGAACAGCTTCATTCTGGCGGGGCTGTTCAGCGTGGTGTGGTTCACCGTGATGATCGCCCTGGGCATCGTTGCCCGCGCGGTTGTGAGCCCGCCGGTGGAGGAAGATCGTGTGCTGCTGGCGCTGGTCAGGACGATCATGCCGGTGGGTGGATATGCGCTGCTGTTGGTCGCCTTGATCTCGGTGATCCTGTCGAGCCTGGACTCGCTCCTGAACGCGGGGGCGGTGGCATTTACAGAAGATGTCGTCAGGCCGATCGTGGCAATCTCGGACCGGGCGTCGCTCGCATGTGGACGTGCGGCGACGGTAGGCATCGCGGCCCTGGCGGCCCTGGCGGCGGTGGCGGTTCCGAGCATCATCAACGGGCTGCTGATTTGCTATACCGTCTGGGCGCCGGCGATCCTGCCTGCGGCGGTCCTCGGCCTGTGGCTGAAGAAGCCGCGCCCGCTGGCGGGCATCCTGTCGATGGCCACCGGCGCCGCAGCCGCCTTGCTGCTGCAATTGGTCTGGCGTGACGCGGTGGAAATCCCTGCAATCCTCGTGGCCCTGGCGGCGGCGCTGGCGGCCTATCTGATTGGGCACCTCCTGGGTGCAGTCCTCGTGGAGTCTCGTTGATGGAAACGGCGGTATTGATCGGCGTGCTTGTGGCGGCGGGGCTGCTCGTCGCCAGTGGCGTCTGGGTGGGCATCGTCCTGATCGGGGCGGTTGCCCGCATCCGACGACCCGCCGTTACAGAGAAGCTCCACCCTCACCGCCGGGACGATTCCGCGTTGTCCGGTCCCGCCTCCGATCGTACATAAGTCCCTTTTTGCGTGACATCAGCAGCTTGCCGTGACTATAATCCGTGTCCGCGCAAGTCAAACGTGTCTGCGCATCATGGTTCCGTGACAATCGCCGGATCAGTCAATTCAGGAGGCCAGCATGAGAGCGTCTCATTGGAACAGACCTGTGCAGAGAATGCTATGCGTCGCCGTTTTGCTCGCACTGTGCGTAGGGGTCGCGAGCGGGCAGGGCTCGGTGACCGTAGCGGGCATGCGCTGCGAGTACTTGTCGGACCCGCTGGGGATCGACGTGCGTCAGCCGCGACTGAACTGGAAACTGACGGCCGTGGACCCCAAGGCCCGCGGCCAGAGGCAGACGGGCTACCAGGTTCTCGTGGCGAGCCGCAAGACCCTCCTCGATAGCGACACGGGCGACCTCTGGGATTCCGGCATGATCTCGTCGGACCAGTCGGTGCATGTCGTCTATGACGGCAAGCCGCTCGGATCGGGTATGGAGTGCTACTGGAAGGTGCGCGTTAAGGATGAGGACGGCGTGACATCCGCCTGGAGCAGGCCGGGCCGCTGGACGATGGGATTGCTCCAGAAATCCGACTGGTCGGCCCGGTGGATCGGCACTGCGGAGCTGTTCAAACGGGAGGGAGGCTGGCCGCCGCCGGATAACAAGGTGCCTGATCCGTGGCTGCGCAGGACGTTCGATCTGAAAGAGAAGCCCGTTCGGGCTACCATCCACGTGGCCTCCGTCGGCTATCACGAGTTGTACGTCAATGGCCATCGGATTGGCGACAGTGTGCTGGCGCCGGCGGTGGCGAACCATCGCAAACGCGCTCGCTATGTGACGTATGAGATCGCCGACGGGCTCCAGGAGGGCCGGAACGTCATCGCCCTGTGGCTGGGGGTCTCGTGGTCGATCTTCCCGCCATACAAGACGGAGGATCGGCCGCAAACGCCGATCGTCCTGGCGCAAGCGGACATCAAGCTGCCCGGCGGCGACGATGTCCGCATCGTGACCGACGACACTTGGCGCACACACGCCAGCCCCAATACGCTGCTTGGTGTCTGGGACTTCATGCACTTCGGCGGCGAACGATACGACGCCGGCGAGGAGATTGCCGACTGGGCCGGGGTGGATTTCGATGATTCCGAGTGGAAGCCTGCGACAGTCTATTCACCAGACCTCGCTCTCTCGGCCGAGATGATCGAGCCCAATCGGCGGATCAAGGAGATTCGCCCGGTGGCGGTCGAGGAGGTCAAGCCGGGCGTCTATCGCGTGGACCTCGGAGTCAACGTCACCGGCTGGCTCGAGGCGAGCGTTCGCGGCCAGGCCGGCGACCGGATCGAGTTCAAATTCTCCGAGCGACCCAGCCAGGAGATGACGCACCGGTTGCACAGCCAGTACATCATCGGTCCATCAGGAAAAGGGACGTTCCGCAATCGGTTCAACTATTTCACCGGCCGGTGGGTCATCGTTGAAGGGCTCAAGTACAAGCCGGCTCTGGAGGACATGCGTGCTTGGCTCGTGCGAACGGATTACGCGCGGGCAGCGGACTTCGAGTGCTCGAATGAGTTGCTGAACAGGGTCTATGACACGACGCTGCGGACGTTCGAGGACCTCAGTCTCGGCGGCTATGTCGTCGATTGTCCGCATCGCGAGCGGATGGGCTATGGCGGCGACGCGCACGCGACGACGGAATGCGGCTTGAACAACTACGGTCTCGGAGCGTTCTACACGAAGTGGAGCCAGGACTGGCGCGACGTGCAGGGCGGCAGCGCCGCCTGGGGCACCGCGGAGAAGGCGGCGGTCAAGGACACCATCGAGAGCGGCAACCTGCCTTACACCGCCCCGACGTACTGGGGCGGCGGGGGACCCGGCTGGAGCGGCTACTGCATCACGCTGCCGTGGGAGATCTACGAGCGGTACGGCGATATCCGCATCCTCGAAGACAACTTCCCGACGATCCAGCGGTGGCTGGCGTTTCTCGAAACCAAAGCCAAAGACAGCATCTTGCGTCGCTGGGGCGGCGAGTGGGACTTCCTCGGCGACTGGCTTTGGCCCGGCGCCAAAGGCGTCAACGGCGACACGCGGGAGACCCTCTTTTACAACAACTGCTACTGGATATACAACCTTCAGACCGCTGCGAAGATCGCCGATGTGATCGACAGGAAGGCAGATGCGGACAAGTACTGCGCCCGCGCCGATGAAGTCCGCAAGACGGTGCATCGTGAGTTCTTCATCCCGAGCGTCAACAGCTATGTCAATGGATTCCAGGCCTATCTGGCCATCGCGCTGCTCGTGGACCTTCCGCCTGACGATGTTCGCCCGGCAATCGAGAAACGACTCGAAGAGGAAATCCTGATCCGCCGCAAGGGACACATCCATGCCGGCATCACCGGCGGCGCATTCCTCTACAAGACGCTGCTCGCCCTTGACCGCCAGGACCTGCTTTTTGCCATGGCGAACAAGGTCACCTACCCCGGCTGGGGCGACATGCTCCGCAGCGGCGCCACGACGATGTACGAGTCGTGGGACATGGACAACTCCCTCTGCCACAGCTCCTATCTCTACATCGGCACGTGGTTCATCGAGGGTCTGGCGGGCATCAAGGCCGATCCGCAAGCCCCCGGCTTCAAGCACTTTATCCTGAAGCCCGGCATCGTGGACGGCCCGTCCCTCACGTGGGTCGAGGCCCATCACGACAGCGTCTACGGCCGAATCGTCAGCAACTGGAACATCGACAACGGGGGGACTCTGACATTGAGCGTCATGGTGCCACCCAATACGGCGGCGACCTTGTGCCTGCCGGCCGCCGATGAACAAACCGTGACCGAAGGCGGCCAGCCGCTCGGGAAGGCCGAGGGCGTCGGGCCAGTCACTGCACAGCCCGGCCGGCTGCTGCTCGAACTCCAGAGCGGCGCCTACGAATTCAGATCGAGCCTGGTCACAGCGCGCAGGTTGTAGGCGGCGTCGGAGACCGGATGCCGAAAACACCGCGTCGGGCACGACCCTTCTTGCTCATCCGTCGTGCCTTCTTGGCCGATACAGTCATGCAGCGGCGATCCCCGACTGCGCTGTCGGGGCCGCGAGTTGGGTGCCGGGGCAACGGGAGGTAGCGCATGACGGTACGATGGGTAGATAGTGGGCAGGCGACTATCGGTGACCTGCTGGTAGTGGGAATGCGGTTGGAGCGGTCCGCACAACGATTCTATGCAGGTCTCGCTGAGATGTTTCGGCATGTGCCTGAGGTTGCCGATTTCTGGCAACGCTTCGCGGCAGACGAGACGCTCCACGAGAAACGCCTGAGCGATCTGCATACATCGACGGCCGAGGCGAGACTGCTGGAGCCAGGGCCAGCGCACACTAAGTTCCTTTTCCGGTAAGGACTTGCATCAGGAAGTCGAGACTCCAGCCCGCCATGCGACGCTTCATG
>JAFGJR010000139.1 GCA_016928975.1 Sedimentisphaerales bacterium | reverse complement strand
TACTACATGAAGACCGGCTCCCTTAGCGCCGGCGTGAAGTACATCTATCTGCGCGACCCGCAGGACCGGGTCCCCCAGCCGATCGACAAGTACCCCTGACCACGAGTGCGGTCCCGGCGACAATCTCCCTGAACGGCCAGGGCGGAAGGACAATCCACCGACCTTGCCAGCGCTCTTTTCGTCTCCTTCCCACCCGGGGCGTGCAGGACTCTGCGAGAAACGAGCACTTGCCTATGGGCGGGCGCGGACTCGGGACTCGCCGCGCCAAGGAAATCCTTTGAAATCCTGCCTCTCGGATGGTACACTGGGGTCATACGGACGTGACGGAGCACGCAGGAGCAAGGCCCCATCCACTCGAAGGCAAAGGCTCTTTCACACCACAGAACGGCTTGGAGCCGGTAGAGTAGACGACTGAGCAACCACAGGGCCGCTCAGTCCTCTACTCTACTGGTTTCAGGAACGATGGTGGTTTGACTCGACGGTTCTGTTGGATCGGAGGTACGTCATGATTACTCGACGCACATCTTGGGTGTATGTTGCGGCTGTCCTTCTTCTGACAGGCGTTTCCACCACCACAGCCAAGTACAGCGGCGGGACGGGAGAGCCGAACGATCCCTACCAGATCGCCACGGCGGCCGATCTGATCGCCCTCGGCGCGGACCCCAACGACTGGGACAAGCACTTCAGGCTCATGGTCGACGTCGATATGGCAGCGCTGGACCCCAACGCGATCAAGCCTATAGGTGGGAGCGAAGGTCCTTTCTTTGACGATTGCCCTTTCACCGGTGTATTCGATGGGAGCGGCTTTTCGATATCCAATTTCAGGTGCTCGTCTCGTGAAAGGGATGGCGTGGGCCTGTTCGCAGTGGTCTGCCCGAAGGCCGAACATCTGAAGCAGGAGTCGGGCATTGTCAGGAACCTGCGTCTTGTCGCCGTAGAACTGACCGGCAACTCGCGTGTGGGCGGACTGGTGGGTCAGAACTGCGGCACGGTGACTTCCTGTTTTGTTGCGGGAAGCGTGGTCGGAGCGTCTTCTGTCGGAGGGCTCGTGGGCGAGAATTTGGGCGTTGTCAGCTCGTGTGAATCCTCGGCTTTCATCTCTGGCGAAGGGGACGTGGGTGGACTTGTCGGGACAAACCTTCAATTGGAGGGTGCGGTGATCGAGCTTGGCCCAGGGAGCGAACTGCGTTTTCCAGGACGCGAGGGCACGATCGTATCCTGTCATTGCACGGTCGGGGTAGAAGGGGCAGGTAGCGTCGGAGGACTGGTCGGATTCAATAGCGGCATGATCAGCTTGTGTGATTCCCACGGTCACGTATCGGGCGTGGGGTACGTGGGAGGGCTGGTGGGACTCAATGGCCCCGCAACCATCCTCGACGAAGGAGGATTTGAGATCACATCGTCCTACTCTGATGCGGCCGTCTGTGGAGACCACGACGTGGGTGGGCTGGTGGGCATCAACTACGACGGCATAGTCAGTGCCTGCTATGCGGCGGGGAGTGTCTCGGGCCAGGAACGGGCAGGCGGTCTTGTCGGGAGTAACTGGATTGTTGGCAATAGCCCGATTGGCGTCACGTCCAGTTACGCAGCCGGTCCGGTTTATGCAGAGCGGTGTGTTGGAGGACTTGTTGGACAGAACGGGGGTGCAATCGTCACAAGCTACTCGGCCGCTGCCGTGCGTGGCAAGGACGATGTCGGCGGCCTTGTGGGAGAGAACCTGCTGGGAGGCGTGCTTGTTTCCTACTGGGATGTTCAAGCCAGTGGCGTGACGGTCAGCGCGGGCGGGCGGGGAAGGACATCGGAACAGATGAAACTGGCGGAGACATTCAAGGGTTGGGGACACGATGGCCAATGGGTGATTGAGGAAGGTGCCAGCTATCCCCGGCTCGCGTGGGAACAGGCACCGGGCGACCCGATCGTGGATGACCCGACCCGCTATGGCGGGGGTACCGGCGACCTGAATGATCCCTACCAGATATGGACTGCTCCACAATTTGTCGAAATCGGCCGACACCCTGCCGACCTGGATCGGTGCTTCACCCTGATGGCCGACATTGAGTTGGGCGCCACCGATGCCAAATCTCTCTGGCCCATAGGAATGGCATATGCACCCTTCGTAGGCCTGTTCGAAGGCAACGGGCACACCATAGCCCACTTCATCTATTCCTCGCCGAGAGACGACTTCGTCGGCATGTTCGGGAGCATTGGTCGCTCAGAAGAAGACGGGAACGATATCGGTGTTGTGCAGAATCTTGGCTTGGCTGACCTGACTGTGGTGGGACATAGCTGTGTTGGCGGCCTCGCAGGTACGAATGATGGCGAGATCCACTGTTGTGCTGTCGATGGCCACATAGTGGGCTATGAGATGGTAGGCGGGCTTGTCGGACTAACAGGATGGGGTCTCTTTGACGGGGCCGTGTTCGACTGCCATTTTGACGGACACATCGCCGGACAAAGTGGAGTCGGCGGCCTCATAGGCGGGGGCATTGGTCTGACCGTCCACAGTTATGCGGCTGCCACGGTTGTCGGCGGGGAAGCCGTCGGGGGGTTCATTGGCGATCTCTGGACTTCGAGGGACATAGATGCGTGCTTCTGGGACATCACCATTTCTCAGATCATTGACGGCGTGGGCAGCGTAGACCCCGATCCCAGCGGTGTCATAGGGTGTTCAACAACGCAGATGCAACAGAAAGCGACCTTCATGGAGGCCTGCTGGGACTTCGTGGGCGAGACCGTCAACGGTGCCGAAGACATCTGGTGGATCGACGACGGGAAGGACTATCCACATCTGTGGTGGGAACGGAAGTGAATCCGAAATCCGAATCTCGAAATTCGAAACAAGCACGAAGGAGCAAAGCCCGAATGTTCAAGACAGACCACCGGCCAGCGTTTGGGGTTCTTGCCGTTTTTGCTCTGACTTTGTTTCGGATTTCGGATTTCGTGCTTCGAGTTTCTCGGCATTGAGGGCTGCGCACAGGTCCTGGTAGCGATAGGCGATCTCGAATCGCTCGCAGATTGCCTTGAGCCTTTTGATCGTTGCTTCGCTCAGTTCGCTCTGGAAGGAGCTGTCGCCTTTGCAGCAGAAGATGCGACAGGCGGCGAAGCGATGCCCATGGACCGTGCAGCGTCGGCCCTGTTGATAGGGGCAGGTCCCGGCCAGCATGGGCTTCAAGGTGGAAACGTTTAGCCTCGCAGCCAGGTAGATCAACTCGGGAGGCGTGACGAAGAGCCGATGATCGTACGCGGGGAAATCGCAGCAGGCTCCGCAGGCTTCGCATCGTCCTGCACCGTCCGGGTCCTGTCTCAATTGCGCATCGAGCCACTCGTAGAGTTCTGCTACCTCCGCCAGCATTCGGCGGTGTCTTTCGGGTGTTCCCACCATCGGGTGCTCTTTCGGATTCTCTCGATTTCCTGGTAACTGTAGTACCGGCCGAAGTTGATGCCTGGACACCGGATGCCAGCCCGACTCCAGGCGTCTGGCGTGGACAGGTTCTCCGGCCAGAACGGCCACGTCCGGCACTGGTTCGGCCGGACCGAGTAAATCGCACATCGTCTCCTGCCGTCCACCTCGCGCAGGAAGATACAATCCTTGGTGGCCGCGTGCTCGACGATCGTCGTGCGTACTCCCACTCGTTGCAGATAGCGGGCGTGAAGCTCGCTGGGCGTCATTTTCAGGTGATTCGCAATCAACTCGATTTCCGGCTCGCTCACCCAGATGTATCCCTCCGTCGGCCCGGCGCAGCACCCCCCGCACTGGCGGCACTCAAAGTGCAACCCGCCCACATACCACTCTGTCCCCATCATCCCGTCAGTCACATCGCCCATGATATCACAAACCGAAGCGAACGCGAAGGCTCTTGCTTTGCCGATCTTCGCGGAACTCCAAGAACATACGCCCGCTCCGACGATGTGTTCTGCCAGAGCCCCCACCTGGCTCTCGCTTGCCTTTCCATGGACCTGCGCTTAGCATGGCTCTGGTTGCACATGCACGAGGTCTGACGTTGCCAACCAAGGAGAAGACACATGTCTGTTCAGTCGGTGCAGTCGGTTCGGCGGCCATTTGGCGTGATCCTGTTGACCCTGGTTGTTTGCTCATTGGCGTGGGGAGCGGATTCCAGCAGTATACCGGCGCCCTTGACCTGGACGACCGGGCAGGACCATCAGAACATGATGGATCAACTGGGGATCAAAGCGCTTCGCCGGGGCGCGGATGGCATGAATCCCAAGTCCCCCTATTATCAGAACACCGACGAGTCCAAGGCCAATCCCTACCCGAACCTTCCTGATCCGCTGACGCTGAAGAACGGACAGAAGGTGACGACCGCCGAGATGTGGTTCAAACAGCGCCGGCCCGAAATCGTCGAGGACTTCGACCGGGAGGTCTACGGCCGAGTCCCCAAGGTCACGCCCAAGGTGACGTGGGAAGTAACGGAGACGACCAAGGATACGGATGGCAACGTGCCGGTCATCACAAAGAAGCTCGCGGGTCACGTCGACAACTCCTCCTGTCCGGCGATCACGGTGGACATCAGACTGACCCTGACCACGCCAGCCAATGCGACCGGCCCGGTGCCGGTGATGATGGAGTTCGGCTTTGCCTTCGGCCCCGGCTTCGGCGGCCCGCGAAAGGGCGGCCCCGGCGGTGGGTTTGGCGGCGGCTGGCAACAGCAGGTTCTGGCCAAGGGCTGGGGCTACGCCATCATTGTCCCGAACAGTATTCAAGCCGACACCGGTGCCGGTCTGACCCGGGGCATCATCGGCCTGTGCAACAAAGGTCAGCCCCGCAAGCCGGACGATTGGGGTGCTCTGCGCGCCTGGGCCTGGGGCGCCAGCCGGGCGCTGGACTATTTCGAGATAGACAAGGCGGTTGACGCGAAGCAGGTCGGCATTGAGGGCCTCTCGCGCTACGGCAAGGCTGCACTTGTCGCTATGGCCTACGACGAACGTTTCGCCATCGGCTTCATCGGCTCCTCCGGTGAAGGCGGCGCCAAGCTCCACCGCCGCAACTGGGGCGAACTGGTGGAGAACCTCACGGGAAGCGGGGAATACCACTGGATGGCCGGCAACTTCCTCAAGTACGGCGGTCCTTTGAACGCCGGGGACTTGCCCGTGGACGCGCACGAGCTGATCGCGATGTGCGCGCCGCGACCCACGTTCATCAGCTACGGCGCCCCGTCCGGCCCCGGTGCGGAGGGCACCTGGGTGGATCAGAAGGGCAGCTTCATGGCGGCTGTCGCCGCCGGCCCGGTCTACAGACTCCTGGGCAAGAAGGACCTCGGCACCACCGAGTACCCGCCCGTGGAGACCGGCTTGATGGACGGCGAGCTGGCCTTCCGCGTCCACAGCGGCGGCCACACCACCGGCCCCAACTGGCCGATCTTCCTGACCTGGGCCGACCGCTACATCAAGACCCCGTCCAAGAGCCGGGCAACGCCTGTCTCCAAATGGCTCGACGGGAAGACCTCTGGTGGCTCTGGAGGACCGTGACTGTGAGACTGCCTGCCTGGCGAGGGACTGCTCGCGTACTCGTCTTCACTCTGGTCGCCGCGACTTCTCAGCACGCTGTCTACGGTGTCACGGGGACCATCGTCGGCGTAGGCGTGAGCCTCGAGCCGGCGACGGAGGGCGCTGCGATTGAAGCCGTCATACCGGGCTCGCCCGCCCAAAGGGCCGGTCTGACGGCAGGGGACCTCATTGTCGAAATCGACGATGTGCCGGTTCACGGGATGCCCTTGACTGCCATCCTGGCGAAGCTCGGCGGAGCACCGGATGCTCCCGTCAGACTGACGGTGAAGACCGGCCAGGGCGCCCCCAGGCAGATCGCCGTGACCCGACAGCGCTTCACGCGTTCCGGCCGGCCGCCATTTGACGGCGGGTACCCCTGGCTCGGGAATGTCATCAAGCGGGTCGGACCGTACGTGCAGATCAAGGAGATCTGCGCACGTGCAGGGAAGTCCGATCTCGATGCCTTTGACCCGGGCTGTCTCGTCCAGTGGCTCCAGACGGAGTTTCACAACTCCCGGCCCACCGACATGGCCGCCAGACGGGACATCCTCTTCCTGGGCCTCGACATCGCTGCGGCGATGAGCGCGGACGAGCGGTTCGAGCCTCTCCGTGAGTACTGGATCGAAACCGCCGGCGCCACCGCAGAGCAATTGACGGTCCCCCCTCGGCCCGGCTTCCTGACGATCCACAAGCTCTACAACGAGGGCGTCATCCTGCGGACGCCCGGGGCTTGTCTGGGGATCGACATCTTCCTCCATCCTCGGACGCCTCCAGCCGTCATAGAGGCGATCTCCGGGCATCTGGACGGTCTGCTCGTGACCCACACGCATGGCGACCACGTGACGCCGTCGCTCGGCCAATCCCTTGCGCAGCAGGGCAAACCCGTGGTGTTCGCGACGGAAAGTCCGTTCATTTCTATCGGTGACAGGCTCCAGGCGGGGGAGATCGGGAAGGCAAGCTGGTCCTCCTTCTCCGGGCGCCATATCGGGCCCACTTTCTCCGGTTTCTACGTCGTCACCCTGGGCGACTGGCGCGTGATTCACTCCGGCGACAACACCGTCTGGACCCCGGCCTTCCTGGGCTCGCCGTACGCCGAGCACGTCGATGTCTTCTTCGTCAAGCTGGAGGCCAGCGCGCCGCGGGCGGTCTCGCGCATCCGGCCGAGGTACTTCGTGCCGCAGCACCTGCTGGAGCTGAATCACGGCCTGGACGCCTACGGACACGACACCCTCGCCCTGCGACATCGCAACTCAGACCCCACCCAGCCTCACCTCCTCATGCTCCAATGGGGCGACTCCTACGAGATCCCCGGGAGCCACAAGTAACGGGCAGACCGTCACCTCTTCAGTACGGTGCCCGTGTCGGCGCTGGAAATTGGCTTTGTTCCGCGGAGAGCCCCGATGATGGTCTCGGCTCTCTTGGTAGGACGAGCGTCCCCGCTCGTCCCAGGTCGTGTGGGGACGCACGACCCACCCGGAGTGACCGCGGTCGGCAAATTGGCTTTGTTTCGCACGAATGCTCTCTGTCCCTTCAATCCGCATTCCGCAATCCACAATCCGCAATTGCCCTGGCTCCCGGAATTGGCTTTGTTCTGCACGCCGGGTTCCATCCCATGTGGCCCAGCCGCCCTCGGCTGGGGTCACCCCCGGGGGCGGGGGTGCTACCTGAGACTCCAAACCTGAAATTCCGCCATTGGCTTTGTTCTGCACGACGTCCCCTGGATAATCCGCAATCGGCAAATTGGCTTTGTTTTGCACAGCGGGCCCGGCGGAGCTTGGTTCTTCTTGTAGGACGAGCGTCCCCGCTCGTCCAGGGTCGTGCGCGGACGCACGACCTACGTAGAGGGTCCCTGGCCCCGGAATTGGCTTTGTTTTGCGCATCGCTCTGAAGGCCGACCCGTGAGCCCCCGGTCTCACGACAGTTGTCGAACACTCTGACCTCCTGAGACAGAACGCAGCCCTCCGAAAGAACCGTTTACCACGCGCTATTAAGTTGTGGCTACATCATACGGACAAGCTATTTTTATGTCAAGAGAATTCCAGACAATACCAACACTTCTTTGCATGACCCTGGCATCTGCGCATAACTCCTTGTCTCAGGCGGATGTGCAACTGCCGGCAACTGAGTCCAGTCGCCAAGAGGTTGCGTCGAAGAGTCTCGATGAGCAACTCTTGTTGAACCGTGATGAACGCTGATGGACGCGGATAAACCATTGCCAAACAGATGGGTATGACGATTCCCGGCGAGAGCCCACCTGATGCCTTCAGTCTCCCTCGCTTGTGAATTCCGCTAGATGTGCTATGATTCGCCCATGAAAGCCAAGACGAAGAAGTGTGATGCGGTGGCCGAGTCGCGGAAATGGAAAGAGGCTGTCGCCAAAGAAACCGAGGGAATGACTAAGGAAGCGACCTTGGCCTACTTTGACCGCACAGCAGTCCGTCGGCGTTTCGAGGCTGCTCTGCGCCGTGCCAAGCAAGCCGGCAGAACAACGCCGAAGAAGGGTAATTGTCGCTCTGATGACACAAACCACTGAAAACCAGCATTTCGTTCCTCAGTTCTATCTACGAGGGTTCTCAATTCCGAAGGAAAGGTCCCTCGTTTGGGAGTTCGACAAGGAAAGGGGCCGGTACGCCAAGGCGCCCAGGTCAATCAGAACGATTTGTTCGCGACGGCGGTACTACAGACAAATGAGAGAAGGTGGGGTCGAAGAACCGGACATGCTGGAAAAGGGTTTCTCCAGAGAGTTGGAGCAAAAGGTCTCACCACTGTACCGGACTCTTCTTGCCAGGATTGCAGAAGGAACGAGCGAGATCACGCTGACGCCCATGGAGTATGGTCAGTTCTGCTATTTCGTCGCCATGCAATACACTCGCGTTCCGTCCTTTCGTGACAAAATGGCTTTCTTCATGAAGATGCACAGTGAGCAGATGTTGCGCCACAAGGCTGAAGTCGACCGCCGAAGTGGAAGGCTTCCCCCGAGAGTCGATGAGCTGCTGAGGCATGGCGGGATAAAGATCACGGTTGAGGACTGGGGAACCGTCAAGGTCATGATCGAGGCCGCAACAACAGTAACAAATGCGCTTCTGGACAAGACACCGGGATTCTTCAGGGTGTCGCCAGGAGACTGCTTCGTCACTTCCGACAATCCGGTGTCATACTACGTCAAGGATTACCAGAAACATGATATCGCGAGACTGGAGCCAGTTCACCCAGATGCCGAAGTACTCTTTCCGCTCAATCGCGATTGTGCAGTGGTCTTCTTTCCCTATAAGAGTGGGTACGGGGCAACTCAAAACGAGATAAGATGCAGGTGTCTGGACCTTCTTCCGCCACTGGCGCAGTGCTGGAACATGCAGACTGCGATAGCAGCGGAACGCTTCATATTTACAGGGATATGGCTGAACTATCTCCATGATGCCGCATCAGAATCACCTCCTGAGGCAAGAGGCGCGTCTGAGGGTGACCCCGAGGGGCAGAGATGAAATGGATGCCCGGAGGCACTCTGCTTGGTCCCAAATGGGCCTGAGAGAGTGTCTTCGAGGTTGCTGTGTATATCCCCGTCTACCACTTCAGCACGGCGCCGGTGTCGGCGCTGGTGGCCATGGCGGCGTATTTGGCTAAGCAACCGGTCTTGATTGGGGGCTCGGGGGGCTTCCAGGCCTTCCCTCGCTTGGCAAGCTCCCGGGCCGACAACCTCACGTTGATCTTGTTGGCGGGGGTGTCGATCTCGATGCGAGGCTGGGGGGAACCCGTCTTCCGGCTACTGGACTTTCTTCGGATCGACCAAGCGTGCTCCGGGGTGGATGGTCAGTATCTCGGCGGGCTCACTGTGGAGGTGGTAGATGATGCGGTAGTCGCCGACTCTCGGCTGGCGGTCTTTTATGGGCAGATGCAAGTGCATGTGACATAAGGGCTTACGTGTGGCCCGGCAACTGAGAGTACTTGCGCATCGCCTGGAATTCACTTGACAGGCAAACACTTCGCATGTGTGATGATTGTGCAACTATAGGACTGGTGGGAATGGGATCGAGGACGTGGAGACAACGAATGGCACGGGGGTGGGAGCAGGGTGAGATTCCTCGGCGTCGGCCTTGAACGATGGGTCAGGCGGCCTTATCCTATGGCCGACGTGACAGGAGTCTCACATGAAACAGCAGTACCTGCAGTGGTTGACCGGCAGCACGAAGACGACCTGGTGGCATGATTCCGCCGATCCGGCGGAACTGGCGCTCGGGATCGGGCGTGGCGCTATCGGAGCGACGACGAATCCGTTCTTGGCTTATGTGGCGCTCTCGGCCAACACAGCCACATGGGCCCCGCAGATCAAGGCCGTGCTTGCTCAGAACGCTGAGCCCCAGAAGCGTGCGGAAGGGCTGATGCGCATCGTGGTCACCCATGCGGCCGAACAGTTGCGACCCCGGTACGACAAGACCGGTGGGGCGACGGGGTACGTCTGTGCGCAGGTGAACCCCAACCACGCCGGCGACCGCGAGGCAATGCTTGCCATGGCCCGGCGGTTCAGCCAATGGGCCCCGAACATCGCGGTGAAACTGCCCGCCACCGCCGCCGGACTCGACGTGCTGGAGGACTGTGCCGCCGAAGGGATCACGTGCACGCTGACGATCAGCTACACGGTGCCGCAGACCCTTGCGATCGCCGAGCGGTATCGGCAGGGCCTGCGGCGAGCGAAGGCCAAGGGAGTCACGCCGGGCAAGTGCTTCGCCGTCATTATGATCGGCCGGCTGGATGACTACCTGCGCGAGGTCGCGCACGACCGCCGGGCCCAGGTCAGCGAGTCGGACATTCGCCAGGCGGGACTGGCCGTCACCAAGCGGGCCTACTCGATCTACCAACAGCGCGGCTACGAGCCGACTTTGATCATCGCCGCTTTGCGAGGCACGCACCACATGACGGAGTTGGCCGGGGCCCAGATCATCATGTCGATCTTCCCGTCGGTTCAGGAGATGCTCATGGCGCCGGACCTGCCATTGGAGGAGCGAATCGACAGAGAGATCCCCGCCGACGTGATCGAGCGACTGTTGCAGATTCCGGACTTCGTGCGTGCGTACGAGCCGGACGGCATGACACCGGCCGACTTCATCACGTACGGCGTGACGCAGCGGACGCTCTCGCAGTTCATCGAAAGCGGCTGGAAGCGGATGGAGAGCTTCCGATTGTGATGTAGTAGATGTAGGGTGGGCTATGCCCACCAACTTCTACCGATGGTGGGCGTAGCCCACCCTACGAAGAGGAATACAGGATGGCTAAGATAGGGTTTATCGGGTTGGGGATCATGGGCAAGCCCATGGCCCGGAATCTGCTGAAGGCCGGCCACGAGCTGGTTGTGTACGATGTCGTGGGCGAGAGGATGGAGGATCTGGCAAAGGCCGGCGCCAGGAAGGGGACGTCAGGCGAGGACGTTGCCGCCCGAAGCGACATCGTCATCACCATGCTTCCCAACTCGCCGCACGTGCGCGAGGCGGTGCTCGGGCCCGGAGGCGTGCTCGAAGGCGCGAAGCGCGGGATGATTCTGATCGATATGAGCTCGATCGCGCCGCTGGCCAGCCGGGAGATCGCGGCCCAGGTGCAGGAAAAAGGCGTCGCCATGCTCGATGCCCCCGTCAGCGGCGGAGAACCCAAGGCCGTCGCCGGGACCCTGGCGATCATGGTGGGCGGGCCGGAGGGCGTCTTCGAGAGCGTCAAGGGCATCCTGGGCGCGATGGGCTCGTCCGTCACGCGGGTGGGCGACATCGGCAGCGGGAACGTCGCCAAGCTCGCAAACCAGATCATTGTCGCCCTGAATATCGCGGCAGTCTCCGAGGCGATGGTCCTGGCGACCAGGGCGGGCGTGGACCCGGAGAGGGTCTTCCAGGCGATCCGGGGCGGCCTGGCGGGCAGCGCGGTTCTGGAGGCCAAGATGCCACTGGCGCTGAAGGGCAACTTCAAGCCGGGGTTCCGGATCGAGCTGCACATCAAGGACCTGGCCAATGCGCTGGACACGGCCCACGAGCTGGGTGTGCCCGTGCCGCTGTCGAGCGGGGTCATGGAGGTCCTGCAGGCCCTGAAGGCGGATGGCAAAGCCGGCGACGATCACGGCGGGATCATCCAGTTTTACGAGCGGCTTGCCAAGGTGCAGGTGAGGGCATAGGACAACGGAACCTATCGGGCAACAAGGGTGAAGATCGACCAGCCGCCGACGATCAGAAAGGCGATAAAAGCGACCCATAACATTCCATCCCACAGCCGGCCCGGGCGCAGAGCCGGGTCGCTGTGGCGATAGCGGAAGTACAGCGCCGCGGCGCCGAGCAGCGGCAGCATGACGGACTGAGCGATGCCGCAGGCGACGATCATCGTGGCCGGTGCCCGCACGAATACATACAGCACCAGCGCCGCGAAGCACCAGACCGCACTGATCCTGCGGGTCCATAAGGCGCGGCCGGCCTCGGAGCCGTCCGTGACGCCGTAGAGTCCCATTGCGTCCGCGACCATGCGGGAGTTGCCGGCGGCGGCGACGAAGAGCGTCGAGTACAGCACGGCGAACGCCCCGGACAGGAAGATCACGTGGGCCAGCGGGCCGAAGACGGGGATGTACATCGCCGCCAGCGTGCGCACCATGTCCCGGTCTCCGGGGCGCAGTCCGATCCGGCCGAGCACGGCGGCGCCGAGCAGGTAGAAGGCCAGCGTCGCGAACGTGTACACGACCATGGAGGTCCAGGCGTCCACGTGCAGCACGCGAATCCAGCCGCGGGCCCGCGCGATCCAGCCGGGCGTGCCGTCGCGCGGACCGGTGAACCGGGCATAGCCCTTCTCCAGGCACCAGTAGGGGTACATGATCAGCTCCGCTGCTCCGATGCCGATGATGCCGAAGGCCCCGAAGGCCGTGCGCATCGGATTGACGCCGCTGGCGGGGTCGACAGGCGGCAGTCGGAAGCTCAGTCCGCGAGCCAGCTCGTGGCCCTGAATCGCCCAGTTCGGTCGCAGTTGCAGCGCGATCACGGTGAGGATCGTGACGAGCGTGAACGTGGCCACGAGCGCCGTGGCGATCACCTGGATGAGCCGGTAACGGCCGACGTACAGCAGGACCGATGTCACGATGGCCAGCAGTGCCGCCCACAGGTATGGGTCCCTGGGCTCGTCGCGTTCCGCGATCTGCTGTGCCAGGCGGGCGATCTCCTGCTGCAACGGAGCGGCCTTCGCGTCGTCGTGCCCCTGCGTCTGGAACGACTGGAGCTCGATCCGATTCCGCACCAGTTGCTCCTGCAAGCGGTTGTACTCGGCTCCGTCACGGGTCAATGGGCAGCCGATCGCGAGGGTCTGCCCAACGCCGCCGAGGATGCCGCCCTGCTGAAAGACGACCAGGATGGTCATGAAAGTCCAGTACCACAGGAGCCAGTTGACCCTGAATCGCGGGCCGGGCACACCGTTGAGCGCGGTCAACGGTGTCTCGCCCCAGGTGATCGTGTGGCGGGCGAACTCGATCTGCGTGGAGACCTTGATGACGCATCCGATGACGATCAGCCAGAGCAGCCAGAAACCCGCCTCGGCCCCGGTCTTCGTCGCCAGGACCAGCTCGCCCGACCCGACGATGGAGCCGGCGATGATCATGCCCGGCCCGAGCCGGCTCAGCGTCGCCAAAACCCCTCTGGGCGGGGACTCGATGCCTGTGGTCTGCGTGGACCCCGGCGGTTCGCGCCCGTTATGTTCGTCACGCGGCATGACTGAGGTTATACGATACAGCGGAAGGCAAGACAATCGTTTCCTGCATTGACGGAGGTGGGCGAGCGGATTACCATCACTGCTCAGAGTATGAGATTCGGCGACCTCGACATCGATCCGGCGGTCAACCCCGCCATTCTGGATACCGTCACGTGGGACGCCCGGCGGGCGCGAGACATCGTTGGCGCCATCGAGCCGTCGTTCTGGCATACGGTGCGCCCGGCGGGCGCGAGCCACGAATCCTGCGAGCTGTATCGCAGCTCCCGCGCGGAGCACGGTGGGAGCGTGTACTTCCTTGGTCGATTGCCTGACCGCCAGCACGTCTTCATCAGGATTGGGGCACAGGGGAACATGAGTGGACTCGGTGACCCGTTGTATACGACGCCGCTGGGGCACGACCTGTTCCTGGCGGCATATGCCGCGGATGCAGCCGCGATCCGCGTCTACGTGCGCGACCTTCGGCGGGACAGGGGGCCGCGGGCGATGGGATCCGTGCCGCGATTGGGGATCGGCACTCGCATGTCCACGTCCGTCTGGCCGGGCATCTGGCGTGCGATGGACGAGGGCCAATGTGCCGCAAACGCCATCCAGAATTCGGTGCGGGAATTGAACCTGCTGGAGGACGTTCTGGCCGGTCGCGCGCCGCGCAGCAACTACCTGTACGGCTTCGGCACACTCGAAGAGGGCCACACGGGCAGCACGTTCGAGGGGCTCTGGGTGGCCGGCGTGATCGAGGCACTGAAGACGGACACGGACCCCACGTACGGAGCGGATGCCGATCACATCACCGTTCGGCGAGGCCCGGGCGGCCTGGACCGGGCCAAACGCATCATTGACGCGGCTCGCGACTACACGTTCTTCACCCTCGATGTGTCCGACCTGGTCGATTACACGGCGGCGGATTCGCAGGATTTCCCCGGCAAGTACCGCGCGGCGCTCGACGTGGTCGAGGAACTCTCGTGTCACATCAAGGCCGTCAAAGGCGATGTCCCTTTCGATCTTGAATTGAGTGTCGATGAATGCCCGCCTCGCATGGCGGCGTCGGCTTGCCTGACGACGGAGGCGGAGTTGACCTTCCTTACAGAGGCGTTGTGCCGACGGGGAGTCCCGATGACGCATGTCGCCCCGAACGTCGGCATCGTGAAGGGACAGGACTACGACGCGGCCGGTCTGGCTGAATTCGAGCGACGTCTCCGGCGTCTCGACGCGATTGCCGCCGATCACGGCGTGATGCTGGACATCCACTCCGGCGACGATCTCTCTCCCGCCGCGAGGCAGGCCATCGGCCGTGCCACCGGCGGGCGGAATCATTTCAAGGTCTCCCCTTCCTTGCAGGTCATCTTCGCCAAGGTGCTCTGGGAGTTCGACCGGGAGCGGTTTCGCCTGTGGTGGGACGACACGCTGGCGTATGCCCGCCGTGAGGCGGCCGCAGGATCGGAGTTTGCTGCACACTGTCTGCATGAGTATGCCAGCAGCGGCGACCCGACTCCCTCGCCGCACCACGCGGTGTTCCATCACTACAACTTCGCCTCCGTGGGCCGACGCGACGAGCACGGCCGGTTCGTGCATCGCGAGAGCTTCTACAACCTGCCGGCGGATTTCTACCGGCAATACCACGACAGGATCGCGGAATTTCTCCGCCGCGTGGCTGACGACGTCTTCGGCCGGCGGTAGACTGTCCGACGAGGGCTCGGTTGGCAGGTGCGCAAGAGTATGGAGTCACGGTTGACAGGCAAGCTGGCGATTGTCACCGGCGCCGGCCAGGGGATCGGCAAGGCCGTCGCGCTGCGGCTGGCGCGCGAGGGGGCCGATTGCGTCGTGGCGGACATCAACGCCGAGACGGTGGGACAGGTGACACAGGAGATTCACGTTCTGGGCCGACGCGCGCAGGCGTACCCGATGAATGTCGCGTCTCTGGCGGAGGTTGAATCCATGGTCGGGCAGGCTGTCTCGGAGTTCGGCCGGATCGATATCCTGGTCAACGCGGCGGGCATCGCCCAGACGAAGCCTTTCCTGGAGATCACGGAGCCGGAATGGGACCGCGTGATCGATGTCAACCTGAAAGGGACGGTGTTGTGTATGCAAGCGGTCGCCCGGCAGATGATCCGGCAGGTTCCACAGGAGGTCGTTGCGCAGGGACGGGCGGATCGCAGCTACGGCAAGATCGTCAACTTCTCCTCGATCTCCGGCCGGCGCGGGCGCAGCGTGCAGATGGCCTACGCCGCGAGCAAAGCGGCCATCATCAGCGTCACGCAATCGGCGGCGCTGGCGCTGAGCCCGTACAACGTCAACGTCAACGCCGTCTGTCCCGGCGTGATCCCCACGCCCATGTGGGAGCAGATCGACCGCGACCGCAGCCGGATCATGG
Organism: Sedimentisphaerales bacterium; assembly: GCA_016928975.1. Next base: position 12,052 of record JAFGJR010000139.1, on the reverse strand, counting down.
GTGCCCAGCCCGGCGACGCGATCAGAGCCTTCATCGAGAAGGTCCCTCTGCAACGCCCGGGCAGCCCGGAGGACGTGGCCGCCGCGGTGGCCTTCCTCTGCTCCGCCGACGCCGACTACATTACCGGCCAGACGCTCAACGTCGACGGCGGGTTCGAAATGAATTGAGGTCACACGATGAAACTACGAACGCAAGCCGAGTTCGACAAAGCACGTGAGCTGCTCCGCCAATTCAAGGGCGATGCGTACCTGTTTGGCAAGCTGGTGCTGTCCGAGGTGGGACAGGTGATCGCCCCGTTCGGCTCGCGGGTGGCCCTGGTCCGCGGGACGTTCGGCCACAGCGACGACTTCGCCGGGATCATCCTGTTGTCGCTGATGGAGGCGGGCGGATCCCTCGACGCCGAGATCAAAGGCGCCCGACCCAACTCGCCGCGCGAGGACGTTCTGCGCATCGCAGAGGAATTGAAGAAGGCCGGGCCGGAGGTGATCGTCAGCTTCGGCGGTGGCAGCACGATCGATGCGACCAAGGCGGCGGATGTGCTGTGCACGCTTGGCGGGCGGATCGACGATTACTTCGGAGTCGGCCTGGTCTCGGCGGTCCTGGGAAAAGCGGGCAAGTCCCTCGTGCCTCACATCGCCATTCAGACCGTCGCCAGCTCGGCGGCCCACCTGACCAAGTACGCCAATGTCACCGACGTGGCGACCGCGCAGAAGAAGCTGATCGTCGATGACGCGATCGTCCCGGCGCGCTGCGTCTTCGACTACCAGGTGAGTTTCAGCACGGCTGAGGCTCTCGTGGCAGACGGGGCTTTCGACGGCCTCTCGCACTCCCTGGAAGTCCTCTATGGCGCGGCGGGCAAGCCCTATTACGACAAGGCACGTGATATCGCCCAGACGTGCATCACGCTGATCGTCGAGCACCTGCCTCACGTGATGGCCGACCCGCAGGACACGGAGGCGCGGGAGGCTCTGTGCCTGGCGACGGACCTGGGCGGGTATGCGATCATGGTCGGCGGCACGAGCGGCGGCCACCTGACCAGCTTCTCGCTTGTGGACGTCCTGTCGCACGGCCGCGCCTGTGGGATCATGAATCCGTACTACACGGTCTTCTTCGCCCCCGCCATTGAAGAGCCGCTGCGGCTGATCGGACGCATCTATCGGCAAGCCGGGCTGATGCAGGAAGATCCTGAGAAGCTCAGTGGCCGAGAACTGGGCGTGGCGGTGGCCCGCGCGATGCTGGAATTCGCCCACAGGGTCGGCGTTCCGACGCGACTGAGCGACGTGGCCGGATTCAGCGAGACTCATATCGAGCGGGCGCTGACGGCCGCGAAGAATCCGCAGTTGCGGTCGAAGCTACAGAATATGCCGGTGCCGATGACGCCGGAGACTGTCGATACCTATATGCGGCCGATCCTGGAGGCGGCGGCGAGCGGCGACTTGTCATCGATCAGGAACGTATAGCTGGGATGATCCTCGCGTGAACGTGAAACTCGCCTATGGCCGATGGGGGCTGGACTTGAGCCTGCCGGAGGGCTTGAATGTGGATGTGGTCCAACCGCAATATGTCGAGGCGGCTGCCGATCCAGCCGGCGCGGTCCGCGATGCGCTCCGCGGTCCCATGGGCTCGCGGCCGCTGAAGGACCTGGTCAAGCCGTCAGACACAGTCGCCATCATCTGCAACGACGTCACACGTGCGACGCCGTATCGCACGATTCTACCGGCCCTGCTCGACGAACTGGGTCACGTCCGCGACAGCGCCATTGTCCTGCTGATCGCCACGGGAACGCACCGGCCTTGCACGATCGACGAGCTTGGAGCGATGCTCGGCGAGCAGGTCGTAAGACGGCTGCGGATCGTGCAAAACGATGCGCGGGACCGCGGTACTCATGCCTTGGCGGGCACGACCACCGGCGGCAACGAGGTCTGGCTTCACAAGGAGTACCTCCGCTGTGACGTGCGAATCCTGACGGGCTTCATCGAGCCGCACTTCTTCGCGGGCTTCTCCGGTGGGGGCAAGGCCTGCATGCCGGGGATGGCGGGTCTTGAGACGATCCTGAGGAACCACAGCGAGAGGAACATCGACCACCCCGCCGCCACGTGGGGCGTCACGCAGGGCAATCCGGTGTGGGAGGGAATTCAAGAGGCCGCCCTGATAGCGCCGTCCACGTTCCTTCTCAACGTGGCGTTGAATCGCGACAAAGAGATCACGGCGGTTTTTGCCGGGGACCTGGAGCGTGCGCACGAGCAGGGCTGTGCGTTCGTGAAGCAGCAGGCGATGGTCGGAGTCGACATGCGATACGACGTCGTGGTCACGACCAATTCGGGGTATCCGCTCGACCTGAACCTCTACCAGTCGGTGAAGGGCATGAGTGCCGCCGCGCGGATCGCCAAAGAAGGTGGCGCCATCATCGTGGCCGCCGACTGCGAGGACGGCATCCCCGACCATGGCTGGTACAAGAGGCTGCTGTTCGAGGCGGATAGTCCCGCCTCACTGCTGAGGATGATCCGCTCCGGCGATTGCCGTTGCCAGGATGCATGGCAGGCGCAGATTCACGCTGCCATTTGCTGCAAGCATGATGTGCATTTGTTTAGCCGTCACTTGACCGACGAGGAGATCGAGCTGGCCATGCTCACGCCATGCCACGACATTGCCAGGACCGTTGACGGGCTGCTGCGAAGATATGGTCCGGATGCATCGGTCTGCCTGTTGCCCGAGGGCCCGCAGACGATTCCGTACGTCGCCACCGAGCGAGGCTTATGAAGATTGTCGTTGCCATCGATTCGTTCAAAGGTTCGCTCACGGCTATGCAGGCTTGTGAGACCGTCGCGGCGGCGATTCGCTCGATGATGCCCGAGGCCCAGGTCGTGACCAGGCCGATGGCCGACGGCGGGGAGGGGACCGCATCGGTCCTGATGGCGGCCGCCGGTGGAGAGTGGGTCGCTCGAACGGCGATGGGCCCGCTGCCGGACATGAGAGTCGATGCCGGCTTCGTCTGGCTTCCCGATGATCAGGCCGCACTCGTGGAAATGGCGACGGCGGCCGGACTGCATCTGCTCCGCGCCGAACAGCGCAATCCTCTGTATACGACCACGTACGGAGTAGGGCAGCTTATCAAGGCCGCGGTTGACTACGGGGCCCGGCGCGTCCTGCTCGCCGTCGGCGGCAGTGCGACCGTCGATGGCGGCGTAGGGGCGGCGACGGCCCTCGGCTGGGAGTTCCTCGCGGCCAATGGGCGGGAGATCGGCTTAGGCGGCGGCGAGCTCGGCCGGATCTGGAGAATCGTGCCACCGGAGCGCGGCCTTGATGCAACAGTCGAAGTGCTGTGCGACGTGGACAATCCGCTTTGCGGCGAGCATGGGGCGGCGCGGGTCTACGGCCCACAGAAAGGCGCGACGCCGGAGATGGTGACGCAGCTCGATGCGGCTCTGGCGCATCTGGCGACCGTGGTCAAGGAGCAGTCTGGCAGGGACATTGCCGAGATACCAGGTGCCGGCGCGGCAGGGGGGTTGGCGGCCGGTGCGATTGCCTTCATGAACGCCCGGCTGGTCTGCGGCGTCGACGCGGTCATGGCGCAGGCCCATTTGCAGGAGGCGGTGACTGGCGCGGACTGGGTGATTACAGGCGAGGGCTCGTTCGACGGGCAATCGCTGCACGGCAAGGTCGTATCCGGCGTTCTCCGCGCAGCGAAAGCCGCCGGCACCAAAGTGGGGATTCTCGCTGGACAGGTCCGCCTGTCGCCGCGAGAATACCAGCAGGCCGGCGTTGAGGCGGCCGTATCGTGCATGGAGGACAGGATGGACCTGGAGTATGCGATCGCGCACGCCCAGATGCTGCTCGACCGAGCGGCCCGGCGGTTCGTGCGTGCCAACATGAGAAGTGGAGTTCTGCAAAATGGGAATTAGGCTTATGTTATTCAAGGAAATCGGTTCTGGATTTCCTTGAATAATCTTGGGTCCGGCTTGGCCACGCCCTGGTTGCTGGTCGGAAGGAAAAATCGAGGAGACGATTTTTCCTTCCTCAAGTAAGCCTAATTCCCATTCTGCAGAACGCCTATTCATAAGGAGACCTTCCGATGAAACAAGCACGCCAGCAACATGATGGGCGCATGACGCGCAGGACCTTGATGCAAGCCGGGGCGGCCACGGCATTGACCGCCGCCTCGTGGTCACGCGTCTACGGCGCCAATGAGCGGATCGGGATCGGCATGATCGGCATCGGCCTGATGGGTCGCATTCACACCCGCAACTTCGCCAAGCAGCCCGATGTCTCCATGGTCGGCATCTGCGATCCGTACGACCCTCGCGCCGATGTCGGCGCGGAGATCGTCGGAGGCAACGTCATCAAGTGTCGCGATTTCCGCAAGCTGCTCGACAACAAGGACATCGACGCGGTGGTCGTCTCCACGCCGGATCATTGGCATGCGCTGATCACTATGATGGCTTGTGCGGCGGGCAAGGACGTGTACGTGGAAAAGCCCCTCACGCTGTTCGTGCGCGAAGGGCGGTGGATGATCGACGTCGCGAAACGATACAAGCGCGTGATCCAGGTCGGCGTGCAGAACCGCGCCGGGCCGAACTTCCAGCGAGCGCGCGAGCTGGTGCAGCAGGGTAAGCTCGGTGACATTGTTGCCGTGCAGGACACCTACTGCCGCAACCTCATGCCCGGCTTCGGCAATCCGCCGGACCAGGAGCCGCCGAAGGAGCTGGACTGGGACATGTGGCTCGGACCCGCCCCCCAGCGCGCGTACAACCCCAATCGCGGGATATACCACTTCCGCTGGATCTGGGACTACGCCGGCGGACAGATGACCAACCTGGGTCAGCACTCGCTCGATATCGTGCAGTGGTTCACCGGCGTCACCGCGCCGAAGTCGGTCTACAGCACCGGTGGGCGGACCTTCCTGAAGGACAACATGGAAACGCCGGACAACCAGGACGTGCTGATCGACTATCCAGGCTTTACGGGCGTCTGCGTCTATCGCGAGGCAACGGCGGGACGTGCGGGCCTGGGGATGGGCGGCGTGATGTTCTACGGGACCAAAGGGACGATGTCGGTGAGTCGCGGCGGCTACGAGGTCTTCCCGGACCGCAAGGCCGACCCGTTCAACACGATGGCCAACATTCTCGGCGGCCATCCGGTGGGTGGGCCGCAACTGACGCCCGAGCCCAGGGACCAGTTCTGGACCGAAAAAGTCAAGGATACCACCGGCGACGGCGCCAAGGACTACGTTGCACACGCCCGCGACTTTCTCGACTGCATTCGCTCCCGCAAGCAGCCGCTGGCCGACGTCGAAAGCGCCCACCAGGTGGCGACGACGTGTCATCTGGCCAATATCTCCCTGCGGGTCGGACGCAAGATCACCTGGGATGCCCGGAAGGAACAGATCGTCGGCGACCCGCAGGCCAACGAAATGCTGACGAAACCATACCGCAGTCCGTGGGACAGGGAGCTTGCGAGCCTGAAGGTGGTGTAAGCCATGTACAATCGCAGAGAGATCCTGTTGGGAATGGGCGGCATGCTCGGCCTGGGTCTCGGGTCCGTCCGCGCAAATCCGCAATCCACAATCATGTCACCCCAGACGCCGGTCTGGGGCCGCAATCCGCAAGCGGCCGGCCCTTCACGGCTTGGCGTTTGTACCGATTCCTACTGGCTCCGAAACCGCGCCAGCAGGAATTCGGACGAAGGCTCCTTCGCCGAGCCACTGAAGTTCCTGGCCTATTGTCACGATCTCGGCGCTGGTGGCGTGCAGATGCCGGTTGGCAAGCGGGATGACGCTTACACCGCCAAACTCGCTCGCCAGGCGAAGGAATGGGGCATGTTCGTGGAAGCGACCGGCCGTCTGCCGAAGGATCAGGCTGACGTCGAGCGGTTCGAGGCGGACGTCACGGCCGCTGTCAACGCCGGGGTCCGTGTGATTCGCGTGGTCCTGCCGAGCAAGGGCTCGGGCCGGCGATACGAGGCGTACAAATCGTCCGAGGAATTCCTCCAGACCCGCGATCGTGGCCGCGGGATGCTGGAAATCGCGGAGCCGGTCGTCGCGCGCCATCGTGTTCGGCTGGCGGTCGAGAATCACAAGGACGAGCGCATACCCGAGAAACTTGAAACGATCAAGGCTCTCAGCAGTGAGTACGTCGGCGTCTGCGTCGATACCGGCAACGACATCGCGTTTCTGGAGGACCCGATGGCGGTGGTCGAGGCGTACGCGCCGTATGCGTTCTCCGTGCACCTGAAAGACATGGACGTGCGGGAGTATGAGGACGGCTTCCTGTTGGCGGAGGTGCCGCTGGGCGAGGGAATTCTCGATCTGCCGAAGGTCGTGCAGACTCTGCGCCGCCGTCACCCCGAGGTGAACTTCAGCCTGGAGATGATGACGCGCGATCCGCTGAAGGTCCCGTGCCTGACGGAAGCGTACTGGGCAGCGATGGGCGATATCCCCGGCTCGTCCCTCGCTCGCACTTTGAAGTTGGCGCGCACCCGCGGCGGCAAGCCGCCGTTGCCGCAGGTGAGTCAACTGCCCGCGTCCGAGCAGCTCGCGCTGGAGGATGCGAACGTGAAAAAATGCCTGGCCTACGCGAAGGAGCATCTGGGCCTGTGAGGGACGCCAACGGAAGTACCCTGTCATGTCACCCCCGCGCAGAGCCTGCCCTCGACCTGATCGGGGGCGGGGGTCCAGAGCCTGCCCCCGCGAAAGCGGGGGATCATCCGGTGCGTGGCTGGATTCCCGCCTTCGCGGGAATGACATGGGGGACGCTTCGTTGCGCTTCTGTTCTGTGGTATCGCTCCAAGGGGGACCTATGAAGTCTCTAAATCAAGTCCAGATTGTGCTGTTGTGGGTTGTCGCTGTCATCATCTCACTGGCGTGGACCGCCTCTGAAGCGGCGCTCTACCTCGATCCGAATCAGCCGGTCGAGAAGCGCGTGGGGGATCTGATCTCACGGCTGACGCTGGAGGAGAAGGCGATCCTGTTGAACCATCGCGGGCCGGAGATTGAGCGTCTCGGGATCAAGTCCGACAAGTGGAACCAGTGCCTGCACGGCGTGTGGTGGAACCGGCCGACGACCCTGTTCCCGGTCTCCATCGCGATGGCAGCCACGTGGGACCCGGAGCTGATCCACGAGGTCGCCACAGTGATCTCCGACGAGGCCCGGGCGATCTACAACGGCTGGCATCAGGACCCGAACTTCCAGGGGGACAAGAAGGGTTTGATCTATCGCGCCCCGGTGATCAACATCAGCCGCAATCCGTACTGGGGGCGCATCAACGAATGTTATGGCGAGGATCCGTTCCTGACCGGTCGCATCGGCGTCGCCTTTGTCAAGGGCCTGCAGGGCGACGATCCAAAGTACCTCAAGCTGGTCTCCACGCTCAAGCACTACGCCGTCAACAACGTCGAGAAGGACCGCCAGAAGCTCTCCGCGACGGTCAGTGAGCGGATGCTGCATGAGTATTGGCTGCCGCACTTTCGTGATTGTATCGTCGAGGGCCAGGCTCAATCGGTCATGGCCTCGTACAACGCCATCAACGGCGTCCCGAACAATATCAACAAGCCGCTGCTGACGGATATCCTCAAGGACCAGTGGGGCTTCGGCGGATTCGTCGTCTCCGACCTCGGCGGCGTGGACACGATGGTCAAGGGCCATGCCGGCGGCAAGATGACCTACGAGGACGCCGTCGCGCAGTCGCTGATCGCCGGCTGTGACTTCTCCGACAAGGAGTTCATGGAGTATACCCCCGTTGCGGTTCGCAAGGGGCTGCTGCCGGAGTCGAGACTGGACGATGCGCTCTTTCGAGTACTGCGGGCGAGATTCCGTCTGGGCGAGTTTGACCCGCCGGCGATGGTGCCGTACAGCAGGATTTCGCCCGCCGTGATTTGCAGTCCCGGGCACAGGCAACTGGCTCGCAGGACCGCCGAGAAGGCCATCGTGTTGCTAAGCAATAGGGATCACTTCCTGCCGCTGGATAAGAGCAAACTCAAGAGCATCGCCGTCCTTGGCCCGCACGCAGACATGTTTACCGCCGGCGGCTACAGCGGCAGAGTCAAAGACCCGGTGACGCCGCTGGCGGGCATCCGTAACCGCGCCGCAGCGGGGACGGAAATCCTGTTCGCCGAAGGCGCTGAGATTCTCCCGCCGAGACGGGCGCCGTCGACGGCCTTCAACAGAAAAGAGGAGTTGCGCAAAGCGGTCGAGATCGCCAGGAAGGCGGATGTGGCTGTCGTCTACGTCGGCACGACTCTGAATGTCGAGGCGGAGGGTCGAGATCGCGACAGCCTGGCGCTACCCGGAAACCAGCAGGAACTGGTCGAAGCCGTCATCGCGGCGAACCCTCGCACGGCGGTCGTGCTGCTCAACGCCGGCCCGCTGGCGATCCCCTGGATCAAGGAGCATGCCCCGGCGGTTGTGGAAGCCTGGTGGGCGGGCGAGGAGGGCGGCAACGCCATCGCCGATGTGCTCTTCGGCGACGTGAATCCGGGTGGCAAGCTGCCTTACACCGTCTACGCCTCGGACAGTCACGTGCCACCACAGGATGAGTACGACATCAGCAAAGGCTTCACGTACATGTACCTCAACGGCTCGCCGCTGTTCGCGTTCGGTCACGGCCTGAGCTACACCGAATTCACGTACTCGAACCTCCGGATTTCGCCGAAGCTAGTCCCGCCCGACGGCAAGGTCACGGTCACAGTGGACGTGGCGAATACCGGCAAGCTGGCCGGCGAGGAGGTTGTGCAGCTCTACGTGCGCGACGTGGAATGCAGCGTGAAGCGACCGGCCAAAGAGCTTCGTGGCTTTCAGCGAATCAGTCTCCAGCCGGGCGAGAAGAAGACCGTGACGCTCGATCTGCCGGCTCAGAAGCTCTCCTTTTATGACGTCAAGACGCACGGCTTCGTCGTCGAGCCCGGCGCATTCGAGATCATGGTCGGCAGCTCGTCCGAGGATATTCGGCTCAAAGGCGCTTTGGAGGTGACTGCACCTTCGGCGGCAGAAACGCCCCAAATGCTTGAGCTTTCGGGCGATCTGGGCGTGCACGACCCGGTCATCATCCGCCAGGGCGGCACGTTCTACGTATTCTGCACCAGCGTCGGACGGGGGGCAGGCATCGTCCCGATTCGCCGGTCGAAGGACATGCACCACTGGACCCGGTGCGGCAGCGTGTTCCAGGTGCTCCCGGAATGGGCGACGAAGGAGATTCCCGGATCGCGGGGGGCCTGGGCGCCGGATATCTCCTACTACAATGACAGGTATCATCTTTACTATTCCATATCCACATTCGGCAAAAACAACTCGGCCATCGGTCTGGCGACCAATGTCACGCTGGACCCCAACAGTCCCGACTACCACTGGGTCGATGAGGGCCTGGTCGTGCGGTCCACGCAGGGCCAGGACGACTGGAACGCCATCGATGGCAACTTAGTGATCGAGGACGCGCGGAACGTGTGGCTGTGCTGGGGCAGCTTCTGGGGCGGGATCATGATGCGGCGGATCGATCCGCAGACCGGCAAGTGCTCGACGACAGACACGACGCTGCACAACCTGGCCAGGCGTCCGCGCACCGGCCCACACGAGACCCCGCCGCAGCAGGGGGCCATCGAAGCCCCGTTCATCGTCCGCCACGACGGCTGGTGGTACCTGTTCGCGTCTTTCGATTTCTGCTGCCGGGGCGCCAAGAGCGCCTACAACGTCCGCGTAGGCCGCTCGAAGGACGTCACAGGTCCCTACGTGGACAGAGACGGCGTCCCCATGCTCGAAGGCGGCGGCACGATGGTCATCGAAGCCACAACGCCAAACTGGCGTGGCCCCGGCCACGAAGCCGTCCTCCAGGACAGGACCGGCGATTACTTGATCTTCCACGCCTATCACGGCCAAACCGGCCGCCCCGAACTGAAGATCTCGACGATGGTCTGGCAAGACGCCTGGCCCCGCGTTGCCTCGCTGCCGTGAATCACCTCGGCGACAACCGTGTAGTACTGCGACTATCCTAATTCGGTGGGTGCCATGCTTACGCGTTTCGCGTAAGCATGCCTTGCCCAGTCGGTGGAACATGCCTACGCGAGCGTAGGCATGGCACCCACGACCCACAGTCTTAGGATGGTCAGAGCAGTAGGGTGTGCTATGCACACGGCCTGTTTGTGGAGGGGCTTACGGAGTCTTTGGCGTGTACTTTGGCGTGAGGTAGTGGTTCCCCGCCTCCTTGAAGCTGAATGCGATGCTCTCCGCCCGAAATATGTGACAAACGACAAGGTCGGCCGCATCGAGATCAAACACCACTCTGTTGTGCCCGGCACCGAGCGAACTGCGGTAGGCAGTACCATCGTATCCGTGCGTTCTGAAGAGCTCTGCAAGCACCTGTGTGGGTACGTAGTCGGCAAGATCGTCACTTGGGCTGACAGGCTGGGCAAAGGCACGATCAATGTCATGCCAGACAGCCTCCTCACGCTGCTCCGGCGACGGTTCCTCCATGTAGAACACGAATCCACGTGCATTAGTGGTGCAATTCACGAGGCGGAGTTCCCGCACGGTCCTGAATTGCCCAACTGAGACATACGATCCTTTCCATGGTCGAACCTCAGCCATCGCGGTGTCGCGGTCGGTGGCAAGATACAGATATGGAATCCCCTTCGGATTGGCGCGTCCCTCTGTTGCACGATCAGATAGCGGTTTCATGCGTGGGGGCGAGTACGGAGCCGGTTGATCGTCAATCCGTTCGCCGTCCTCATCGTATATGGGGTCCCAATCGTTACCGAGTTGTGCACGCCAGAGATACGTTTCGGGCGGAAGGACTTCTATGCGTTTCTTGGCCGTCAGGCGCACAGTCTCCAAGAACGTCTCAGCCTCCGGGCCACGGACATACCTCGTACGGCGCGTGACAGCCTGTGCGAAGGTCGAATAACCTCGCCACGACTGGAATTCAGCATCTTCGAGAGACATGTCGCCCATTATGCCTTTGCGTGTCCGGCAAGGCCAGCCCTACTTGCACGCCGATTTGGGGAGCTACGCATGCTCCATCGACTAGGGGTTGCAGGTATCTTGGCTCCTCCCGTTTTTGCGTACTCGGAGCCGGAGCATCGTCCATGAGCCGGGGACGGCGTCCCCAAGAGTCACCGGGGTGCGCCAAAACCGGATGAGCCGGGATTTTCACTATTTGGCAGAAGTTCACGGAACAATCCGGCCTCCGGGAGCGTCCTTCATATATGGTCTAATGACAAGTCTCACTCGGCACCGGCGGGTTTGGCAGCCATGCTCAAATCAACAATCAGACATCAGAAATCAAAACATCTCACGAGGGTCTTCCCTGACTGCTGGAGCACCGGTAACCGCCGTTGGATGCCGAGCTACGCGAAACAAAGCCAACCAGGGGATTGCGGATTGCTGATTTCAGATTGCGGATTAGAGGACAGAGGAGCGTGTGAAACAAGACGCCTACGACAAAAGTCCCCGAATGGGATTCCGACCCGCGTTCTTGGACTCGTATCAATGCCTGATCCGGCTGATCCCGACTTTTGTCGGGCGTGTCAAACAAAGCCAATTTGCAGATACCCCGCTTGGGTACTGGGAAATCGGGGGTCGCGGGGGGCGATGGGCACTGTTCGGAACAAAGCCAATTCTCCGGGGCAGGCTTGCTGGGGTGACGTGGGGACAGCGCGGACGCTCAGGCCACTCTGTGAAACAAAGCCAATTTGCCTGCCTCGTATGCGGTGGGCACAGTCGGCTCTGCAGGACGGCAAGCTGGAGCCGTTACGCAAAGCAAAGCCAATTGGCGGAGAGGTGGATGGATGCTAACTGCTTTCTGGCAGAGGGGTTACGAAGAAGGCGACGCACCGTGCCCTTGCGAAAACAAAGCCAATTTGCCCTGTGGGCCGGATGGCGGGCACAGTCCACCCCGCGGGATAATCAGGGGCCTGTTCTGCCAAACAAAGCCAATGCGCTGGCGGACGAGCGAGAGACGTCCTCCCCGCGAGCGGGGGCGTGCGTGCGAAACAAGACGCCTGCGTCAAAAGTTGGTTTCATGCGGGTCGCGCCAGGGCTGCGGTGCGTGAAATAAGATGAGGAAAGAG
>JAFGJR010000023.1 GCA_016928975.1 Sedimentisphaerales bacterium | reverse complement strand
TAGTCGCGGCAGTGCAGAAAGGAAAGGGTGCATCATGAACTGGTCAAGTAATTGCAGGACGAGGCTGTTATCAGTAGCCCTTGCGGTTCTGGTCGCCATTGGCGGCGAAAGTGCCAAGGCCGATTTCACCTTCGGAGAGCCCACGAATCTGGGGCCGACGGTCAATAGTGACCAGTGGGATTGGACCCAGTCCGTCTCTGCCGACGGTTTGGAACTCTACTACGTGTACGCCGGATCCTATGACCCGAACGACCCGCGTTTCGACTGGGATATCAGCGTATCCACGCGCACATCGGTAGAGGACGACTGGGGTCCCCCCACGAAGCTGGGGCCTGTTGTCAACAGTACCGGTGACGAAATGGGTCCGTGTATCTCGTCGGACGGTCTCGAACTGTACTTCCAATCCAACCGTCCGGGTGGTGCGGGGCGGGACGACATCTGGGTGAGTAGGCGGGCCACAAGGGACAATCCGTGGGGTGCACCGGAGAATCTTGGCCCGCCCGTGAACACGGAGACCTGGGACTACAATCCAAGAATCTCACCAGATGGTCTGGAACTCTACTTCGCCTATGGCTTGGACCCCCGCTTAGCCGTGACAAAGCGAGAAAGCGAGGATGCTCCTTGGGGGGAGCCCGTGGATCTGGGGCCAGTGGTGAACAATTGGACCTGTCAGGACGGATTGTGGCCTTCCAGCGACGGTCTTGTGCTGATGTTTAGTGACTTCTGGGGCTGTGACCCGCGGCCGGACGGCCTTGGCGACACGGACATCTGGCTCACCAAACGCACAAGCAAGGACGATGATTGGACAGCCCCCGTGAACCCCGGACCACCGGTGAACACGGAGTACACCGATGGCGCCCCGATGATCTCAGCAGACGGAACGATGCTCTACTTCAACTCAAATCGGCCAGGCGGCTTTGGAGAGATGGATCTCTGGCAGGCACCCATCATTCCCACGGTGGACTTCAACACCGATGGAGCCGTGGACCTCGCGGATCTGGTGCTGCTGATCGACAACTGGGGTACGGATGACACACTGTATGATATCGGGCCCATGCCCTGGGGCGACGGCGTGGTGGATGTTCAGGACTTGAAGGTGTTCATCGCCGAGTGGGAGAAGGAGAATCCGCCGGTGCAGCCGTAGCACGCGCTTCCACTGGGCAGGCACACAGGGCCCGCGGCGAACGGACCGCAGGCCCTGTGTTGATATCGTGGGAGTGTACTTCGTCGGACGGTTGCGCCGGAATCACCCTGAGCAACGGATTCCTTTTGGCACGCGCCCTTCTGACTGTCACGAGGTCAAGAAGAAGCCGTCGTAATTACGTTGTAGAAAAAGACTTGCAATGGGCAGGGGCGGAGTTGAACCGCCGACACACGAATTTTCAGTCCGTCCGGGCCTTTTGTAAGTCCTTGTCGCGAAACGATTAACGATTGTCAAATAACGACTTATGAGATCAGGCGTAGATCAGCCGAAAGTCAAACGAAGGTCAGACGTACATGTCTGGCGCGCACTTTGGCGCGCGCCTGATCGCCAAAGCTGGTAAGACCGGTCCAAAACGTTGCTCGCTTCTGCCCTCAGGTGACCACTGCCCATAAACCTCTCCCCATTGCCGCTTCACGGGTATAGCCCGTCCTACCCGGGTTTGACGCGAACACGCAGAGGACCTCGCTGGGTCAGTTCTGCTCCTCGATACCTTCCGGCCGAGAGAGCCTCACCCGCCATTTCGCGGCTTCGTCGGGTTTGGGCCAGGATTTGTAGAGGGTCACGAGCTGCTTGAGCGAGTCGATGGTATGAGGGTGTGCGGGGCCGAGCTTGGCCTCACGACCATTGTATGCGTGCAGCAGCAGCGGCTCGGCGTCCGCCCAACGAGCCTGCCGTAGGTACAGGACGCCGAGTTCGTGCATGGACTCGAAGCAGGCGGGATGGTCGGGACCCAGCCTGCGCTGGCGGCCCTCCAGTGCTTGGCGGAACAGGGATTCCGCCTCGGTGTCCTGGCCTTGCTCGCGACGGAGGACGCCAAGGGCGTTTATGGTTTTGAGCGTTGCCGGGTGGTCTTCATCAAGTCTGCGCTCCCTGGCGGCCAAGACCTCCTTGAGCAAAGCGTCGGCTTCAGGATACTCACCAAGATGTATGTGCACCGCAGCAAGCCAACTCGCCGACCGCAGTGTATGCCAATGCTCACTCCCGATCTTGCGGCGCTGTATCGGCAGGATTTCCAGATACAACTGCTTTGCTTTCTGATAGTATCCCTGCTCCAAGTAAACCGCGCCGAGGAACCCCTTCCATACTAACGCTCCTGTCTCCTCGTCTGCGCCTCCATCGGATAGTTCGAACCATTTGACGTACTGATCCTCCGCCTCCCTGTAACGTCCTTGGGCCCGATATATCCCCCCGAGATTCGCTGTCATAAGCCGGGTAACCGCAGCTTTGTCGCCGCAGACTTGGCGTGCCGCCCGAAGACCATCGACGTACACCTGTTCCGCCTCCTCATTACGACCCAGCATACCGTAGACGCAGCCGAGCGTATTGGCTAAGTTCAGCCTCACACGGTCGTCATCACCCGATGCACGTCGAGACATAGATAAAACCTGCTCAAGCAATTCTGCGGCCTCTTGGTATCGTCCCTGATCCCAGCGGAGCCAAGCGAGACGGTCTACGGATTGCAGTGTCTCCGGGTGGCCAGGGCCGAGCTGCTCCTGGTGTATCCGCAGGGCCTTCTCGAGATGAGGTTCAGCCTCTGTCGCCTCCGAAATATACCGGTACGCCCAGCCCAGCGTGGAACGGATCGAGGCCTCGACAAGTGGCTTCTTATCGAAGTGATCCTGTATCTTCTCCGACCACTTGGTTAGCAGATCATGTAGAGATACCTGCGCGCCTTCAGCCTGTCCGGGAAGTGTCAGCCCCTCGATGCCATTTTGCAGGAAATCGGCGATCGCCTGTGCCTCGGCGCGAGCGCGAGCCTGACCGAAGGCGAAGACCGTGGAGACCACCACTCCCAGAACAAGCACCATCAGGACGGCGGCGATGCCACCTACCAATACGCGGTTTCGTCGTACGAACTTCTTGATTTTGTAGCT
>JAFGJR010000138.1 GCA_016928975.1 Sedimentisphaerales bacterium | reverse complement strand
TCAAGTACCTGCGCAGTTCCGGCGAGAACCTCGGCTTTCGCTCGGCGAAGGGGTGCTGCGTGAACACTCTGGAGCCGATGATACCGCGCCAGGAGCAGGCGCTTGTTAGTGATGTTGGAAAGGCCTCGGCCGGGTTCTACAGGGAACTCATGCGGCCCACGCCACCACCCTCGTTCTTCAGGCTGATGGCGTTCCGGATAGCCCGCTCGAGGATCAAGGCCCTCGACGACACCTACAAGGACTACCGTCACTACCGGGAGAGGGGCTGGTTCGAGTCAGACTACTATCATGAGACTTCCCTGGGGCCGGTGAAGAAGCTTGCGGGAAGTCTGTTCGACTTCGTGGGGCGGCACATGGCCAGGCGGGCAGAGGCCGGCTAGTCGGCCGCCATATCAGCGACGACGGACGACGGGGCGACGCGGACAGACAAGCCCGTCATCCCGGGGTGTCGCCGGTGTAGTACTCCACAGTCAGCGTCGGAAGGTTGGGGGGCCGCCAACGCAGGATGTCCCTCGTCTGGTCTACGTCCGATTCCATCTCCGCGAACTGCAGGCGCAACTGAAGTCTGCTCTCTCCCACCTTCTGCTGCACCGCGTCGCGCAGGCCGGCCGACTCCTTAGGGGCATCCAGTTCGGACAACTCACACCACTTCTCCAGCACGCCCGGCAGACCCGGCATCATGTACTGTCCCTGCAGCGTGTTGTAGGGGTGCTCGAACACGCTCAGACACCCGAGACCCGGGAACGGATTGTCGTACGGCACCCCATAGCCCGACATGTCAACCAGCACTCTGGTGATGACCGCGTCGTCCGGTATCTTCGAGACCCGATAGGTAAGGAATCCCCTCATACCCCTGTCTGCCTCATCGTCGCCAACGTATATCTCTCCATACGGTGTGTAGCCGCTCATGCGGACGTACCCGGAGAGGTCGATGTTCGGCGTCAGGACAATAGCCTGCACGGGGTCCACGGCTACTGTGACGCCGGCAGTAGCGGATGAGCCATCGCGCGTGGCCGCCAGCACGTAGGTGGTGGTCACAACAGGAGACACGACCACGCTCCCACTCTCCGGCACCGTGCCGATGCCCTGGTCGATGACCACCGCTGTCGCGTTGGAGACGTTCCATGACAGTGTGACGCTCTGCCCGGCCCGAATACTCCGGAGCGACGCGGCGAAAGAGTTGACTTCCGGCGCTGCGGCAACGGAAGGAAGCACCTTCACGGACAGTCGCGCTGCTTCGGACCAGGCATCGTTGTTGTCCTGCACCATGAAGTCGATGGCGTGGTCGCCGACCGAGAGCGAATCCGTCTCGAAGGTGGCCAACCGGCTCAACTCGCCATCCAACGCTGAGCGCCACAAATACCCCACTATCTCGCCATCCGCGTCGGTGCCATAGCCGCTCAATTCCACGGTCTCGCCATAGGTTAGCTCGTGCGATATCGTTGGGACATGAGCGACGGGCGGCTGATTCGGCTCCTCCGAAATGGGCGAACACCCCGAAGCCAACGCCAATGCACAGGCAAGAAGCAGCGCTTTCTTCATCCCCACACCTCCATTGCTCGTTCTTGTGCCCGGTCTCCCAAACACGATAGACAAATCCGCCCCGGACGTCAACGGACGCGGCAGTCTCGGAGACCTCTCTTTCCATGGAACGACTGAGGTGCACGGTCCGTTTAGGACCCCTGGAGATGCCATGACCGTCTCCGCACACTTCGCCCGGGTGCAGGTTCCAACACCCACCCGCCCTGAGATTCCTGCACACCGGACGCAAGCAGGGCGAGTAACCAGGCGATGGTGTCTCCGCAATCTCACGCAGGCCAATGCGGAGCGCTGTCCAACCGGCCAACCCGTAACCCATCGACACCTCCTCCTCAACGACGCACCCACCACAATATCGAAGCCCGTGGCGCCACGCACGCACCTCGATTTGCGCAAACCATCGTCATGGCGTACACTCATATGTGGTAGTTGAAGTACAGTCCGTTTCAGTCCTCGTTCGTGGCCCTCTTTAGCATTCGAGCCCTGGATGACCGTAACTCAATCGAACCAAGAAGTACGTCTATAGGAGGTCATCCAGTTGAGTTATCAAGACAAGTCAATCAAGTGCCGCGATTGCGGCCAGGACTTCGCCTTCACGGCATCAGAACAGCAGTTCTTTGCCGAGAAGGGTTTCACCAATGAGCCCAAGCGATGTCCGACCTGCCGCCGCGCCAAGCGCGACAGCACGTCGTCCATCCCGGGCGGCCAGCGAACCTGGTAGCGTGTCGCCGCCAACGTGCGGCGCCGCTCGGTCCATACTGCGTACGCGCAGCATCAGGAAAAGGGAGTTTGTAACTTGAAGATTTACGTAGGCAATCTTTCATTCGAGACCACCGACGACGATCTGTCGCGAGAGTTCGCCGTATACGGCGAGGTCGCGTCCTCCAACGTCGTGAACGATCGTGATACCGGCAGGTCGAGGGGCTTCGGCTTCGTCGACATGCCCTCGGACACGGAAGCCAAGGCGGCAATCGCCGGCCTCAATGGCAAAGACATCATGGGCAGGACACTGACCGTCAACGAATCTCGCCCCCGCGAGAGCGGCGGCGGATTCGGTGGTGGCCGTGGTGGCAGCGGCGGTGGCTACAGCGGCGGCGGCAGCCGACGATACTAGG
>JAFGJR010000137.1 GCA_016928975.1 Sedimentisphaerales bacterium | reverse complement strand
CGACCGCTGTGGTGATCACCTGCTGGGGTCCGAACTGGCCCGTCCCGTCGTTGGCATACCAGGCAATCCTGTGGTCGAGAACAGACGCCGAGAGGACGTCCAGGTCACCATCGCCGTCCAGGTCCGCCGCATACGCGGATTTTGCCCACTTGGCCTCGGTCGTGATCACCTGCTGGGGTCCGAAGTGGCCCCTTGCGTCGTTGGCGTACCAGGCAATCTGGTCGTCGAATTCAGACGCCGAGAGGACGTCCAGGTCGTCATCGCCGTCCAGGTCCGCCGCATAGACGCAGGTGGCCCCATCGACCGCTGTGGTGATCACCTGCTCGGGGCCGAACAGGCCCGTCCCGGTGTTGGCATACCAAGCAATCTTGCCGTCCCGAAAAGAAGCCGAGAGGACGTCCAGGTCGCCGTCGCCGTCCAGGTCCGCCGCATAGACGCAGATCGCCCCATCGGCCTCTGTGGTGATCACCTGCTGGGGTCCAAAGTGGCCCTTCCCGTCGTTGGCGTACCAGGCAATCTTGGGGTCCAACCAATCAGCGTAAGAAGCCGAGAGGACGTCCATATCGCCATCGCCGTCGAGGTCCGCCGCATAGACGCAGTGCGCCCCATAGGCCTCTGTGGTGATCACCTGCTGGGGGCCGAAGTGGCCGTTCCCGTCGTTGGCATACCAAGCAATCTTGGAGGCTACCCAGACGGGCTCTGTCCAAACGCCATAAGACGCCGAGAGGACGTCCAGGTCGCCATCGCCGTCCAGGTCCGCCGCATAGACGCATTGTGCTCCATGGGCCGCAGTGGTGATCACCTGCTGGAGTCCGAATTGGCCCGTCCCATCGTTGGCATACCAGGCAATCTTGTCGTCGTTCTGCGAAGCCGAGAGGACATCCAGGTCGCCATCGCCGTCCAGGTCCGCCGCATAGACGGACCACGGCCCATTGATTTCACTCTGTACGATGACATGCTGCTCCGGCTTGAAACCGGCGTAGAGCGCCGGGCAGAACGTGGACACCACCAGCAGTAGAACGAGTCCTCTTTGCGTGATAGACGATCGGTTCATTGAAACACCCTTCCTTTCAATGGTCCTGATGGCAACCGCCCGCCGTAGCTCCATTCAGACGGCCTGTAGAACACGAGTCTCCATTGGCTGGCCCATGTGACGGGCCTCCGTTTGAACCTTTATGATACCGTCCCGCCCCCCGTCGTGCAAGGCTTTGTCGCCCCACAAGCAGGGTCGGGCTGCGAATGCACGGCGCGGATTCGCCCGAATCCGTTTTCGGGACGCCAGATTGCGTTTTCAGGCCGCGACGGGCACTGCGTCTCTTGACCCGGGATGGGTGGATGTGATACAAACGTGGTAAGGCCTGCGGATTCTCTGGCTGTGTGACTCACGCCATGCAGCGAAGCGCCGTGTCGCAGTGCGACCGGTGCGCGGTGATCGTATCTGCTGGGTGGCGGCTCTTCGCTGCAACAGCAGCGGCACACGTCAGTGGCAAGTTTGGTGATCTGAAAACGACAAGCTTCCTGGCGTGTAGCCAGGACAAAGACACTTCTTGTGAGGAGAACGGCCATGTCACACAAACGAGTCTCTTGTCTGATTTCCCTGGTTCTGGCGATGGTCCTGGTCGGCAGCGTGTCGGCACAGGTGAACCAGTGGACGAACGCGACCGGCAACGGGCGCTGGATGGACCCGAACAACTGGTCCGCGATGGTGCTCCCGGGACCCGGCACCGGCAATACGCAGATCAATCCCGCCCAAATCGTGGGTGATGTCAAGGTCGGCCCGACGATCGGTCCGGGCGAGCTGGCGGTGACAGACGCGGCGGATGTCTGGGGTCCGGAATTCGGCGCCATCAGCGTCAACATCGAGGGTGGAAGCTACGTGAGTCCGGCGTTCGTGGGCATGGTGGCGGTGGGCACCGATCCCAATGCCAGTCCCACGATCAATTTAGGCGCCGGCGGCAGTGGCGGCTGGCTGGACGTCACCAACTTCCTCATCGGCGATAGCTGGTGGTGGCACGGCGGGCCGTACGTCACCTACAACCAGTACAGCGGAACCGCCATCGTCCGCGATTACGTCTGGTTGGGCGGCAAGATGAACCTCGTCGGCGGCATCCTGTACGTCTTCAACGGCTTCAACGTGGCTTCCGTCGAGCAGCCTCCGGAGCTGTGCACGCTGAACATCGAGAACGGCATACTGGTCCTGCCCAAAGACTACAAGGCCAACGTCGAGAAATGGATCGCAGACGGCCATTGCGTTGCCTTCGGCGGAACGGGCACGATCGTCATTGAAGAGCAGCCGACTCGTACGAAAGTGACGGCAGTCCCCGCGGAGGAACCGGCGCAGCCGTAGCCCGGTCCCGATCTGACGAGCCGGAATGATCCTGGCAGAACATCTTCGCACGTGTTTCGTCTTCGCTGGGTGGCCGCGGCAAGGCTGAAGGCTCTGCCGGTGGCGAGTGGGCACATTATCGGCATGCTACGCTTGCCACTGCCACCCAGCGTTGCGGAAGGGTCATTGAGCCCTGTCTGCATGTGCGCTTGCCGGTGAGGAGAAGGACGGTGCAGAGAAAACGCCCCATCTTGATGGCGGCAGTCGTCTTGCTGTGGACCCTGTCGGCGGTCCCGGTCCAGGCGGATTACGAAGTGCTCAGCGGCGACTACGCGACCCATGACCCGGTCATCATGCGCCAGGGCGACACCTACTACGTCTTCTGCACAGGCACGCGAATCCCGATCCGGGCCTCGACGGACATGCACCACTGGTGGTCGGTCGGCCACATGCTGGCCGCCATCCCGTCCTGGGTCTATACCGTAGTACCGAAGTACACCGGCAGCAGCGTGTGGGCGCCGGACATCTCCTACTTCGACGGCCAGTACCACCTGTACTACTCCGTCTCCACGTTTGGCAGCAACGTCTCCGCCATCGGCCTGGCGACGAACACGACGCTGGACCCATGCGACCCCGAGTACGAGTGGGTGGACAGCGGCGGGCCGGTCGTACGGTCTCGTTCGTCGGACAACTACAACACGATTGACCCGGCCTTGTTCATCGATCATCGCGACGCCACCGTGAGGTACTGGCTGGCCTTCGGCTCCTTCTGGAGCGGCATCAAGATGACGGAAGTCAACCCCGCGACCGGATGTCCTCTCTCCAATCCTCCGGTGCTTTCCTCGCTTGCGTGGAACAAATCCATCGAGGCCCCGTTCCTCATCTCCCGGAACGGCTACTATTATCTGTTCGTTTCCTTCGATACCTGCTGCCAAGGCGTCCGAAGCACGTACAACGTCCGGGTCGGCAGGGCCACCGAGGTCACGGGTCCTTACACGGACAAAGACGGCGTCTCGATGATGGCCTCCGGCGGGACCCGGCTGACCTGGAACGACGAGCGGTGGAAAGGGCCGGGCCACGAGGCCGTCTTCCTCGACCGGGACGGCCGGTACTGGCTCGTTCATCACGCCTACGATGCCCAGCGCAACGGCAGGTCTTACCTGCGGATTCACGAGCTGTTCTGGACGCCGGACGACTGGCCGACCCTGGTCGCACAAGGACCCGTCGACGTCAATGAGGCCCTCGTGGCCTGGTGGAACCTGGACGAGGGTTTCGGAGACATTGCGGCGGATTCCTCCGGCAACGGCTACGACGGCGACATCATCGGCGCGACCTGGGTGACTGACGATCCCAACCACAGGGTGGCGATCGCCTTCGACGGCGCGGACG
The DNA here is from genome assembly GCA_016928975.1 of Sedimentisphaerales bacterium. Next base: position 36,081 of record JAFGJR010000137.1, on the reverse strand, counting down.
ATTACATCAACCTGCCCGACGGATTCAGTGACTTTGACGGACTGACCGTCTCGCTCTGGGTGTTTCCCACCAGTGTGCGGGAGTGGGCGGGATTCATCGATCTGGGCAACGGCGACTCCGACAATAATCTTTTCTTGGGGTACAGCCGCTCGACTCTCATATTTGGGATTGTCAACGGGACCGCCAACCTTGGCACGCTGACGGCAGCCAATGCAATCGACCTGGACACGTGGCAGCACTTCGCCGCCACCGTCGATGTCTGCGGGGAGGCGGCACTCTACAAGAATGGCACGCGGATCAAGACCGGAACGACCTCACCGCCGTGGAATGTGACGAGAACGGACAACCATATCGCAAGGAGCAACTGGTCCGCCGACGCCTGCTACCGGGGCTTGCTGGACGATATTCGGATCTACAACAGGACCCTGGACGTCAACGATATCAACGACATTTACGTGCAAGGAGATAGGATCGAGCCTCTGACACAATAACCGCGTGGCGCCAGAATGCATCGATGTCATTCCTGCGCAAGCAGGAATCCACCTGCGCCGCGACGTTCCTGGACCCCTGCTTCCGCAGGGGTGACAAGAGAGAGACCCACAACTGCCATTTTGTCAGAGGCTGTTGGAGCAGAACCACTTAACTCTCGGCCTTTATTGAAGGAGAGTCTTATGCGTAGACCATTGCGATTCGTGACTATTCTCGTCGTCGTGTTTGGCCTGGCCACATGTGCGCTGGCGGCGGACACTTATTACTGGACGAACGCCAGCGGCGACGGCATGTGGAACCGGACCACGGCGCCCTACAACTGGGAGAAGGTGCCCGCGTGGAATCCGGACGGCCCGAGGACGCCCTGTCCGCCGCCGGAGCACAGCTCCGCCAATATCTGGATCTCCGGGAACCCGCGGACCCTCACGAAGTCCCTGGTGATTCCCGCCGGCTATGATGCGGACTGCACCTACGGCGACGAGTACGGCACGATCTTCGGCCCGGAATGGGGACTGCATCTCGACATCTACGGCGGTCTGACCTACAAATGGTACATCGTCCTGGCCCAGGGCCTGCCGGGCCTGACCGACCCCACCAGGCCCGATGATGACCCGAACCGCAGCGTCCTGAACATGTACAGCGGCTCCCGGATCCACGGCACGAAGGACAGTGTGGCCGAGGACAAGACGCGCGCGGAAGGCATCGCCATCGGCACCAACTGGTGGGACCCGCTGCCCTACGTGACAATGAACATGTACGAGGGCTCCGAATGCCTCGTCGTCTGGGCCTGGATCGGCGGCCATCTGAACATGTACGGCGGCACGTTCGACGTCCTGACCGGTGTCAATATGGGCATCGGCACGCCGGCCAATGTCCCGGACAACCTGATCCGCGTCAACATCGAGAAAGGCAGGCTGATCCTGCCTCGCGACTTCGACGACGAAGTGCAGGACTGGATCGCGAGAGGCATTCTCAAAGCCTACGGCACGACGCCCGGTCTGCCCAGGGGCTCCCAGATCGTCATCGACATGACCAGCGTGCCGGGCAGGACGATCATCACAGCGCTGGCGGTCGTTCCTCCGCAGGCTTCGCAGCCCGACCCGGCCGACGGCGCCGAAGACGTGCGGATCAATCCGGTTCTCCGCTGGCTGGCGGGTATCGACGCAAGCGAGCATAGAGTCTACTTTGGCATCAACGCCGGCGACGTCAACGACGCCAACGAGGTAGACCACGCAAACGTCACGTTCGCCGATGCGAGTGACAATAGTCTTGACCCAGGGCTTCTGGAGCCGGGCACGAGCTACTATTGGCGCGTGGATGAGGTCAACGACGCTCATGCCGACAAGCTGTGGAAGGGAGACGTATGGACCTTCACGACCGGCAACTACAGGGTCATCGACGATTTTGAGAGCTACACCAATGACTCGCCCGATCGGGTCTTCCAGACGTGGCTCGACGGCATGGGCTACTCGGAGGACGAGTTCTTCCCGGTGGCCTATCCCGGCAACGGCACCGGCGCGGCCATCGGGCATGATATCTGGAGTCCGGACAGCCCGGACTACCAGAGGACGATCATGGAAAGGACGCTGGTCCGCAGCGGCCATCAGTCCATGCCGTTCTACTATGACAATTCCGGCACGACGCGTCTGTCCGAGACGACCCGGGCGTGGACGCAGGCCCAGGACTGGACGGTCGCAGGGGCCGACACGCTGGTCCTGTACGTTCTGGGCCAGGCGGACAACACCGCCGACGACCTCTACGTCAAGGTGACAGATCGCCTCGGACACAGCGTGGCCGTCCAGAGCTCGGACCTCTCACTGCTGACCGGCGCCGAATGGAACGCCTGGCGCGTTGCGTTCAGCCAATTCACCGGCGTGGACATGGTCCAGGTCACGTCCCTCGCCATCGGGCTGGGCAACACGGCCAGCCCGAAGCACGGCAAGGGTATGATCCTCATTGATGATGTCCTCGTCGAGAAGTCCGGGCAATAGGCGGCCGGCGCAAAAAAAGAGGGGAGACAGCGACCCCCCTTGGGACCTTGGTCAGCCGCCCCCCACTGGAAAAGAAGGAAGGAGTATTATAAGCAAGTCTTCTGGGAGACTGTCTTTTCAGGTACCCCTTTCAACCAAAGTATAGGTTACATTTGGCCAGGGTCAAAACCGGGCCTGGCAAATTTCCAGAGGGACCGATTCTGGCCCGTCCCAGGGGTGTGCCGCAACGAACGTCCGAGGCCAGGGTCCACTATGGTAACAGGGCAAGACAGGGCGGCGGATGAACGGCCGGCAATGCCGTTGCGGTCCGGTTTCTCCGTGAAATTACACCTCTTGGCAAGGGTTGACTTTTCGGGCGATCGCCGGTACTCTGGTGGCCTTGGAGCAAGCTCTGGCTACGGATGGTGACCGGTCTGCATTGAGTCGTGTCACTCCTTCGATTTGCTGCAATCTCGCGTGGTCGTGGCGCTCCGTGTGGCGAATGAAAAGACAGAGGCAATGAAAGACAACGAAGTCGAACAACCGAAAGAGCGCTCGGAAGAGATGCCCATTCTTGACGAGATCAAGAACTCGTATCTGAACTATGCGATGAGCGTGATCGTCTCGCGCGCCCTGCCGGACGTCCGGGACGGTCTCAAGCCCTCGCAGCGGCGCATCCTCGTCGCGATGAACGACTTGAATCTCGGACCTCGCAGCGCGCATCGCAAGTGTGCGAAGATCGTCGGCGATACAAGCGGCAATTACCACCCGCACGGCGACCAGGCCACGTATGGGACGCTCGTCCGCATGGGCCAGTCGTGGAGCATGCGATACATGCTCGTCGATCCGCAGGGCAACTTCGGCAGTATCGACGCCGACCCGCCGGCGGCGATGCGATACACCGAGGCCAGGCTGTCCGCCGTGGCCACGGAAATGCTCGCCGACCTCGACTATGACACCGTCGATTTCGTGCCGAACTACGATGAGACGCGGACCGAGCCGGTCGTGCTTCCTTCGCGGTTTCCCAACCTGCTGGTCAACGGCTCGACGGGGATCGCCGTCGGCATGGCGACGAACATCCCGCCGCACAACCTGCGCGAGGTCTGCGACGCGCTGCTCCTGGTGATCAACGATCCCAAGTGCGGATTCAAGGATATCATGAAGGTCCTGCCCGGGCCCGACTTTCCCACCGGGGGCGTGATCTGCGGCCGCAAAGGCATCGTTGACGCCTACACCACCGGCCGAGGACACCTGACCGTCCGCGCCAAGGTCGAAGTCGAGTCCAACAAGCGCGGCAAGGACCAGATCGTCATCACGGAAATCCCCTACACCGTCGTCAAAACGACCATCGTCTCGAAGATCGCCGAGTGCGTCCACAACAACACGATGGCGGAGGTCGCGGATGTCCGCGACGAGTCAGACCGTCACGGCCTGCGGATCGTCGTGGAGGTGAAGAAAGACTGCGATCCGGAGATCGTCGTCAACAAGCTGTGGCGATATACGCCGTTGCAGACGACCTTCGCGATCGCCAACATCGCCCTGGTGAACAACCGGCCCGAGACGCTCAACATCCGCGAGATGCTCGACCTGTTCATCGAGCATCGCAAGGAAGTGATCCGGCGTCGCAGCCGGTTCCTCATGAAACGCTGCCGCAACCGGGCGCACATCCTCGAAGGCCTGATCCTGGCGGTCAGTGACATCGACGAGATCATCCGCATCATCAAGAAATCGCCCGACGTGCCGACGGCCAAGCTGAACTTGATGAAGAAGCCGCTGCGGCTGGAGGAAGGTGAAACGCTCCGCAAGCTGCTGCCCAAGGAGTTCGTCCGGGACAAGAGCCGCAACGAGCACTTCCTCACCGGTCCCCAGGCCGACGCCATTCTCGGCATGCAGTTGCAGAGGCTCACCGGCCTGGAAATGGAGAAGCTGGCCAAGGAGTACGCCGGCCTTATCGAGGAGATCAAAGGCTATGAAGCGATTCTCAGCGACGAGGAAGTCCTGCTCGATATCATCCGCAAGGACATCGAGGAGATCAAGGAAAAGTACGGCGACAAACGCCTGACCCAGATCACCAGCAAGGCGGAGACCCTCGATGTCGAGGACCTGATCGCCGAGGAAAGCGTGATCGTCACGGTCAGCCTCGCCGGCTACATCAAGCGGATGCCGATCGACACGTACAGGCGTCAGGGCCGCGGCGGCCGGGGCATCATCGGTTCCGACATTCGCGAAGGCGATTTCATCAAGCACCTGTTCGTCGCCTCTACGCACGATTACCTGCTGATCTTCACGAATCGCGGCCGGTGCTACTGGCTGCGCGTCTACGACGTGCCGGCGATGTCCCGCCAGAGCAAGGGGCGGAGCATCGCCAACCTGCTGAACCTGGCCAACCAGCAGATCGCCTCGATCATCGCCGTCAGCACCTTTGAAGAGGAGGAGGGCCAGCCCGCCCGCGAGCTGGTGATGGCGACGAAGAACGGCCTGGTGAAGAAGACCCGGCTGAGCCAGTACAGCAACCCGCGAGCCTCAGGCGTGATCGCGATCAACCTCGATCCGAACGACGCGGTGATCGGTGTGGCCCTGACGACGGACAAAGACCATATCATCCTCGGCACGCGCGACGGCATGACGATCCGGTTCAACGGCAAGGAAGTCCGGTCGATGGGCCGGGCGTCGCGCGGCGTTCGCGGCATCAAGCTGCGACCGGGCGACGAGGTCGTCGGCATGGTCATCCCCGACGAGAAGGCTGCCCTGTTCACCGTGTGCGAGAATGGCTACGGCAAGCGCACGGGCGTCGAGAACTATCGCTCCCAGACCCGAGGCGGCGTCGGGCTCAAGAATATCAAGACCAGCGCCCGCAATGGAAAGGTGGTCTCGCTGGAGTCCGTGCAGACCGGCGACGATCTCATGCTCATCACCGCCGGCGGAATGATCATCCGCACTGGCCTGGACGAGATCCGCTCCATCGGCCGCAATACGCAGGGCGTCCGCCTGATCAAGCTCAAGGAAGGCGACAAGCTCGTGGCCGCCGAGAAGATCGCCGCCGAAGATCTCGAAGGCGATGAGGGTGAAGGCCCATCTGCACAGTAGGGGCAGGCCCCCGTGCCTGCCCGATCCCAGTTGAACAGGGGCAACCATAGGGGGCTGCCCCTACGAGAGAATGACTGAAGCTATCTACGTTATCGCAGGCAAAGACGAGTCGCTCGTCAATGCCAGGTGCCAGGAGCTGGTGGACGAGCTGCTCGATCCACAGCAGCGCATGACGGCGCTACTGTCCGCCGACGCCGACGAGGTCTCTATTTCCGATGTCCTCGACGAGCTGCGGACGGCGCCGTTCCTGGCCGACCGGCGCGTCGTGGTCGTCAAGGGCGCCGACGATTTCATCTCCAGGCACCGTTCCATTCTGGAAAGGTACTTCGAGAAGCCCTCACCGACCGGCGTGCTGGTCATGACGGTCTCGACCTGGGCCGCCAGTACGAGGCTGGCGAAGAAGCTCACTCAAGTCGGCAAACTCATCCAGTTCAAGGAGCCCAAGCGATGGGAGGTGCCGGGCCTGCTGGTGCAGTATGCGGCCCAGAAGTACAAGGTCAAGCTCAATCGGGACGCGGCCGAGCTGCTGACGGACCTGGCCGGCGAGGAGCTTGCACAGCTCTATGGCGAGATCGACAAGCTGACGATCTTCGCCCGCGATGAGAGGACCCTCACCGTGCAGCACGTGGAGGCGCTGATCGGCCACCACCGCGTCTACGATGCGTTCGAGGTCATCGACGCCGTCACCGCCGGCAACACGGCGCAGGCGGTCGAACGCCTGCGCAACATGTTCGAGCAGGGCCGGGACGCCGAGTACGGCGTCGTCGGCGCCTTCGCCTTTCACGTCCGCCGTATGTTCCAGGCCAAGGCGATGCTCGAAAAACGTATCAGCCCCGCCGAGATCGCCAGCCGGCTGCGCATCTGGTCCAACAAAGATCGCTTCTTCGCGCAGCTCCAGCGTTTCTCCCTCCCCCAGATCGCCTCGCTGCTGGACGAGCTGGCCGCGACCGACTACGCCACCAAGACCGGCCAGGCCCAAGCCCCCGTCGCCATCGAGCAACTCGTCCTCAAACTCGCCGCGATCGGCACGACGCGCACGCATATGTGACTCTCCGCGGCTGCCTGTTCACTCGTACCTCTTGAGGAACTCCAGGGCCGCGGGTTTCTCGGCGAATTCGGCCGTGATCTTGTCCCCGCTGTTGTAACGAATCTGTATCTCGTACCTGTAGACTGCCCCATAGACATGCGCGGACTCGTAGGAGGACAAAAACGCAATCGCCTCACCCACTGAGGAACACTCCATCTCTTGACCATGTAGCGGGATAACCACAATCCTCTCAATGCACCGTCTGACTGTAATGTCGAGTGCGGACAGAAAATCGTCGATGTCTTTCTGGTGGATCTCAATGAGCTGGGCTGCAACGGCCCGTCTTGTTCTCTTGCTGGTCGTTTTCCAGTGGCTGAGCTTCTTTCGGAACTCTTTTTCAGGCGTATCTTCATCAAAGCCCGCATCAATACCGGCCTTCCGGAATGCGCCGACTATTGATTCGTACGGGAAGAACAGGACGTGGAACCCAGGGGATTTGAGTTGGCTGATCGCCCCGCCGGTGAGTACTCCGGCGAGAATTGCACCGGTAAATGGGCAGGCGTGCTTGTATGTGAGCGCAAGCACTTGAACTGCGCCCTGAATCTCTTGGGCTTTGTTCCTCGAGTGCTTGGTGTATCGACGCCAGGCAGTTTCGATGAAAGCTACTGGTGTGCCAATGACCGTATCTGTTCCGCCGCGTTCGAGGACGAAATCCAGATCGTGCGCATTGCCGTACAGGTCCGTCCAGGTGACCTTCTTTCCCTCTCTGGCTTGGCGCGGGCCCTTCTTGTCCAGATACAGACCGTGCTCGTGGGCGAACTTCTGTAACACCGGCTCAATCGCAGCCTCGAGCACGTGGCCGATGATCTGCCCGAAGGTGTGTGCGAGCGATTCAGCCATATCTCACCCTTCGATCCACAGGAGTCCTTCCTTCAAAGGGACACGGTGTTTGCGATTTTTCCACTTGATGTTCCGGTCCCTGAGCTTGTCAAAGCGGAAGCTTTTGAAACCGGCAGCGACAGCAAGTTCGCCGACCCATCTCTCGATGGGGCAGTGGACGCCATACGGAGCAGAGTCACCGATGACCCAGCACATACGGGAACCAGACCTGCAGACACGGCGGAGTTGTCGAAGGACAAGACTGATATCGCGGCAATAGGCCGCAACCATCGTGTGGTAGTGCTTCTTGCCTCCACGACTCTCCCGCACCTCCGCCAGTTGTTCGACGGCGGACGTCAGTTCAGGACAAATAGGGGCAACAGCCTCCGATCTCAGAAGATCGGAAAGTCGCAGTCTGTCGCGTGAAGAATGCTGCGATGATGAGACAATCAGATGCTTTCGCACGGCGTCGTGAATATCACTCCACCCGTTCACGTCGCCCCAAAATGACATTTCAAAGCGCAATGCGTCTGCATAGTCGTAATTGTTGGCGTACGGCGGTGAAGTAATGACGGCATCCACCTCTCGCGAAAAGTCGTCCGCAAACGTGCGAGCGTCTCCTGCGATGATCTCTGCAAGGCACTCACCGGCTCGCGCCTGCATCCATCGCAGGTCAACACTCATGATGTTGATCTGCTGCTGAAACGCAGACAGAGGCGCAACGACCCTCTTCTTCGTCTTGCTGGGTAGAATGTACTGCCACTGCGCGGTTCCTGCCCTGGAGGTTGGACGGAGGATTGCGGTCAGTGCCAGCCAGACCAGTTCTGATTCCTGAGATTCATCGCGCAACTTCAGCCAGGAAGACTTCAGTGCATCGAGGGTGCTTAGCACATCAGGGTCATAACTTCGTTCAATCAGAGAGGGATGATTTGTTGCCCTTGACACCTCTCTCTCTGACTCTCTGACGACCCTGGCTCCCAAATCACTGAGCCGCTCAGGTCGTGTTGTCCAGAGCATCTTGGCTTTGCATATTCTCGAGACGACAGGATGCGCTTCGACCCCGAGGCTCGGAGTTCTCCGCGTGTCACAGACGATGGGTACGGTCCCCGATCCCACGAACGGATCGAGGACAAGGTGCCGTCTTCCGATCTCCCATTCGCCCAAGACTTGTTCCACCCACTGTGCAGCGAAGCCGGCGGAGTAACGAAACCACCGGTGGATAGGGAGTGCCATGTTATCCACGAAAGTGCCCGAGCGTGCCACCTTGATCTCAGACACTGTGGGCGGGTCCTCTTCAAATAGCATCAGTTGCGACTGCATGGATGTATCCTACCTGTAGAATGGAAGTCGGTCAATTGTCAGACGTGCGTCTCTTGGCGGAGCTCTGTGATCCATTCGTCGGACTGGGCCTGGCTGTAGCCGAGGAAGGCGGAGTCGGGGTCGTGGTTTTTGTAGGCGCGATCGGCGGTGGTCTTGTTGGCGTTGGCGTAGCAGTAGAGGCAGCCGTGCGGACACGTGTCGTAGGCGCCGATATCGACGCTTTCCGTGCAGCCGCACTCGGGGCGCGTGGGCTTGTCCCTGGGCTCGAATCCGTCGGGATGGAACAGACGCTGGATGACTGCGCCGTCGATGCAGTGAGCCTTGTGAATAGACGGGCTAAGGAGATACTCGCCACAGCAGGAGTACATCCGGATACCGTACTGCTCGGCAATGGCCGCGAGCTGGTCGGCCAGGGCGGTCTTCTCCTGCGCGTGCGGATCGATGATGCGGATGCCAGTGCGTTCCTGCATCTGCTGGAAGTTGCGCTTCACCTTGTTGTACAGGGCGACGAAGCTGAAGTAGCAGCGTTCGACGCGGCCGGCCAGCCGCGAGGCAAGCTGCTCGAACGCGTCGAGATAGAAGGCGTTGTCCGTAATGTCCGAGAGAACGATCGGGTCGAACCGCCAGTTGATGTGGGCGGGGGAGTACCGCCGGCTCAGGTGCAGCAGCGTCTTCAGGGCGGCATCTTTGTCTACGTGGTTTTCGAAGACCTCGGGCAGGGCGGTAAGCGTGTAGTTGAAGTAGAACCGGTAGCCGAGCCGGTCGAGCGTGTCCAGGGCGCCGAGGAACGGCGTGAAATCCTTCGACCAGAAGACGAAACAGGTCACATCCTCCGGCTTGAGCGAGACGAGGTAGCGCTTGCCGCCGAACGGATTCACCACACCGGCATACCCCTCGCGCAGCCTGCGCAGGAACCAGTCGCCATAGAACGCCGGCACATCCGTCCGCCGAGATACCGAGAGGATCCGCTTCATCGCATTCCACACCGTCCATACGAGCACAACTCAATCACCACGCCAATCATACCCGGCCAGGCCGGAACCGGCAAGGCGCACGGCTTCTCAAACGCGGCACGCCCCGTCCGGCACCCTTGACGGCCCCTGCGCGATGCGATACACTCTCTGCCCAGCCACCCAACCGGGTGCATTGGCGACTCGAAGTAGCTGAAACCTTGCAGTGGAAAGGAGAGATCATGACGCCAAAGACGCTTGCACGGACGCTGTTGTATCTGCTGATGGTCCTTCTGTCGCTGACGGCCGTTTCCTGCCAGTCCAGGCAGAGCGTGTTCGCCAGGGCCGGCGACGTGATCAGCGAGCCCTACGTGCTCGACAACGACCTCATGTCGCGCTCGATCTGCTTCGAGAACCCAACCGGCGCGCCGGGCGAGGGGGGCAAGGCGGCCAGCAAGCTGGGCGTCGGCCGCAAGGGCTCGCCGGCCATCACGCTCAACGGAGGCCAGCAGGTCCAGCTCTGCGACATCCGGGGCATCGGCACGATCCGGCACATCTGGGTGACGACCTCCAACAATCCCATGAACCTGCGCAGCCTCGTGATCCGCGCCTGGTGGGACGACCAGGCCCATCCGAGCATCGAATGTCCCATCGGCGACTTCATGGGCTTCGCGCACGGCAAGGTCCAGCCCTACTTCTCCGCCGCGCACTCGCTGGGCCGCAACGCCGGCATGAACATCTGGCTGCCCATGCCGTTCACCACCCGGGCCAAGTTCACACTCAGCAACGAGGGCAAAGAGAGCGTCCCGCTGTTCTATCAGATCGACTACACGATCGGGGACGCCCATCCCATCGACGTGGGCCGGTTGCACGTGTTGTTCCGCCGCGAGAATCCAACGACGCTGAAGGAGGATTTCGAGCTGCTGCCCCGGCGGACGTGCAGAGGCCGCTACGTCGGCGCCTTGATCGGCATCCGCAACCTGCACCCGAACCTGTGGTGGGGCGAGGGCGAGATCAAGGTCTACATGGACGGCGACAAGGATTTCCCCACGATCGTCGGCACCGGCAGCGAGGACTATGTCGGCCTGTCCTATGGCATGCAGCAGACGCCGTACCTGTATAACGGCTGCAATTTCGACCAGAACAACTTCGTCTCCATGTACCGCTGGCACCTGCCCGACCCGATCTACTGGAAGAAGCAGGTCCGCATCACCATCCAGCAGATCGCCTGGCAGGACGGCCTGGCCGAGATCCAGGACGACTGGTCCACCGCCACCTTCTGGTACGAGCCGGTCCCCAGCGCCCCGCTGCCGCCGATGCCCGACGAGGAGGCCCGAACCGCTAATCTCTGGCAAGAGAAGAAGTGATGCGCAACCGACGAAAGGATAGAGACCCATGTGCAGCAAGAAATGTTTGATCGTAGTCGCGCTGGCCGCACTGCTCCTTGCGGGCTGCCGGACGAACGCGGGATTCACCCGGCTGTTCAACGCCAAGGACCTGGCCGGCTGGCAGACGGAAGGCAACGCCCGCTGGGTGGTCGAGGACGGGTTGCTCGTCGGGACCCAGGGCGCCAACAACGCCCCCGGCGACCTGTTCACCAGCGAGAGCTTCAGCGACTTCGTGACGATCGTCACCTATCGCACGGAGTGGCCCTGCAATAGCGGCGTATGGTTCCGCTACCAGTCGCCCGACAAGGCCTATCAAGCGGACATCCTCGAATACAAGAACCCGGAAGCCTACTCCGGGACGTTGTATTGTCCGGGCAAGCTCTTCCTGGCCATTAACAAGGACAAGGCGCTCGTCAACCGTGACGATTGGAATACGATCAAGGTCCAGGCCCAGGGCGACCATCTGCAAATCTGGCTGAACGGCCGGCAAGTGGCCGACGTGCACGACACCACGAGCGATGCCGGCACGATCGGCTTCCAGGTCCATCCCGGCGCCGAGTTCGGCCCGATGAAGATCATCGTCCGCGAGGTCCTGCTGAAGAAGCTGTAAGGCCCTGAGCCGCGATCCAGGCGCCGGGTGCCGAGACTTCAGTCCGTGGGGCCGATCTGCTCGAAGGGGATTCGCTGAAAGCCCGGCAGTGAGTACGCCGGTGAATCATCGCGCAGAGCCAGATTCAGCGTCTGCTCATCGACGAATCGCGGGTCCTGGTCCTCAATGTTGTTCTCGATAGTATAGAAGTCGAACCCGCCGCAGGCGCCGAGGCAGTTCTTCTCCAGCCAGCGTTTGTTCTGCCAGCCGTTATTGGTGCGGATGACACAACCTTCCGGCTCTTTCGCCTGCTCGTAGCCATTGTCGAGGATGTGGGCCAGGCGCGGATAGCGCGAGCTCCACGGCGGCTGGGTGTAGTTGTACCGCTGGATCTTGTCGAGCAGCTTCCAACTGTCGTCCTTGTCGATCCAGACCTTGCCTCGCCGGTCGGTGAAGTGGGCGGAGCCGCACCTGGCGATCACGTTGTTCTCGATGGTGTTGTCGCGACCTCCGCCGCACATGATCGCCCGCCCGCTGATCTGATAGAACGTGTTGCCGAAGACCGTGATGCCGCTGGCGCAGTCGTCGAGGTAGACCGCGTGGACCCCGTTGGAGCCGCCCAGGTTGCTCTGGATATTGTGGAAGAAGTTGTGGCGAATGACGTTGCCGCGCAGGCCCCAATCGCGGCCGCAATAGACTGAGCCGGCGTCGTCCACCTCGTAGCAGACGCCGTAGATTTCGTTCAGCTCAATCAGATGCTCGTTGCCGCCGAAGAGGATCGCGGAGTGCGGCCCATCGTAGAGCAGGTTGTCGGCGGCGATGCAGCCGACGCCGCCGATCTGAATCGCCGGCGCGTAGGTTCGCTCCCACCGACCGAAATTGTGAATGCGACAATCGCGCACGAAATTGCCGCACGAGACAAGCTGCTTGCGGTCCCCGCCTGAGAGGGACACGCCAGTCTCGCCGATGTCGTGAATCGCGCAGTGTGAAACGCCGTTGTTCTCGCCGGACAACGTGATCCCGTCTTTGCGCACGTTGCGGATCGTGCAATTGGCGACGAGTGCGCTTCGCCCACCGGCGATCTCAACGGCATCATCCGCGCCCATCTCCAGAATAAGCCCTTCCAGGCGGACACAGGACGCGTCCTTCATGGAGACAACCGGCTGAGCCAGCGTGGAGATGAGGATCTCGGCTCCCTGCACGTCCGAGGGTGGCCAGAAGTAAAGGACGTGCGCCTGGCGATCAAGGTACCACTCGCCGGGCCGGTCGATCTCCTCCAGGAGGTTGAGGACGAAGTACGGCTTGTTCGCCTGGATGCCGTAGCTCGGGGACTTGGCCAGCGTGATCTTCCTGGTCGCCGTATCGATGGAGGCGATCTTCTCGATGCGGTTGGACCAGCCGTAGCGCCAGTATCCGGCGGCGTAGACGTCGGAGGCCTGGAGCCATCGTTGCGGCCGGGGATCGTCGTAGCCGAACGTGATGTCGTTCTCCGCGGTAGTCGTGCGGACGAAGCCCTCGTTGGGCCAGCGAGCCAGCGGCATCAGCTCGCCGTTGACGCTGAGTTCCGTTCGCAGGGCCTCGCCGTGCTCCGCCACGCCGTGTGAAGCCAGATCGACCCTGAGACACTGGCCACGCGCAGCCGCATCGAGACGGGACCACGCCGGATCAGTCTGTACGACCGGCGAAAACCAATCCGGCCGCAGCTCCCGCCCGCCGATCAACCGGACTTGCTCGCCCGGATACGCTCGATAGACAATCGGTTTGTTCGGCTCGCCGCAATCTGCGCTGGTCAGCGTGAAGGACTGCGAGCGAAAGTACTTGCCATCACGGAGCCAGACCGTGACGCCGCCGTCAGGCAGCCCCCGGCCTCTCTTTTGCCGAACGGCATCGCGTGCCTTCTCCAACGTTGCGAACGGCTTCTCAAACGTCCCGGCGCTCGTGTCGTCGCCGTCCGTGGCGACGTAGTAGTCCTGAGCCCAGGACAACGAACAGGACAAGAGCACAAGACAGCAAAGCCACAGCAGTCGTTTCATCGGTTCTCCTCTGCGATCAGAAACAGCACTACCAGAACACAGGACGCAGTCCCAGCCCGAAGATACCACAACCTATCGGCCAATCCAAGCTTGGCAAAGGAACTGAAATTGGTGACGAAGCGGTTAGAGTGGCCTACAGGATTGGCAGCCTCTTCTTCGTCCAAGTCCCTGAAGGTGGATTCGTGAACGCCGAGTCTCGGGCAAGAATCCCACTCAAGCCCGCCGACTCGGGACGGGACGGCCTCGCTCGTATCTTGGATGAGGGAGTCTTTTCCCTTGCACTTGCACACGATGATGATTATGCTACAGGAGTAATGAGAGGGCAACAAGCATGGGAAAACTGTGTCTATCAAGCAAAGCACTTGGTGAAATGCGAAAAGCAGCTATTGAGAAGGCTTACCTCCCGAAAGCGATCAAGAAATCGTACCGCATTTCTGTCAGCGCCTCCGGAGAGGTCCTCGTCTCAAAGAAAGGCAAGAAGTCGCAATCATAGCCAGCTCATCCGGGCCGGATACACATGCGCTACACCAGCGATGATGAATGGCGTGTTCAAATCACAGAGCCGCCTCCGGCGTTTGTGAAGGAGACCTATCGAAGCCCATGGCGCCGGGATTGGGCGCGCTTGATTCATTCCCCTTCTTTGCGCCGGCTTCAGGGCAAGACACAGCTTTTTCCCGGGGGCGAGTCTGATTTCTTCCGAAACAGGCTGACCCATTCACTGGAGGTTGCGCAGATCGCCAAGTCCATTGCAATCAAGCTCAATCATGATCTGACCGAGGCCGGCGAGGACCTGCGCATTGAGCCGGACATTGCAGAATTTGCGGGTCTGGCACATGACCTTGGTCATCCCCCATTTGGCCATTTTGGGGAGGAGACGCTGGATAGACTGATGGCCAGATTTGGAGGTTTTGAAGGAAACGCGCAGACCCTGCGGTTGATCGTGAGGATTGAGAAGCGACGCCCCATCGAGGGAACCGCCTATGGCATAGACAGGAACGGAATCGACAGGAGAATAGGACTTAATCTCACAGCAAGGTCCATAGCGTCGATACTGAAATATGACAGGCGAATCCCGTTGAGGAGGGCTAACAAGTCGTCGGCAAGGAGGCCCATAAAGGGCTATTATGCATCGGAAAAGGATGTAGTAGACCGCGTCAAGGCCAAGGTCTGCGGCGGGAAGAAGCACTCAGGCCGATTCAAGACCGTAGAATGCCAGATCATGGACATTGCGGATGACATTGCCTACTCAACCTATGATTTGGAGGACTCCTTCAAAGCAGGATTCCTGAAGCCGGTTGATCTCTTGTGCGCATCTGAGATCGTACTCAGGAATGTCGCTCGCAAAGTCAGCCGAGCCATCGGAAGAGGAGTCTCACCAGATGATGTCAGGGAAGAGATAACCAAGAGCATCTTCTTCGACATGTTCAAGTTGCCCGATGATACCAAGGACCTCTATAGGAGCCCATCCTCAAGCGACCTGGACGACTTACATTTTCTTTCGATCACAATGGCGTGCAATGTATCGGACGCGTTGGCGCAGGATGGCTATCAGAGAACAGGACTCACCTCGAAGCTCGTAGGTGCTTTTGTTCGAGGAGCGGAGATCGCTGAGATCAATCGCGAGAATCCGGCTCTGTCAACCGTCCGGCTCAAAGAGGATGAGAGACTTCAGGTGGAGATCCTCAAACACTTCGTCTACGAGTCCCAGATATTGTCACCCAAGGTGCGATTGTTAGAGACAGCAGAAGTCGAGCCAAGCAGCGAACCAGTCGGGACAAGTGCCTCTGCGGATTGGCTAAGTCGGCTCTCTTTGTAGCGGTGCTTGTCCCGCTTCTTTTCCCTCGGCATCGTCATCTCAGACGACGTGGGACAGCAGAATCACGTGGTTGGTTCAACGATTGTCTTGCTGCCTGCGTCGAACAGCAATTTGTATGGGCCCCACCTTCCGCCTTGGATGCCAAAGCGATTGGCGATGGGCTTTTCGATGAACTCGCCGCAGTTCAGATAGCAGGCGATGTGCTTCTTTCCCCTATAGGTGAAGCCAGCGTACTCTCTATGGCACCTGCGCAAATGGACCAGGGTGCGTTCATACTCGTTGTGCGGGGCGGCCCTCTCGCGGAGGAGTCTGCTGATGGCCGCCTCAAATTCCTTGAGTTGTGTCTCATTTGGGACCCAGACCTCATCGACACTCGTCTGGGGTCCCACAAAGGCCTCAATGGAATTGGGATCTGTGATGACCACCCGATATGGGCCGGACACCAGCTTACTGGGGTCACCGCCGAGGAGTCGAGCCACTTCCACAAAACCAGATCCTCGTGCATAACTCAAAGGTGTCAGGTCGTACCTGCTCTTCCTGGCATTTGGATCGGCGCCGTGAGCGAGAAGAACCTCGACCACGCTCGTGCTCCCGAAACAGGCTGCGGTGTGAAGCGGCGTCTTCCCGTATCGATCCCATGCACGGACATTTGCCCCATGCGCGATCAAGACGCGGGCCACGTTCGCAAGGTCCATTTGAGCCGCCTTGTGCAGCGGAGCATGGACATATGGGAAGTAGTTGCGACTGCTGTCCTCGATGGTCTTGGCACTCACGGCCGCACCCCGGCTGACGAGAAGCTCCGCTATCTCCTTGCGTCCGTGCCATGCCGCCTCGTGAAGAGGCGTCCAGCCGAGCGAGGCATGTGCATTCACATCGGCTCCCCTGCTGATAAGCAACTCAGCCAAGTCTCGGTGGCCGCCGCAGACCACCATGTGCAAGGGCGTCTCTCCTGCCTGCCCGCGTGCGTTGACATCGCTGCCGTTGCGGATCAGGGTCTGGGCCCTCTCGATATCCCCGATGTACGCCGCCAGGTGAAGCGTGACGTCGGCGCCGCGAGACACGAGGAATTTGACCAGTTCCATGTGATTGCGGTTCATCGCGAGGATCGCCGGTGCCCGGTCTGGCGTAGCCGCACGGCTTGGCTGTGCACCGCTATCCAACAGCATTTGTACCAGCTTCAGGTAGCCGTTTTGTGCGGCGTAGCTGACGGGCCGACGAGTGGCAGGCAAGCGCTTTCGTCAGATGGTGGCGCAAGTCAAGTAGATGAAGATACGTGCGCTCGGATAATATTGGCACCGTACGCGCTATTGTGCTCGGAGAAGCTGTCGTGCCAGTTGGGGATCGTCTGTTGTTATTCCGTCGATGCCCCAGTGAATCAGCGATTCGATTCTGCTGGCGTCGTTCACAGTCCAGACGTGCAGTTCCATACCATGGGCATGAACCCTGTCGATGGTTTCCGCGGTCACAGTGTCGTGAGCCCAGTCAACGAAGTCAATGCCGCGTGATTGAATGGCCTGAATCTCCGCGAGAGTCAATGGTTCCGATCCAAGTGCTCCTGTTCGGATGGCCGGAGCCAGCGCTTCCACCTCCGCCAGGAAGTCCCAGTCAAATGCAATGATGACTGCTTCATGCTCTATCCTCAACGAACGAATGAGATCCACATACATAGCGGCCGGTCCTGTCTTTCGCTCGATGAAGGGTCGCATGTCACGCATAGTCGCCAGCACCGCCTCCGTCATCAGTGGGACAAGCTCGCCGGAGAAACTCGGAGAAAACCGAGCTCCGGCATCCAATTGTCGGCATTCGGCGAATGTCATGGTTCCGACATCGCCGCTCCCGTTGGTTGTTCGATCCACCGTCGCATCATGCATCAGAATCAGTTGATTATCCAACGTCATACGCACGTCAAATTCGACCCAGTCTGCGACCCCCCGGGCCGCGTTGCATGATGCTATCGTATTCTCTGGGGCAGACACCGAATTGCCGCGATGGGCCACGATTGTGACATGAGGAGCGTATTCGCACGTGCCGGAGGAAGGGTCCGTACAGGTCAACCATTGACTGGCGAAAAGAGCCAAATCACTCAAGTCAACGTAACAGTCCCGATTGAAATCCATCTCCGTATATCCCCAGTCGCCGCAGTTCGCATCGTCGTCCATAATAAGGACGTCTAACCGAACGTCCTGCATGTTGTCCCAATAGGCATCCTTGCCCGTGATTCTGTGCGTCAGCGTGACGTTCCTGTTGCCTGCATACGTGGAGTCGTTCACCGCGGTTAGCCGGACTGTTTGCGCAGTCAGATAGGTCCCCGGCTCAAACACGAGCGTTGCCCGCTCACCTGCGGCAAGACCGTTGATCGACAGACCATCATCTCCCGTGATGGAAACAACCACATCATTGTGGGGTCGGCGACCTTCCAGATCATCCAGGGCAACACGATAAGAAGCAGTCTGACCTTCCGTCAGTTGAATTTCGGAGGGCTCTACAGTCAGTCCTCTCATGGCCAGCGAACGGACTTCTGCATCGGAAAGTACGTGGTCATAGATCCTCACATCGTCCCACGTTCCGTCACCGAAGTTATTCCCCGCGTTTCCGCCGGCCAAGAAAAAGGTGCTGCCCGGCTTCACCCACGTGCCGCTGTTCGTGTCCTGCAGTACTCCGTCAACGTACAGTCGGGTATCAACCGTGTTGTTGCCCGTCCTGTTCCACATTACGGCCACGTGAAACCATTCGTCACGCGGATCTCCGTCTGAAGAGAGCGAAATCAGATCGGCGGTGACTGACGTGTCACTTTCCACTCGCGCCCTGAGACGTGCATCCTGGTAAATCCAGCATTCCCAATCGTCCGGATTCGCCGAGTTATCGTAGATGGTGTTGTAGTTGTATACGCGCCTCGGCTTGTACCACAGAGCCACGGTTCCGGAGTCGGTCAGGGTATACTCGATCGAAACCCCATCTCCGCCCATCGTGTAGTCCCCATTCCGAAGTTCCAGAGCATTGCCAAGTTTGCCTGAGACATACTGGTTGTTGCCTGTTGGACCGTCCACCAAGGCTCCATTGTTGTCGCCGCCGGCGGAATCCACAAGATCGTTATCCAGTTTGAGATGAACCCGCAACTCACCAAAGGCAACACCGACGTGTCCCAAGAGTATTGCCAGGCAGGCAAGGGCTGGGAACGATATGGACCCTTTCATCCTCCTCCTCCAGATGGAACCGGACCTGCGCAAGGTGGATATCCGGCTCAGTTGGAGAAGGAAGAACGAAAGGCGCGTTCTTCCTTCTCCAGCCGTGACCGCCAGTCATGCGTGGTACACATCCTGCAAGACGATATGAGATTGTCCTGTATCATCCGCAAGAGATATCAGTACACCGGTCAAGCGAATAGGACCGGAGTAGGCCTCTCTCTGTCTTTCTGCACTCCGCGGTCTCTACGCTATTGTCCCCTGGACGCCAACTTGCGGATTTCGTCGGCGGTGAGAGGACGATCGTAGATGCGGAAATCGTCGAAGGTGCCGTTGCAGTCGTCATTCCCTGCATGGCCGCCGCCGAGGTACACGGTGGTGCCGGGATCGACCCATTCCGACTGGTTCGCGACGACAAACTCACCATTGATGTACAGCAACTGCTCGATGAGGTCCGGATCGTCCGGGTTAACGCGCCAGGTCATCGCGATGTGATACCAGTCCATCGCCTTCATGTAGTAGCCACGAACGTAGCCGGTTTGGATACGGCCGGCGAACTCGCCGGTGCTGTACACCCACATCTCCCAGTCGTTGGCTTCGCAACTGTTGTCGAGGATGCTGTTGTAGTTGTACAGCGAGGTCGGCCGGAACCAGAGGCAGATGGAGCCGCGATTGTAGTAGTCGAAGTCGATCGCGACGAAATCATTGTCCTTCATGTCCTGGGTCCCGGACAGCTTGAGGGCCTGCCCGTGGATCCCCTCGACGTACTCGTGCGCGCCGTCGGCACCGTCGATCAGCGTGGTGGTGAAACCGCGTGCCACTTCATCTACATTGCTGTCGAGCGGCAGGTGAACGACCAGGCCGTCGTCGCCGAAGGGCCACACGTCGACCAGCACCTGATCGGTGTCGGTGAACTGTCCATCGTTGGCGGCGAACGAGAAGACATACAGTCCAGGGGTGGTGAGCACAACTGCGGTCTCTCTGGCAGTTGGCGTTTCGATGGTGATCTTCTTCTGGCCGTAGACGACTTCCTCAGGACCCGCGATCATCTCCCACTTCTGGGTCATTTCACCGGTCGGACTGCCGTCGAAGTCTTCCACGATACCGCTCAGCGTGATCGTGACGGAACCCGCCTCCGAGAGCCACACCGTCTGCTCCTCACCGGCCTCCACCCGAGGCGGGCCGTTCTCGGGATAGGCCAGACCCACAATCTCCCTGGCCTCGAGCACCTTGTCGTAGATCCTAACGTCGCTGAACGTGGCATTGCAGAAGTCGTTGCCGGGATTGCCGCCGCCCAGGAAGAACGTCGCGCCGGGATCGATCCAGGTGCCGGTCTTCTGCTCGGCCAGCTTGCCGTTGACGTAGAGCTGGGTGGTGACTCGCCCGGGCTGGTTCGGATCGCGGGCCCAGGTGCACGCGAAGTGCCACCATTTGTCCCGGCCGTTGCCGTCCTGCGCCAGAGCGTTCAAGTTCGCGGTCACCGCGGTGTCGCTTTCCACGCGGAACCGGGCTCGGGAGTCAACATAGATCCACATCTCCCAGTCATCCTGGTTGCCGGAGTTGTCGAAGACGGAATGGTAGTTATAGAAATTGATCGGCTTCATCCACAGTGCGATGGTGCCGCTGGCGGGCAGAACCAGGTCCCGCGCCACCCAGTCACCGTCGACGGTAAAGTCGTTGCTCAGAAGACTGAGCCCCTGGCCGTCGTCGAGAAGGACGTACTCGGACGTACCGTCCTGCCCATCGATGATCCGCCCGTGATTGAGGTTGCCGGAAACATCATTGACACTCTGGCCATTCCATGGTTCCTCGAAGTCCCAGTGCATGATCAGGTTCTTGTAGTCGTGAACCCAGGCGCTGACTGCCACGCGATCGGTGACAGTGAACTGTCCGTCGTTGGCCGACAGCTCGAAGATGTACTGGCCGGGAACGGTCACGGTTGCCGTCGCGCTGTTGCTGTCGGCTGCATCGATGACAACGCCGGTCTGGCCCGAGACAAGTTGCCATGTAATGGCCAGGTTCTCACTATCGTCGGTGATGGCGCCCTTGAGCTCAATCACGGCCGTGGAGGTCTCATCCAACTCAACCGTCTGATCGTCGCCGGCATTGACGATGGGGGCAACGTTCTCCGGAAGGACATTGTCGCCCGCTCTGCCCAGTGGCAATATCTCTTGGGGCTCCAGAGGGACATCCCAGATGGCGACGGTCGATACGTCGATGGTGGCGTCATCGCCGTCCTGATTGCCAGCGGCGAAGAGCAGAAGCGCATCGGCGAGAGCGAAACGACCATCGATTGGCTGCGGGACTCCCGTCATGACTCTCACGCCGTCCATGTAGAGGTCATACCGAACGCCGCTGTCGACCACAAGGACCATACGATACCACGTGTCGCCCTGGGTGACGAAACCGCTGGTGTTGGTGTAACCGGTTGCAGCGATTCCGATCGCACCGGAAGAGTTGATGGTACAGTCGGAATCGTCACTGTTGTTCGGGTCAGTCTGAAACAGATCGTTGTAACCGTTGGGAGGATCGGTCAGACTGCTGGTCGGATAGCTGAAATCGATGAGCAGGGTCCATCGGTTCACCTTGGCCTGTCCCTCAGCGGGGACGATCCCGTGTCTGCAGACATAGTAGCTGCCCTGGCCGATCGTCATGGCGCCGTCGTCGGCGTTGACACCCGCGATCTGCTGAGCCGAACCGACTACTTCCAAGGGAGCGCCGATCGTTGCACCATTGGGATCCGGTTGATTGAATTCCCACACGCCTTTCGGTTCAGGAATGCCTGCCTGCGCCTGTACGGCCAGCGCCACAACCCAGAGCCAACAACCAAGTCTTCTCATGACTTCCTCCTTTCAACTGTAGTACGACAAGGGCCTATTCAAACGGTTACTCTGCTACCGGCGACTTGCTCTCACCATCTGGAGCACAAGATCGCCAGGAGTCCAATCGATTGACGGTCTGAACCTGGCCGTCCAGGAACACCGCGTTCACCACGCCATCCTCCATATCGGATTGGCGGGCCAGGTGAAATGTGCCGAAACTATCCCATTGCTCATACACGCACATGGCCGTGTCGTTAAAGGCGAACTTGTTGTATGGTGCGGTGATCCAGAGGTTCTCTTCGCCGAAGAAGAATACTTCGCCGTGACGCTTTATGCTGGCGACTCTCTTCTCGCTGAGGTACGAATTCATGGCGTAATTGTAGTTCGGTACAATGGGTATGCTCGCGACATGTTCAGGATGGATGGGACCGAACCTCTTGGCGATGGTAGGAAAGTCCGGACAGATGTGAATACCCTTGCCGTTCAAATACGGCCAGAACGGGCCGGCGTACTCAGGATGCTTGACGAGGTCAAAATCAGGATTGTGCCATCGGCAGTACCGATGGGGTTCGCCGCGGTACTCCTCATGTTTGTTGTAGAAACTCGTCCAGGCATCGGGCATCCTGCCGTCGGAATCATCCGCGTACATGAGCGCCATCAGGCCATACGATTTGAGATTTGCTTTGCACCGAACGAATCTCGCCTGCTTTCGGGCGCGATTCAAGGATGGTATCAGTATAGCCATCAACAGGGCTATGATGGCGATGACAACCAAGAGCTCTATTAAGGTGAATCCCTTGTGACGGCACCTCGTCATGCTATAGGCTCTCCGAACAGAATCGACGGCGACAATAGACATCTGTCTGGGCCGTCCAGTTCAAACCCTCAGGCACGTAGCTTCTCGGCAGAGTGCGATATCAATAAGTGTACCGAAAGTACCTTGGATCATCAAGGATTTCTCGACTCTGAGATGATTTTTGTGATGGTCCTCGCATATTTCAGGAATGAGTTCAATATCGGTGGTGCCGAAGATCGGGATTGGCCGTCAACTCCGGCTTGACATGTCCCCCGGATGGTGCTGCGGAGCGACACGTGCGTTGGCGATGTGTTCTGCGTTGCTAACTGGCAACAACTGAAAAAGTACCCATTCACGGATTTTGGTTGGGGGAGCAGGGACGGGGCGGCTTCTTGTCTGAAGGGGGCGTCGATAGCATCACAGAAGAACTCGAAGACGCGACGCGCGGGGGATCGTTCGATACGTGGCTGGATTCCCGCCTCCGCGGGAATAGCATAGGGGGAGGGCTCCACGAGTGTTCACAGGATGCGGCGGGCCAGGGGCAGTTGGCGCAGGAGACTGGCCAGCGCGAACGTCACGGGGATCGTGACGAGGGCCGCCACCGCGAACTTCAGCAGAGGGTACAAGGGCAGGCTTCTCATGGCCAGGGCGAAGAGGATGATGATGGGTGTGTGGATGATGTACGCCGTGTAGCTGCTCGCTGCGGCGGACTGGGATAGCCGACCCTGCCGGTTGAATCGCTCCCGAAAGAGAACGATCAGCCCGACGATCATCGCCACGGCGAACAACTGCTCCCACAGGGCGTAAGCGAGGGCCTGCCAGTGCGGCCCACCGAGATAGCGCCATACCTGTCCGTCCAGACCGCCACCGACGACAGACAGGAGCGGCAGAACCACGACGACGAGAAAGCCGGCCAGGGCGAAGCAGAAGACCGCCGATCTGACCGGCAGGCGTTGCAGCCAGTTGCGCCGGTACGCCATCACGCCGATGATGAACATGGCGACGTACTGGACGAAGAAGGCAAGCTGCAAGTTGAGCGGCTGCAAGGACCAGTTCACCGTGCACTTGATTCTCACGGCGAAGCTCAGGACACCCAGGAGGATTCCCATCGCCACAAAGGCGCTCGGGCCGGGTAGGTCGCTTGCACCGTGGCTCGCTGCAGGAACCGTCTTGTGAAGCGCGCGCCATGCCGTGTACAGGATACTGAAGATCAGCAGTGTCTCAACGAACCACAGAGGTCCGCTGCCCAAGTGGAAGCTCGTGTAGTAGGACATGATGCAATCGCGCAGCGGTCGTCCAAGATCGATGAAGCCGGCTTTGACGAGTACACAGATCACAAACGGATGGATCAGAAACTCGAAGCAAAGCAGGGGGATGCCAAGGCGGAGGAAGCGATCACGCAAGAATGGGCCGGGGCCTTTGCGGTCGAAGGAGGCCACGGTGAAGTAGGCGGAGAGCAGAAAAAGCAGGCCCATGAAGAACGACTGGCTGGCCCCATTGTGCAGCGTCAGTACGACGGTGGTCACGGTGTCGGCCCGGCCCTCTTTATAGTACCACGAGCCTTCGCCGCCGTAGGTGACGCTCAGGTGCACGAGGACTACCATGACGATCATCACCGTGCGAAGATTGTCGATATACAGCAGACGGGATTTGCTCATGGTCGGCTTGTCGCCTTCTTGAGCGGCCAGGGCTGGACGCCACAGCGAGTCGCCCATGTCTCGTACAGAGCCTTCAGCTCATTCACCTTTTTGGGATGCTCGCCGGCGACATTGTCCAATTCGGTCCGGTCGGCCTCCAGATCGTAGAGCTCCCACTCGCTGCCGTGTGCGGCGACCAGCTTCCACTTGCCTTGCCGCACGGCACGGTTGCCCTCGTGCTCCCAGAAGAGCGCCTCGTGGCCCTGGCGTGCCCTGCCCTCGAAGACCGGCCGCAGGCTCTTGCCCTCGAGCGGCGTGATCTCCTTGCCCTTATACTCACGTGGGTACTCGGCGCCGGCAACATCGACGCACGTGGCCATCACGTCGATCAGATGTCCAACCTCGCGCCTGATCGCGCCCCCATTCTTGATTGCCCGCGGCCAATAAGCGATCAATGGGGTGGCAATGCCGCCTTCGTGGACCCAGTGCTTGTACCGGCGGAAAGGTGTATTGCTGGCGTTGGCCCAGGACTGGCCGTAGCTCATAAAGGAATCCACGCCGCCGGGCGGCACGCCGTTGTTGCGATTGTCGAAGCCGCGAGGTCCGCCCTCGGCGCAGCCGCCATTGTCGGACAGGAACATCACGAGCGTATTGTCCTGGGCGCCCAGCTCCTTGATCTTGTCGAGGACCCGACCGATACCGCAGTCCATCCGCTCGATCTGAGCGGCGTACACGGCCATCTTCAGGTCCATCAGCTCTTTGTCCTTCTCATCGGCCCACGGCTGGGTCTGGGCGTCGCGTGGCGACATCTTCCACTTGTCGCTGATCAAGCCCATTGTGACCATGCGCTGATATCGCTCCTGGCGAAGCTGGTCCCAGCCTTTGAGGTACTTGCCTTTGTACCTGGCGATATCGGCGGGCCAGGCGTGTAGCGGCCAGTGCGGCGCCGTGTACGCCAGGTAGAGGAAGAAGGGCCTGTCCTCACGGCCGTACCGGTCGAGGAGCTGGACCGCGTGATCGGTGAAAGCGTCGGTGATGTAGAAGCCTTCTTTGGGCGGCTTGTACGGCCGATCATCGACGGCCATCTTGCGGACGACGCCGGGGGCCTTGGCCTTCGCAATGTCGAAGTAATTGGCGCCACCGCCGACCAGACCGAAGTGATGGTCGAACCCCCGGTCCACCGGCCAGTGCGGCCGATTCTCTCCGACGTGCCATTTGCCCGACATCAGCGTGCGGTAGCCGGCCGATCTCAACACCTCGGCGATGGTGACGCAGTGGTCGTTGAGGTAGCCCTGGTAGGCGGGATAGCCGCGATTCTCGACCATGTGGCCGACGCCCGCCTGATGTGGGTAGAGCCCCGTCAGCAGGGAGGCCCGCGTCGGACAGCATCGGGCGGCGTTGTAGAATTGCGAGAACCGCAGCCCGCCGGCGGCGAGCCGGTCCAGGTTGGGCGTATTGACCTCGCCGCCGTAGCAGCCGATGTCCGAGTAGCCCATGTCATCGGCCATGATGAGGACGATGTTGGGCCGGCGGTCCGAGGCAGTGCCGAGGCAGGCTCGCAGCGGCGCAAATGCAGCCGTGGCGCCGAGGGCCTGAAGGAATCCTCTGCGTGTACAGATAGGACTCATGGGACCTATGGGACGAATAGGACCTATTTATACATCTCGTCGAAGTACTTCTGGGCGGCGACGACGGCGGCTCGCATCATGTCCTCGGCGACTGTGGTGTCACGCGCTGCCAGAGCCTTCAACAGGTCGCGGGTCTTCAGCTCCTTGGCTGCCCGCTCGCAGGCTTCCCAGCTCAGAACGCTGCGGATCACGCGATTGATCGCCTGCTCCGTGTTGTCGTAGGCGCGGGCCTGCATGTCGTGACCCTTCCAGCGGTTGTAGCCAGCCTGCTGGATCAGACCCGCAATGGCGACGTTCATGCCGTTGATGCGGGCGCCGTGATCGATGTCGTACTTGCCCGGGCCGCCGAGGATGATGCCGTCGTTGTAGCCCTGGCTGTTGAGGTGCATGTGGACCATCATGCCGTTGTCGAGCTCCTCGACCGTGTCGGCGACGTGATCCAGGCCGATCATCTCAGAATGGCCGAACTCCTTGTTGACGCCCTTGTTCTTCAGGGACACGCCGAACTCTTCTGCCACCTTGCGCCAGAACACGATCGCGCTGGCGACGGTCGGGATGAGCATGGCCGGGTGTCCCTCGTTGGGCTTGGGCTCGAAGCCGATATGCAGCTTGCCGCCTTTGCCCGCCTCATATTTGCACAGTCCGGCGACGCTCTCCTTGAGGTTCTGATACATCTGCCGGATACCGATGCTGGCGATGTCATAGCCGAAGGAGCCATTCCAGATGATGAAAGCCGGGGGTTTGTCCGGGTGCCAAGCCTTGCGCAGCGTGCCGTAAGCCAGATCGACCGTGCGTGTCCCCAGCGCCTCAGCGGCTTTGCGTTCATTCTTGTCGAGGGAGCTGATCCCGCCGTACGCGAAGTGGCTGTGCGCGCCGGGCGTGATCATCGCCAGGTAGAGCTTGTTGCTCACCAAAGCATCGGCCACCGCCGCGGCGTTGTCGTCATCGACCTCCGCGTCATAGTGCATCTCGATGCCGAGCTCGACATTGCGAGGCAGTCGCGGCCGAATGTTCTTGGCGACCAGCTCAATCATCTCCGGCGTGCCAAACCGGCCGCCCGACCATTCCGGCCGCATGTCCCCCGGCACAAATCCGCCCTTGCCCGCATTGAACGTCCACCGACATATGCTGTGCAGAGATTTCTTCGCCATCGTAGCTTCTCCTTCTCCAAATCTGTCCTGCGATTATTGTCTGTTGTCCGGCGCCCCAGGTCGGGCCCAATTGCGAGGCCTATCTTATGCTCCATCATGTCCCGAGTAAACAACAATCCGACGGCGTCGATAGGCTTCTCGTGTGCCGCTTATCTTTATGCCTCCACCTGCCGATAACCAGATACGCGACACAAGCCGTGAATACAGCAGTAACTGGGAAGAACCGGAGTACAGTCAACCGTGATGTCGATCAAGTTGGAGGCGCACAGAAATGTACCGTCACATGAATCGGCATATCGAGCCGCTCCTCAATCGACTGCGGACGGATAAGCACGTTCAGAACTATGACAACCTTATGCGCGCGTTGGCGCAGTCGGATGCGCCAAGGGATGAGGCCTTCAGGCGGGATTGTGCGCGCTTTTGGAGACTGCGGGGTGTGCTGACATGGCGTGAGACTTACTATACCCTGCTTCAGAATGTCAGGAACGAGCCACAGCTTGATCTGCGAGAGGCTCTTCGATATGTATGCCGTGAAACCTCGGACAACCAGAGGGGCGGCCAATCTCTGGAATTCTCGTTCGCGACGAAACTGGTGCACATGGTGAGCCCCAGTTCGCCCATCTACGATGCTAACGTGCGGGCTTTCTATCTTTTTCCGGATGTTAAGGGCAGCGGTTATACAGAGCCACGGATGGCTGACTATCTCAAGGTCTACGATGCCCTTGTAAGGGAGTACAACCGAATCCTGACACATGGCCTGCTCAGTCACTCGATTGATCGCTTTAAGGAAGAGCTCAATCCCGAAAGGTTCACGGACATCAAGATCATTGACTCACTGATCTGGGCCTTTGTGACCTGGGCGAGGCAAGGTCTGGCGAGGCAGGGGCCAGCGTTCGGCAATGGGGAACTTCAATACGAGTAGATTGCCGACCAGAGCACGCAGATGCTCGTTAGCTCTGGGGAGGCTGTACGGGCTTGGATGTACAGGGGCCTTCGCAGGCTCTTCAGATGTCTTGCGGGGCGAAGTGAGCAGAAAGCTGCTTGAAAGCCATACAGGGGTTCGTTGGTCTTTGCGGTAGAGGTGAAGATGCGAATGCGTGAAGTCGCGCATTGGTTTCGCCTCCGCCGAAGATGGAGACAACTCGTTGAGACTGCCGAACGCCGAAAATGCGGTAATCGATTCTGAGAAAAGGGCCGGCGGGGAAGACAAGAGGAGTTGTCAGTGTTTGGACTATCCTGGTTGACGAAGAGGTTCCTCGATTCGTCACCGCGTATCCGGGAGGCAACCGATGAGATTCAAGACACTTGACACGATTGTGCTGAATAGAGATATGCCGGAATTCGGACTCAAGAAGGGAGATCTCGCAGCCATTGTGCAAGTCTATGAGCCTGACGGGCTTGAGGTGGAGTTTGTGACGGCATCCGGGAGAACAGAAGCCTTAGTCACATTGAACCAGGAAGATGTGCGACAGGTCGGCGACACCGATCTCATCGCCGTCCGATCCGTTCGCAAATCGGCATGAGACTGTTCAACGCACTCCAGACTGCCCGGCAGCTATGCAGAGTGAGCCTCAGCTCATGTAGCCGCGTGACTGCTCAAAGCTGTTTGTTCAGCACGGCTACCCAGTTCTCGTAGGCGGCCTGGTAGGGCTTCCTCAGTTGCTTGTTGGGTTCGACGGTTCTTACCGGTTCCAGGCCGGTGAAGGCTTCTTCGGCGCTCCTGTAGATGCCGGCGCCGATGCCGGCGCCTCGGGCGGCGCCTTGGGAGCCGTCGGTGTTGTAGAGCTCGACCGTTGCGCCGCTGATTGTGGCGAAGGCCTCGGCGAAAAGCGGGCTGAGGAACATGTTGGCGTTGCCGGCTTTGACGGTCTTGAGTCTCGTGCCCATGTCACGCATGATTTGCAGGCCGTAGTTGAGGGCGAAAACGATCCCCTCCTGGGCGGCCCGCAGGAAGTGGGCCTTCTTGTGGATGTTGAAGTTCCAGTCGTGGACGGAGGCGCCGATGTTGCGATTCTCCAATGTCCGCTCGGCGCCGTTGCCGTAAGGCAGGATGACCAGGCCCTCGGAGCCGACCGGGACCTGAGCGGCCAGGTCGTTCATCTGCGGATAATCGAGCCCGTCGCCGCCGAAGTTGTGTTTGAGCCAGCTATTGAGAATGCCGGTGCCGTTGAGACACAACAACACGCCGTAGCGCGGCTTGCTCGGCGAGTGATTCACGTGGACGAAGATGTTGACGCGGGATTTCGGGTCGTAGTTCTTCTTGTCGGTGACGCCGTAGACGACACCGGAGGTGCCCGCGGTGACGGCGATCTCGCCCGGCTTGAGCACGCTCAACGACAGAGCGTTGTTCGGCTGGTCTCCTCCCCGGTAGCTGACGGGTGTGCCGGTCTTCAATCCGAGCTCGCCGGCCGCCTCGCTGGTCAATTCGCCCTGCACGGAGAACGTTGGGACCGTCTCGGCCACGAGACCGGTCGAGATGCCGTAATGATCGAGCACGAAATCAGCCAGCCGGTCGTTCTCGAAGTCCCACATGATCCCTTCGGACAGGCCCGACGGGGTCGTCTGGATCTGGCCGGTCAGCTTCATCGCGACGAAATCGCCGGGCAGCATCATCTTGTAGATTTTGGAGTAGACCTTCGGCTCGTTGTCCTTGACCCACTTGAGCTTGGAGGCGGTGAAGTTGCCGGGCAGGTTGAGCAGCCGCTTGAGACACTTCTTGGCTCCGATCTCCTTGGCCGCCTGCTGGCCGACCTGTACGGCCCGGCTGTCGCACCAGATGATCGCCGGCCGCAGCACCTCCTTGTTCTTGTCCACCACGACCAAACCGTGCATCTGGTAGGAGATGCCGATCGCCTTGACGTCGCCGGGCTCGAATTGGGCCTTGCCCCGGATCTTCTGTGTCGCGAGCTTGACGTGCTCCCACCAGGTGGAGGGGTGCTGCTCCGCCCAGCCGGGCTTGCCGGCGAGGATGTCGAGCTCCCGGTCCGGCGAGGTCGCCGCCGCAATCGCCTTGCCCGTCCCGGCGTCCATGAGCGTAGCTTTGATCGACGAGCTTCCGACATCGTATCCCAGCAGCAGTGTCATGCGTGCACCCTTCACAGATTCGTCGTTTCTGATTTGCCACAGAGGTCACAGAGAAGAAGAGCAGATAGTCCTTTGTGTCCTCTGTGGCCATATTGTAATTAGAAATTGCCGTGCGCCAAGACTGATGCTGCTGGTTTACTCGCGGTCCCATTTGAGCAGCCAGGGGTCCTTCGTTCGCTGCTGGAAGGCCTTGAGCTTCGACTGGAGCCGGGCCAGCTCGTCCTTGTACTGCGGATCGTCGGCGAGGTTCTTCACCTCGTGTGGGTCGGCTTGCAGGTCGTACAGCTCGAACCTGGGCCGGTGCAGGTAAGCCTCGACGGTGCGCTTGCCGTAGAGCCTGGGCCTGTCGCGGATCGTTGCCTGCCAGGTGGCGGAGCCCCACAGGTCGCTGGCGAATGGGTACTCCAGGCCGTGGGCGATGTTCCAGATCAGCTTGAAGCGCCGCTCCCGCACGACGCGCATCGGATAATACATCGTGACTTCATGGAACGTGTGCGAAGCGCAAACCGTGTCCCAGTCTTCCACGTGCTCGCGTTCGAGCACCTGTCGGAACGAGCGGCCATGAAACTCGTGGTCGCGCGGCATGGCGCCCGCGAAATCGAGAATTGTCGGCGTCAGGTCGGCCCAGGTCACCATAGCGTCGCATGTGATACCCTTCCTCTGCTGCCAGGGCGTACGCACGATGCACGGCAGGTTGATGCCGGGCTCGTACGTAGTCGTTTTAGCGCCGGGAAAGGGAATGCCGTTGTCGGAGATGTAGACGACGACGGTGTTGTCGTACTTGCCGGCCTTCTTGAGGTGCTCGATCAGCCGTCCCACGCCCTGGTCCACGCGAGAGACGGCCTGATAGTACTGTGCCAGCTCGGCCCGGCACTCGGGCGTATCCGGCAGGAAGTCCGGCACGATGACCTCCTTGGGGTCGCACGTGACTTCCTCGACTCCGAGATGACCCTGCGCGCGGTTGCCAAATCGGTCGGGCTGATGCGGTAGCTCGGTGGCCTTGCCTCCGCCGCGATGCGGATCGTCCGTGCAGAAGTACAGGAGGAACGGCCGGTTGTCCTCGGCGCCGATGAGCTGCCGACAGTTGTCGGCCATCTGCACGGCGTTGCGCCCGTTGCCGGGAAGGACTGTGTCGAACTTGTACGCCGCCTCCGGTGCGACGTGGTATTTGCCGATTCTCGCCGTCCGGTAACCGCCTCGGCTCAACAGCACGGGCAGGCTCAGGACATTGTCGAAGCTGGCGAAGTGATGATAGGAATGCTGGAGCCCATACATGCCATTGGCGTGGTTGTAGAGCCCGCTGAGGATCACGGACCGGCTCGGACTACAACTGGCGGTCGTGCAGAAGGCATTGTTGAATCGCACGCCCTCCGCCGCCAGGGCATCCAAGTTCGGCGTTTTGATAGCGGTATTGCCGTAGCAGCCCAAATCCCCCCGCCCGTGATCGTCCGAGACGATCAGAACAACGTTCGGCTTCTTGCTTTCAGTCGCCATGCTTCTCTGCGTCACGAGCGAAGTGGCGGCGAGAGCCGATACACCCGTCGCACAGGTCTTCACAAAATCTCTTCGCGTCATAGACCAACATGTCATGTTGTCCTCCAATTCCCCACCGAGACTACACAATCCTGTGTCATGCCACCAATCCAGGGCCCATTCAGTACCTTGTCATTCCGGCGCGGCGGGGAATCCAGAACTGGCCTACAACAGTTGTGACGCTATCCCAGCCCCAACTTATCGAACAGAATCTGGTTCCGCTTCTTCGCATCTCCCACTACCTTATCAAACCCGAGTACCTCAACATATGTCGTGAAATTCGGGTTGTAGCCGAAGTACCCCATGTTATCAGGTGCCTTCTTCAACCCAGCAGTCTCTGCAAGCTCCCTCATCTTTGGCACCAGATCACACACAATATAGGCGTAGAACGGAACGTCTCCGGTCACGGAAATGGGCCTTCCATGTTTGTCCTTGGCCTTTCCCTCCTTGATCTCGCGCACATAACCATATACCTGCTCGAAAGGGTTCTTTCCTCTCCCGTAGTCTGTCCTACCTGGTCTCTTGAACTCAAGTATAACAACCGACTGAAAAGGCGTCTCCTCGTCTACGAAAGCGAATGGCGAATCGAATATGATGATGTCCGGCCGTTTCTCACTCTGTGTCTCCAGGACATCCAGATCGCGGAGTTCCTTATCGGATGCCAGATACATGTGGTAGGCGAGTTTCTCGTCTATCATCCATAGATTGTGTTGATTGTAGTCAATGTCGTCAGACAGGCTTCTTAGCGGAAATATGATCCTGTGAACATTCTCTTCTGCCCTGTATTTTTCCACATCGCCGATGCGCAAAGTCTTTTCAAACAACTCTATTATCAATTTGCGTTTCGCAATGTACTCGGCAAGCTGCGTCTTCCCCGTATCATTGACCTCCTGGAGAAGCTGAGTGAAGCGCTCCAGCAGGCCCGGCAAGTCCTCGGCATCGACAAAATCACATTCAAGTAACTCTTGGCTCTTCCTCTTGATCTCCACCTCGTACGTAGCCTGTCGTTTGTGCAATTCTATCTCCAGCTTATCATCCGACAGGTCACCTGGTATTTCCTGCACCAGATCCTTTCTGTGCTTCACCAGAGCCCTATATCGCGGTGCTTGGTGTTTCACGAACTCTTCAATACGTTCCATCTTCTTATGGCGGAATTGTTCGAACGGAGATTCCAAATGCTTGCTGGCTACCTCTCGCACGCCGCCCTGAATATCGCTCCACTTCAATCCGTTATCACCAAGGAGATCGTCTGTCGGTATGTCAAAGGCTGTTCTTTCTGAATTGACTCGCTCATCCAGAAAACCTCCTGAGACATACCCCGAGTAAAAAAACGGGCTATTGTTCTCATCGGTGAGAGCTCTTGTAGCATCTGGTATAAGCTTGTGCAGGTTCTCACAACAAACTTCTCTCCCATTCGCACAGTAGTGTACGCGGTGCCCTCCTCCGGGCGTCACGGCCAGTTTCAGGTGTCTGATCGCAAACGGACTCTTGCCTACCTGAAACGTTTCTTCGCTCGTTGCTTTCTTTATCATCCGCTCATACACGCTGTTGACATCTATCCTCACGTCTCCATCATGCAGAGTGATCTTAGGACATTGTGGTGAGATGAAATGAACAAGACAATGATCAACAATGCGGAGTGCGATTGCATCCGGATTCTTCACACACGCGTCCTGATAATCCTTCTTGAAACCGTCCAAGTGGACTGTGGTTTCAAGTCCTTCGGCCTCAGCATCCTCAAGCTTGAGGTTCTCAACCCCTTCGCCCTTGGCCAGAAAGTCGAAACTTCTTTTCTTGAGACCTCCTACGCCGACAAATACGCTCCTTATTTGCACCTTTTTGAAGGTCTTCAGCCACAGTAGCCTCCCTACTCCCTTTCCTCCCTTGCTCCGCTTGTACGTTGTGTCCGAAGTCTCGAACGCATTGAAGTTCTTCTCATCGAATCCAACACCATTGTCAACGACCTTGAAGCCGACAATGGGCTTCTCTTCTTCCCTAACCACATCTTCCATGACCTTTTGCTGTTGGTCTCGCTCAATGTGGACGTCTATCCGTCCATCCTGCGCCCCTCTCTCTTCAATGGCGTCTATTGAATTGACAATCGCCTCGAACAGTGGGTGCAAGGCTTTGCTGTGAGCCAGTCGGATGTTTCCGATCCGCCCTTCCCATTCCAGTTTCATCGTCTTCTCCCACCACAGAGAAATGCCCTTTGACACCCGCAAGAACGACAGTCAGAATCGGCCAAACGCTGGCTCATCGCGACGACAGCAGTGTAGCGTCAACAGCTTCCTCTATGCAACAGTGATTCGACTACTCGTGCTCCTTTGCACTGACAGGGCCAGCGTCGATGTATTGGCCGCCGCTCGTTTGATGGCAGTGGTTCAGAAGCCAGGGGGCCCAGCTTCTCGTTTTTCAGGTCTACCACCAGGCATATGATAGTTGTTCCTCCGCGCGTACACAGTCGCGCCGGGCATCCCTTGAGTACTGTGAACCACCTTGCCGTTTCCGCTGAGTCGAATCTTCACGACTCTTGCGGCGCAATCCCTCGCCCGCTTTGTAACTGCGTCCCAGCGCAGGCCTTGCCGTGCTGTACACCCCACGCGTAGACTTCTTCACAGGCGGCACATAGCGCCCTGACTTGGTCGGAGGGCTTGTCCACGGACACGGGCACCTCTATTACCGCTTCGTTCTCGCATAGGGGATTCTGACAAGAGGTCTCCATATAACTGCCTCTTTCATTGATGACGAAGTTGGTGTTTCAGCCCAACATTGACCCGGGCAGTCTGCCCACCTTCACCCATCTTGAATCCTGCCTCAGATTTCCTCGGCTTCACTCCGTTGACGGATTACTTCTTAGCCTGCTCCATGACGTTCACGAGGCCCACGTCGATGTACTGGCCGCCGGTGGTTTGGCGGCAGTGGACGGCGAGGATGTTTTTGCCCGGCTTGAGAGCGGCTTTGGCGGTTGCGTTCAGGGGCAGGGGCTCGTAGGTGGTCGTGTAGCCGTTGGCTGTGGCGGCGGGCACGCCGTTGAGGTAGATCTCCACGTCCTCGTCGTGATGCACGTTCAGGCTGACGTTGTCCCACTTGCCCTCGGGGAGTGTGAACTCGCGCCACAACCAGATGTCACGTGTGTCCCAGGTCGTGTTCACGATCGATCCGGGCGTGCCCTGCGTGCCGAAGCCGCTTTTGCCTTCCTTCCAGTCACCAGCGTCGAAGTCAGGCTTGAACCAGCCGTCGGCGGGCCTGCGCGTAGTGTATCGCCACATCACAGGCTCATCCTGGGCTGTCGGCGCGACGGTCACGAGAATGGGCGGCTTGGGCAACGGCGCGTAGCCGGCAGCCTTTGTCCTGTCACGGCTTGCGTACTTGTGCCAGGTGGCCTTGTCGTAGAGCATTTGCAGGAACACGCCGCCGACGACCGGGCGGGCGGTGAAGCCCCGTTTGCGGGCGTCATGGGTGAAGTACCAGTCCGTCATGGGTGAGCGGTCGGGCGTCTCATTGAGGAACAGGTACACCGGATTGACGATTGCCTCGAAGTCCTCGCGGTTCTGCGTCAGCGTCGCGGTCCAGAGGATCCAGTCGAGCTTGGTGTACAGCGAGCGATTGTCGAGCGGCAGGCCGTACTTGTTCTGGATCTTGCGGTAGTAGTCCGTCTCCTTGCGGGCGATCTCGGCGGGGAAGAGGTTCAGGCCGAGGATGCGGTCCCACACCAGGTTGTATTTCTGGCTCCACGTGCCGGACTTGTCGAAGGCCAATCGGAAGTGGTCGCCGTCATCGGCCTCCTTCGCCCAGCGGGCGGCGAACTCCTTGGTGATCTTCGAATATTCGGTGGCTTTGGCCTCGTCGCCGCGCATGTCGCACAGCTTCGCGAATGCACCGAGGCCGCAAATCGCCTTGGCGCTGAGGTTCACGTTGTGCGCGAGGTGGCCGGCGAAGTCGTCCGTGCAAAGCTGGTTCTCCGGATCGAAGCCCTTGGCCTTGAGGTACTCAGCCCACTTCTCCAGTTGCAGCCAGTACAGGCCCGCGAAATCGGCGTTGCCTTCCATCTGTGCGATGGCGGCCATGAGCAGCAGCAGGTTGCCCGACTCCTCGACGGGCATCTGGTTCTCCTCGGTTCGCTCGCCGCCGCCGTAGCGCTGGCCGTTGGCGTGTGGGTACTGACCCAGATCGTGCGGCGCGAAGGGAAACTTCCAGCGGTCGCCGGCCGCGTAGTTCATGAACGGCACTAAGAACGACTTGGCCACCGAGGGTCCGAACAACAGGAACTGCGGGGCCATCGGGTAGAACACATCAGACGTCCCGATGCAGCCGTTGGAGTGGTTCTCTTTACAGAACTGCAGGGGTTGACCGTTGGTGTCGGCGACGAACTTGCCCGCCGCGAAGCACTGCCGGTACGCCAGCGCGCACAATCTCGCGTATTTCTCCCCGCCCGCCTTCGTAAGATCGGTCATCAACTCCTCATCGAATGCCCGGCAGCGCTTGCGGAGGGCTCCGTAGTCCTTCGCCGCTGCTTTGAGCAGATCAGCCGCTTCCCAGCCATTGCGCCGCCAGTATGGTCGCAGGTTCTTCTTCATGTACTGGATCGAGTACAAATCGTCGTAGGTGAGCATCAGCCAACGGGAGACCGGCTTCTCAGATACTCTGTCAGCCTGCAGAGTCATCGCGGCGCAGACCGCATCGGCGGCGGCCGGGGCCTG
>JAFGJR010000136.1 GCA_016928975.1 Sedimentisphaerales bacterium | reverse complement strand
TCCCGTAGAGACGCAAGATTTTGCGTCTCCTGACCATTCGCATTTCCTACGCCCTGGATAACGCCGTACACCTGAGACGCAAAATCTCGCGTCTCTACACACCCCCTGGACCCCCAGGCCGGTGACTGGCCTCGCTGCGCGGGCCGTCACTCGGCCCCCCTGTTAAGGGTAGGACGATATTGTCCTCGCGAGGCGAAGCCCCACGACGTCGAAGCGGTTGTCGGGCGTGTCCCTGTAGCGAGAAGCAGACCGGGAGATGGCGGCGTAGTCGAACCAACTACTGCCCCGGTGGACGCGGTAGATGCCCGAAGGAGGGCCAAGCGGATCGGTCCCCGGACTCACACCGTAGTAGCCCGAATCATACCAATCCTGACACCATGCGCTCACATTCCCATGCATATCGTACAACCCGAAGGCGTTGGGTTTCTTCTGGCCCACGGGATGCGTGGTCTCTTGGTAATTCTGTGAATACCAGGCATATTCACCGAGGACGGAAGCCTTGTTGTATTCACCGGGGACGGAAGCGTTGTCACCGAAGTAGTATGCGGTCGTGGTCCCCGCACGGCAAGCATATTCCCACTCCGCCTCCGTCAAGAGCCGATACGTCCCGTACGCCACCCCTTCCTTCTGACAAAGCTGCGTCAGGAAGGTCTGGCACTTCTCCCAACTCACCTGCTCGACCGGCGCATCCAAGCCTGCGCTCTTGCGACGTGATGGGTTACTGCCCATGACCTCCTGCCACTGACCCTGCGTCACCTCGAACTTGCCGCAATAGAACGACTTGGTCAGCGTCACCTGATGTTGAGGACCTTCGTCACTCGATCGCCACGGCTCACTCGTCGGACTGCCCATTGTGAAGGTCCCCGCGGGGATCAGACGCAACACGATCCTCGTCTGGCGAGTCTTCACCTCCAGAGGCAAGCCAAGCTCCTGCACTGCTTGAGCCTGACGTGCCTGGGCCTCCTCACTGCCTGGGGCAAGCCCCGCCAGCGAAACGTATTGAGCATCAGCCACGGACTCCAAGTCACTGGGCAAAGACTCCGCCGAAGGCCGAGAGCCTGCCAATATCGTCCTCCCGAGGCGGAGGCCCAGGCCATTGTAGCCGAGCCCGGGCGCGTTCCAGCTGCGAAATGCCGACCGGCAGTACCTGCCGCCGCTGTCCCAACTGCCGCCTCGGAGGACGCGCCAGTCGCCCGAGGCAGGGCCAAGCGGGTCTGTGACAGACCCGCTCGGATACTCTCCGTGCCAATCCTGACACCATTCCCATACATTGCCTATCCCATCGTGCAACCCATACGCATTGGCCACCTTCCCACCCACCGGATGGGTTCCGGCCCGCGTGTGATTGTACTGCTTCTCGGGCCATTCACTCGAATCCCAAGCGCCCTCGTACTCGACGCCGCTGTTGCCTCCATACCAGGCTATCGGGTCCAACGCAGGTCCATTGCGCTCGCCCAGGATCACCAAGTCCCCGTTGTACAACGCCGTTTGCGTCCCCGCGCGACAAGCGTATTCCCACTCGGCTTCAGTCAAGAGCCGGTATGTCCCTTCCGGCACGCCCTCCATCTGGCAAAGCTTCATCAGAAACGCCTGACAATCGTACCAGCTCACGGACTCCACCGGGGCGTCGGGCCCGGCGTTCTGGAAATACGACGGATTGCTCCCACACACCTGCTCCCACTGGCCCTGCGTCACCTCGAACTTGCCGCAGTAGAAGGACTTGGTCAGCGTCACCTGATGTTGAGGACCTTCGTCATCGGCTCGCCCGGCTTCACTTATCGGGCTGCCCATCGTGAAGGTCCCTGCTGGGATCAGGCGGAGCACGATTCCGGTATTGCGCGTGCGGACTTCTACAGGCAATCCCAGTTGTTGGGCCGCTTGTCGCTGTTGCGCCTGCGCCTCCGCGCTACCCGGCGCAAGACCGTCCAACAAGGGGTATTGGACATCCACCAAGTCATTAGGCAGAGAGGATGGCAGGGAAGGCGCGTTTGGGTCCGCGAACGTCATGTCCACCAGCAGGAGAATCACACAAACAACGGATGATCCGAATGACAAGTGCTTCAATTTCATGACCTTGCCTCCTTCGAGAACAGCCGGTCGCTTGCCCCGTCGCATGGAGGATACGGCGGGCTCCTCTCAGGGCGTGCCGGGCGGCCGAAACAACCTGATTGTATCCGCGATCAGCCTGGGTGTCAATCCCGCGATGCCCTTGTAGAGACGCAAGATTTTGCGTCTCAGACCCATTCGCATTTCCTACACCCTGGATAACACCATACACCTGAGACGCAAAATCTTGCGTCTCTACCGTAAGCCTTACGGGGTCGCCACCGTATTGCGGCCGCACCCGATCGCTGTGGGGTTGCCGAGGCCCTCCGTCAACGCAGTCAACATTGGCATGGAGTATCACCACAGGCAGGCGGAGACTATAATCCCCCTCAGCGTCAGAAACAGGACATCAGGAAAGTAGGCTTGAACGGAGAAGACATGAGAAGACGCGATCTGCTGAAATCAGCCGGGCTCGGCGCGGCCGGACTCCTGCTCGGCTGCCAGACCCGCCAAGCCGCCGCCGCTCGGCGCAAGCCGAATCTGGTCTTTGTCTTTGCCGACCAGTGGCGAGCGGAGGCGACCGGATACGCCGGCAACAAGGACGTGCGAACGCCCAACCTGAACCGACTGGCCGCTGAGAGCGTCAACTTCGTGAACGCCGTGTCGTGTTGCCCGGTGTGCAGTCCCTACCGAGCCAGCCTGTTGACGGGACAATACCCTTTGACGCATGGCGTATTCCTGAACGACCTGCCTCTGAACAACGACGCCCTCTCAATCGCCGAAGTCTATCAGGGCGCAGGCTACAAGACCGGCTACATCGGCAAATGGCACCTCGACGGCAACCAGCGAAGCGCGTTCATCCCGCGCGAGCGGCGACAGGGATTCCAATTCTGGAAGGCACTCGCGTGCACCCACGCCTACAACAACTCGTTCTACTTCGGGGATGAAAACGTCAAGCGGAAGTGGGAGGGCTACGACGCGATTGCCCAGACCCGCGAGGCACAGCGATACATCCGGGAGCAAGCGGGTGGACCGCCGTTCGTGTTGTTCCTTTCCTGGGGCCCGCCGCACGACCCCTACGACACGGCGCCGCAACGATACCGGGATCTGTTCGCCCCCGAACACATCACCACCAGACCCAACGTCTCCGAAGCAGACAGGGAAAAGGCCAGACAGGCACTTGCCGGCTACTATGCTCATATCGCCGCCCTCGACGACTGCATCGGCGACCTCCTGCAAACCCTGCGAGAGACCGGGATCGAGCGAGACACGATCTTCGTTTTCACATCGGACCACGGCGACATGCTCTACTCCCACGGCGGCCGGAACAAGCAGCAGCCATGGGATGAATCCATCCGAGTGCCGTTCTTGTTGCGCTATCCCGCCCTGCTGGGCAGCCAGGCCAGGACGATCGACATGCCGATCAACGCGCCGGACATCATGCCCACGCTGCTGGGCTTGAGCGGCATCGCCATCCCCAAGACTGTCCAGGGCTCGGATTTCTCTTCAGTGCTGACCGGCAAGTCGCCTGCGCCCGACAACGCGGTACTGATCTGTTGCCCTGCCCCCTTCGGCCAATGGACCAGAGCGAGAGGCGGACGAGAGTATCGCGGCGTGAGGAGCCGCCGGTACACGTACGTGCGCGACATCAACGGCCCCTGGCTGCTATACGACAACGAGCAGGACCCGCATCAGCTCCACAACCTGTGCAATAAGCCCGAGCACGCGACCTTGCAAGCGAGCCTGGAGACTCTCCTGTCCAGGAAGTTGAAGGAAATCGGCGACGAGTTCCTCTCGGGCTGGGACTACATCAGGAAATGGGACTGCCAGGTGGACGAGTCCGGCACGGTCCGGTATACCAACTGAGAGTCCTGACAGGATGAGCCGTCTATGTCACCCCCGCGCAGGCGGGGGTCCAGGATGCCTCGGCGCGTTGCTGGATTCCCGCCTTCGCGGGAATGACATATAGGCAGCCCTGCCACGTTTCGTTGCATCCGGGCTCCAAGTCATCAGGCGGGGTCCGCGAGGACTCCCTCGCGCAGGTGGATCGTCCGCGTGGCAACGTCGCCAGCGGCGGGGCCGTGCGTGGCCATGATGACCGTGCCGCCCGCCTGCTGGAAGTCGCGCAGATGTTTGAGAACGCCGGCGGCATTTTCAGGATCGAGGTTGCCGGTGGGCTCGTCGGCGAGAATCAGTTTCGGCCGGTTCAGCAGGGCCCGCGCGATGGCAGCGCGCTGCTTCTCGCCGGCGCTGAGCTCCGCCGGCCGGTGCCGCAGGCGATGTTGGAGTCCGAGCTGTTGCAGAAGCTCCTTCGCCCGCGCTCCGTCGTGATTCCCGACCGCCCCGCCGGCCACGAGAACATTCTCCACAACGCTCAGGTACGGAACGAGGTGGAACATCTGAAACACAAATCCGATGTTGTTCGCCCGAAACTTGGCACGCTCCGGACCGGTCATTCCGTAGATGTCCTTCTCGCCGAACCGGACACAACCCCGGCTCGGGTGGAGCATGGCGGCGATCATCATCAACAGCGTGGTCTTGCCGCTGCCGCTGGGGCCACAGACGACGACGAACTCGCCCTTTTCGATCCGCAGGCTCACATCCTCAAGAGCTTTCACCCTGTGAATTCGTGTCCGGTACGTCTTGCTGAGATTCTCAAGGACGAGCATCGCTATTGCTCCCTCAACGTCGCCGCGGGATCGTACGTGACGGCGATCACGGCGGGGACCAGGCTGGCGATGACCGCGAACAGGGGCGCCAGGATGCAGGAGAAGGCAAGCAGAGAAGGCTCCGGCCGCAGGATGATCCTGGCCGTGATTTCGAAGACGCGCGGCCCGAACCGAAGGCCCAGGCCGGTGCCGACCAGAAAGCCGATGGCGGCGCCGAACAGACCGACCAGCATGGCCTTGCCGAGGAACAGGCGCAGGATCGCGCTGGCGTCATACCCGAGGGCCCGCAGCAGGCCGATCTCCTGGCGCCGGTCCCGCACGTTCGTAGCGGCCAGCACGCCGATCCATACGCCACAGGCCGCCAGCACAAATGGGAGCATCACGGCGAACAGTTTCTGAACCATTTGCCTCTGCCTGGCACGAGCGTTGGCGAGAGGCTTGGCCTGGAACACCTGTGCCTCCGGCAGGACCGCGCCGATCTGCTCTCTCAGGACCGCCACCGGATCGCCTTTGGCAAAGCAAAGGCAATCCACCGCCTTGATCTGCGAGATCTGCCCGGGCAGCCCGAGAATCGCCTGGGCGTCACCGAGGCTGCACTGGATTCGCATGTCATCCGTGCCGCCGGATTCGGCCAAGCATCGCTCCACCTTCAACTTCCTGTCGTTCAGGGCGATCACGTCGTCCTTCCGGACTCCGAGCGATTCCGCGATGCGATGCCCTACATACGCCGTACCCGGCTCGATCTCGAACGTCATCGGTGGCTTCTTCTGATTTGGCGGACTCACCTCGTGCGACATGCCGGTCACCAGGACGTCGATGCCGCGCCAGCTCATCTTGCCGTCGAGGGTCGCCATGAGGTGGTTGTAGGTAATGCCCCGCCGGGAGGCGATCGTCTCAAGATACGTCTCAGGCATGGTCTTGTCGGGGATTCCCGTCATCAGGAAGGTGTCCGGACTCGCCCCCCTGGCGATCACATGCAGGTTGTACCCCATCGACAGCATGATCCGTGCCGTTTCCCGCTCCGAGGCACTGGCGGCCGTGCGAAACGCGACGAAGAACGCCACCGCCGTAGTCACGGCCAGCACCGCCAGCACGAAATTGATCTTGCGATGCCAGACTTCCTTGAAGATCATTCGGACAATAGACAAATCATCGTCTCCTGGCTCTCAGAACGATCACCACGGATGCCACAGCAGCCAATGCTGCCATGCCACTCAGAGACGCGGCGAGAATGCGGAACTCGGGCCTCCGTTGCGGCGATTGCGGATTGCGGATTGCAGATTGCGGATTCGAGGCAACGGGCTCGTCGATTGCCTG
The DNA here is from genome assembly GCA_016928975.1 of Sedimentisphaerales bacterium. The sequence goes on along the minus strand of JAFGJR010000136.1, from coordinate 18,221 downwards.
TCCGGCGTCCCGGTCTGCATCGTCGCGGATTTCGATCTCGCGATAACCCAGGGGCATGCTCGGTCTGCCGAGCCCCCCCATGCCGCGGCGCACGATGGAAACCATCTCCATCTTCACCATCGGGTCCTCCGGGTCGAAGCCGACGCGCTGAGCGACTCTCCGCTGGAGGGCCTCATCCCAACAGACCGGCAGCATCGTGCCCTGGAGGAACCGGTGGTCCAGGCCACACTCGCAGTCGGACCCGATCAGGAACAGAAGCTCTGTCAGAGGATCGGCTGTGAGCCTATCCCCCTTGAACAACGGCCCGATCCACCGCCCGCGGCCGTAGAAGACCGCCGCATGCGGCTCATCGACATCCTGCGGCGTAAGGCCCAGGCTCCACAGCAACACCTGCTCGCGACCCAGCGAGGCGTGATCGACCGTGACTATCTCGGGCGGCCGGGCGATGGGCTTGGGCAGCAAATCCAACTGCTCGCGTATGCGACCGATCGCCGTCGATATGACCTCGCGAGCCCTGGTGTTGTGATCCTCGTGAGGGCCATCGAGGAACAACACGACGCCGTAACAATCGGCGGCCGTTTCGAGAATCGACTGGCGCGTCACCGAATGCAGGACGTAGTCCACAGCAGACGAAACCGCCTGTCCGAGAGAGCCGCCGGTCAGACTCAGCGGCATCGACTGGCCGTCGGGCGAAACCAGAACGGCGGCGGGAAAGCGGCTTATCCCGTGAGCAGCCAGGAACTCCATCGCCGGGCGATTCGCGTCGGCGCCGGCCGTGACAAGCTCGAACTTGATGTTGCTGTCCGCCAGAGACGCACTCATCGACTCTTTCAATCCCGCTGTTTCGTCCGGGGAGGTACTCTGCGGCAGGTACACGAAGAGACGATACACTTCCGCACCCACGTCGATGAAGCCGACCTCGCGGACATTGTACCGGCAGCCGTAGAGAGGCGGCGCATGCAATACCAGACAGGTCAACGGAATCGCAAGCGCCAGTTGCAGCTTCGTCACGTCACAGCACTCCCGAACCCTGGCCAAAGCAAAGGACCTTTCCATCCACCAGGGTCACGGCCGCCCTGCCGGCGTCATCGACCGCCAGGCCCCACGGGACCGGCGGCTGAGGCAAGGATTGCCTCCATCGTACGCCGCCATCCGTGGAGTTCAGAGCGACCAGCTCCGTGTCGGTGGCCACCAGGACCGCATTCGCACACGACGCCATCGCGCGGACTTTTCCGAATTCCACGGACCACGCGGGCTCGCTCGGGGGCGCGATCCGGTTCCAGCTCACCACAAACCGGTTGTCCGGATTGGCCATCTTGCGGGCGAGCCCCTGCCCGTCGAACTCTGTGAATCCCAGGATTCTGTGAGAGGAGGAATCAGTGGTCCACACGACCGCCTCGCTGCCCTTTGGGGCGACGAACACCCGATTGAACACGGTGCTGTCATAAACGTCATAGGCAGGGTGGCCGTAGAACGGCTTGCCGCACGCGACGACTTGATCGGCCAGCAGGGACAATTCCCAACCGCGCGGACTGCGCGAGAAACAATCGACCAGATCGCGGGTCCCGTTCAGGCACCGCCCGGTCGCCGCGTCGTAGACGGCGGGCGAAACGGACGAGCCGCCTGCCAGGTACAGCTTCCCATCGTGGAGCAAGAGATGTCCCTGCACGCTCACGCCGGTGCGAGCCTCCGCGTCGAGATGGCCGGAGGTGCTGTTGTGCCATTTGACTTCGCCGGTCCGCGCATCAAGAGCGTAGAGGTACGTGCCGTCGTAGTTGGCGATCCCGGCGGCCGCGTAGGCAATTCCGTTGTCCACCAGGACCCCGGCGGCAACGGGCCACGTGGACATGAACGCGCCGTAGACCGGGATCATCCGTTCAGCCGGGGCGGCGCGAAACCGCCAGAGCAGGCGCCCGGTCGCGGCTTCAAAGGAGTACACCCATCCATCGCCGGAGCCCACGAAGGCACGCCCCTGCCAGATCGTCGGCGGCATACGTATGGCCCCACCGGTGCGGGCCTTCCAGCGCAATCCGCCGGCCGTCGAATCGAAGGCGCGTACGATCGCGTCGGTGCCTCCCACGAGGACGAGGCCGCCGGCCGCCACCGGCGGGCTCACGCGATACAGGCCCGGGACTGTCACAGACGGCGCGTCGGATTGCCAGAGCAACCTGGTCTTCTCCGCAATCATGGCCGACGAGCCGGCGCTGCAGGTGTTGTTCGCGCGGAAGGTGGGCCAGTCGCCCGCCGCCACAGGCAGGTCGGCAAGGCCAGCCGTTGAGTCCGCGGTCCTCTCCAGGCGATCCGACAGCGTGACCTCCGGAGTGAAATCGAAATCCCCGGCGGCCCCCAGGCATGTGACGCCATACAGAGTCAACTGGCAATCGCATACGGACGGCCACCAATACAGCAGGCCGTTCGTGACGGTCACGCCCTCCTGGCAGACCGGACGCATCGGAGAGATCCACTGCGGCCGAAGCGACGCGGTGTCCAGGCGGACCGAGCCGTCCTCGGCGCGGAAGAAGATCGCGTCGGCGGCTCCCGTCGGGCGGGTGCAGGCGCGACGCGGCTTGTCGATCCGGGCCAGCACTCTGCCGGTCAATGGGTCGAACTTCAGACTGGGGAACGTGTCAATCTGGCCGCTGATGCCGTACAGACCCTCGTCCCGCAAGACGAGCTGGAAATTGTCGTATGGATGCTCCCAGAGGATTCTTCCGTCCCCGGCCGAGACAGCAAGCAGCTTGCCAATGGACGGCCCGGCGAAGTACAGCGCCTTGTCGCTACACTTGAGGTAGCAGGTCGTGCGCCAATTCGTTCGCCAATCCTGACGATGCAGGTACGTGCCGAGCGAAGCGAAGAGCTTCGGAGCATTCGCCGGCGTCCTGCGCCAGAGCTCGTTGCCGGTCCCGGCGTCGAGACAAGCCAGGTACTTGCCGAAGGCGAAGAGATACAGCCGCCCGTTCTTCATGCAGATCGCGCGGCCGTCGATGGGGTCCTGCTCCCGGTGGCTCCAGAGCACGTTCTTCGTCCGCAGATCGATGGCCAGGACGTTGCGGCCGTAGCCCCAGGGATTGTCCACCTGGTTCCAGCCCTCGGAGATGGGGTCCCAGGGCCAGCCGTGCTTGTCGAACTTCCATCGCTTCGTCGAGTCATACTGCTCCGGCTCGCCCATCATTGCATACAGGACGCCGTTCTCCAGGGCCATCCACTTCCAGAACGTCCCGCCGGCCACATCCACCGGTGGGGCTATCTCACCCTGCAACGCGCCGGTCACGGTGTCGATCAGCTTGCAGGATTTGTCATCTCCGACGTACAGGGTCGTCGGCGTGGCGATCATCGTGTTGCGGTGGATCATGACGCCCTCGGCCAGGTCCCGCTTCCACAGGATCGTCCCGTTGTACCCGTTGAAGGCGACGAGCTTGTTCAGGTATGGCTCCTCGCGCGCCTTGAACGCTACGTGCCCGAAGGCCTTGAACACCCGGCCGGCGGAGGCGACACCCACCTGGGGCAACGGCGCATATCGCGGCTCGGCAAGAAATTGCGTCAGATAGGGCGCGACAACGACCTTGTCATCCGATTGCGGGTTGTTGTCCGGGCCGTGATAGGGATGGCTCCAGTCATCGACGCCTTCGGGGACCGGCTTGGTGATGGTTCGATCACCAAAAAAGACCTTGCCGTCCGGACGCACTACCCGGAGAATCTCCCCCTCCCTGAAGTCGCCCGCGTCGAAGACAACGACAACGTCGGCTATGTTGCCGGCCAGGTGGAGCGTCGGCTGACCTTTGGCAATGAAGATTCGGCTTCCATAGTAGCCCGCCTTCTCAGCCTTGGCGCAGGCGGACTCGAAGTCCTGCGTCCGGGGGAATTGCGTGTAGATCAGGAACTCAGTTTGTCTCGCAAGGTCGAGAGCCAGCTCGCACTGGGGTTGGCCCAGCACGACGCAGATCCCACGTGTCGCCCCCGCCGCATCGGTGACTTCCTTCACGGACACTGTGCGGGATAGAGCAGGTCCGGACAGGAGGGTCAGAATACTCAGCAGCCCGAGAATCCCCGTGCGATTCATATCACGACCCTTTCAAAGGTCTTGCGAGCAGGCGGAACGTGCGATGACACCCGACTCTTGTTCACCCGTGCAGGCTATCTTACTCGGCCCTGCGAGTGCTGTCAAAACCGTTCACGAAAAGCCCGTGCGCGAGGGACGTGCTATGGCTGCCCCGCCGAAGGGGATGCGATACGCCTCAGAAACAACACAGCGTCCCCTTCGAGCGGACAGGCGAATCGCGTCTCGCCGTCCCCGGCGGTCTTCGTCTCGACAGAAGCTTGTCGGCCACCGCTCGGATCGAACCACTCGCACCGGTAGGTTCCCCGCTCCAGCTTCACAGAGACGGGACCCGCCTGACTTTCTGGCTTGTAGATCAAGTACTGCTTGCCGGGATTGGCGAGGCAGTACCTCGTCGATGCGACCTGGGGGGTTGGGCGACTCTGTGCCAAGTCCATCTTGCGGGCATATTGAAGCGTGTATCCCAGGCTGCGGCGGACGGGGTCCCACTTCGGGTCCAGAGGTTGACCGAGGACCTCGCCGTCGTAGGGGTCCATGAACAGGACATTGTAGCCGCGAGTGAAGCTCTTCCAGACCCACTCCCGGCTGCCGCCAATGCCCCACAGGTGGTCGGTGTCGTTGAGAATCACTTTGCGCCCGTCTGTGGCAGGCGGGTCGTCGCGATATCCTCCATCAGGATTCGGGGAGATCCAGTCGGCCGGGCTGTCGAACAGAGCCTGATTCGCGCCTCCTTTGTACTGGAACGTCATGCCCACCGGGTGCTGATACGGCTTGGTCTTCTCATACTCCTTGATGAAGCGGATCATGTGGTACTGCCATGGGGTCGAAGGCGGATGATTCTCGTTGGAGATCTCGTACAGGACGTTGTCGAAACCGTTGACGGTGTCCACGACCTTGCGCACATACGCTTGCTGGATATCGGTGACCGCCTGATTGCCCAGCTCGTGAATCTCGACGCCTTTGCCGTCGTGGTTGGCGTCACCGTCGATGCCGTTGATGTTGTTCTTGGGGTTGAAAGGGTGTCCCTCCCAGGCGCCGGGTGCGAATTGCAGTCCCCAGCCCTCGAAGAGCATGATGGAGACGTAGATGCCGCGCTCGCGTGCGGCCGCGATGCGCTTGGTCAGCCGCTCGAAATAAGCCGAGTCGTACTTCGTCAGATCGAACGTGGGCTTTCCGTCGAGGGCGTTGCCTGGCCCGGTTCGCGCGTACGCCTGCGGCGCCGTCGTGTGGTGTTTACCTTCTCCGTTGGCCTTCGTGTCCCACGTGACCAGCTCCCACGTCCACATCCGCATGAAGTTGTGGTTGAGCTTCGCCATCCAGTCGATGTACTTGTCATAGTCGAACTGCGGCGGCGGGTCCGACGGCCCCATGTCCACGAGATTCGCCCACGTGTGCGAGCCAGTGAGATAAACCACCTCGCCAGTGGCAGTGTTCTGAAGATAGCGAGGATTCTGCAAAGACACCGCCAGCGGACCCATGCGGTCCGGCCTGCCCGGTTGAGTAGGGTCCTGGGCGAATGCGGACAGGCACGCCAGTAACAGCATCCCGGCAATCGAAAGAACGCTTGTCTTGTGACTTCCCACGGTCAACTCCTTTCATCAGTGGCAGCGCGGGCATCCCCCGATGTGCCGCGACAGCCAGAAGGTGAAGTCGAAGTCCACGATGACCTTCAATTCTTGCATACGTCGTGTAGCACCCCCACCCCCTGGGGTGATCCTTAAGATCCCCAGCCGAGGGCGACTGGGCTACGGGTTCCGGCCTGTCCGGCGGACCAAGCTGTGTATATAGCACCCCCGCCCTCGGGGGTGGCCCTTGAGCAGGTCCGCCGCCGAATACGCGCTGCCCCCTGTACCCTGCGGGGATCGCGTATGGTGTACACTACAGCCTGCCGCTGCGGATGATGGACACGAGCAGCCAGGCACCGATCACGGCGGCTATAATATAACCGAAGATGCCCATCGACTGAAGGTCAAACAAGCCGAGAACCGTCCCTTCCTGCGGCACCAGCATGCTCGACGCCACCAACAATGCGGCGATGATCAGCGCAAAGCTGATGCGGTTGGAACTCCGGTCGACTGTCTTGGTCAGGGTCTCCAGGTGCTCGTGCTGGACGCGAAGCTCGAATTTGCCCTGCCGAATCCTGGCGAGAATCGTGTTGAGGTCCTTGGGGGCTCTCGCGGCCAGATCGCCCACATCGTCCAGGGCTCTGCGCAACTGGCGCAGCACATGCTTTGGCTCCAGGGCGCGAAAGGCGCTTCGCCGGGCATGGGGCCGCAGTGCTTCGATGATATTGAAATCCGGGTCCATCGACCGCGCGAAGCTCTCGACGGTCATCAGGCTCTTGAGCGTCAGGACGAACGCGGCCGGCGGTCGGACGTGATGCGTACGAAAGACGTCGAACACCTTGAGGACCACCATCCGAAAGGGGATCTCCTTGAGCGGCAGGTTCCAATACCCCCCTACGATCTGCTCGACATCCGCGGCCAGTTTGGCGACGTCGGTTTGCTCCTGCATCATGCCCTCGCGCTCGAAGGCATCGACGATTCGCCCGGCTTCGTTGTCCACCACGGCCAGCACGATCTGGTCGAAGAGCCACTTGTCCCGCGAGGACAGGGCCGCCACCTGGCCAAAGTCGATCGGGGCCAGCACATTGTCCGGCAGGACGAAGAAGTTGCCCGGGTGCGGGTCGGCGTGGAAGAAGCCCATCTCGAAGATCTGCTTGAATACGAAGTCAGCCGCCCGTTTGGCGATCAGCTTGCTGTCATAGCCCTTCTCCGTGAGTTCGGCGACGTTGTTCGGCTTGATCCCGTCGATGTACTCCGTGGTGAGCACGCCGTTGCTGCAATATGTCCCATACACCGCCGGGACGTGGATGTTCGGATCATCCTTGAACGATTCCAGGAAGCGAAGTTGATTTCTCCGCTCGTTGGCCAGGTCGGTCTCATGAGACATGGCTTCGCCGAGCTCTCGCACCATCTCCCGAGGGTCGATAGTCTCGTGCTCGAAGAACATCGACTTCACGATGCCCGCAAGCTCTTCGAGGATCTCCCGGTCCGTCCGGATCAGCTCCGCAATGCCCGGCCGGCGGACCTTGACGGCCACGTCCTGTCCCTCCTTCGTACATGCCAGGTGGACCTGGGCGATGCTGCCGGCCGCCAAAGGCTGCGGATCGAAGTGGCTGAAGATGTCCTCCACCCTGCCCCCGAGCTGCCGCTCGACCTCCGCACGGATTTGCTCCGGGTCCTCCGGCTTGACCTGGTCCTGCAAATGCTCCAGCTCCCGGATGTACTCGGGGGAGACGATGTCCGGACGGGTGCTGAGCAACTGCCCGAACTTGATGAACGTGGGACCGAGCTCCTGCAGGGCCTGCCGCACCCGTTCCGGACGTGTGTGAATCTCCGTGGCAGGCCGCACACGCAGGGGCCCCGCCCTCCGCGTCAGGCGAACGAGGAGCCTGGATCGCAGCGTATCGGCCATTTCCTCCAGGCCGTACTTCATGAACACCGCCAGGATGTGCCGGTAGCGGCGCAGACGATCCATGCGGTCCTTGAATGGAACTTGCCTCACACGCAAGGGGCGGTTACTCCTTTGCCAGAAGCTGATCCAGCTTCGACTCGATCCGCTGGATGTCCTCCTGCGTCGCCACCTGCAAGCTCTTCACCGTCTGACGGACCTGGTCGGAAACCAGCCGTTCGAGTTCTCGACGGGTCTTCTCGGCGCCGTCCATCACTTCCTTGACGAACCCGGTTCGAGCGTCGCGCTGGGCCTGTCCCCGGCTGGCGTACTCGTCGAACATCTTCTCCGCCCGCTCGCGAGTCATCGACAGGGCGCCAAGGCCGGCGAGCATCAGCTTATCCAGTGTTTCGAACATGTGCGTGACCCCTCAAATAACCACTCGTGTCGTTCCGTCGGCTCTCGAAGGCAGCCGTACCCGTATTATACGTCAGAAATCGCTGGGAGGGAGAAGAAGACTGAGGTTTTCTCGCGTGGGTGCACGAGCGATCACCTACCCTCGATCTCAAGGTGGACCTGGAGGGGACATGGGTTCTTGTCCGGGCTTGACGCTTGTCAGGCAACGGGGCATGACACAAAGCTCCACATGAGGCGAGCGGTTAGCCGCCAAGAACCGCAGCAGACCGGCAAACATGTCGCGGCACGGAAATGCGCCCGCGGACCTCTTGGACCTTCCAGCATCACCGGTGGTTAATATAGTGATCTTCTGGGAATCAGCAATGTGAAACCAGGGGACCCTCCTTCACGCCGCTCCCAGGTTCTAACAACAGACTTGCGAGTTTCCCTCTTGCAGCATTGAACATTCTGCCTATTTTTCTCTTTGCCTGTCCGGTGCATCTTCGCGTCTACATGATGTACGGAAGGTCCGATGGACTCGGGAGGACGTCGCTTGACACACATCAGACCGGGTCCGTGCCGATGGGACGAATGCAGGAAGTGCACACGGACATCCTGGAGCGGCAGACGATAGAAGGAAGACTCCAGCGACCGAGCGGCATGCAGTGCTATCCTGAGTGCAGGGCGACGAGAACGGAAACCGACCGGCTGCTCGAAGGCCAGGCCCCGTCCGTGTGGTGCACATACATATGGCATGGTAGGCTGCGCCGGACGGCGGCTCAGAAAATTCGCAAAAGACACAAAGAATGTCTAAACAATCCTCTTGACCCATCCCGCTCGCGTGGTATTCTTGTGGTTGTCTGTATCTGCGACGTAGACATTTGAGTAGCATTTTGGTCGCATATGAACTGAGTCACCATCTGTGACGTACGCTCTCAAGCAGGCATTTCAGTCGCAAATGAACCCGGTCACGACCAAGGGCGCGTTGTTATGACATGGATTGGCTTTGGGTCTTCTGGCGCTAGGCAGGGAGGAACTATTTATGAAGGTAAGGACGCTCATGCTCGGCTGGGAGTTCCCGCCGTTCATTAGCGGTGGGCTCGGTACCGCCTGCTATGGTTTGACCAAGGCAATGGACCGCTTGGGGATGCCGGTTACGTTTGTCCTGCCCCGAGCGATGCCGATTCGGTTCGCCGCGGGAGAGGAAGCGCCGTTCGGCATGGAGATGTCCGAGTATTACCAGACCGGAATGCGCCACATTCGTCTGCGGCCAATCCCATCGAGCCTGGTGCCGTACACCCCCGGTGGATCTCGCGAGGCGGCACCCTGGCGCCGCGCGAAAGCAGAAGCAGCCACCGCCCTGCTGGAAGCGCAGGGACGTCAAGCCATCTACGGCCCGGACATATGCAGCGAGGTGCAACGATACGCGGTGCGTGTGATGAAAGTGGCCGAGACGGAGGAGTTCGATGTCATCCACGCCCACGACTGGATGACGTTCCCGGCCGGCATCGCGGTGTCGGCCCTCACCGGCAAGCCACTGGTCGTGCAGGTGCACTCCACGGAGTTCGACCGCAGCGGCGAGCACGTGAACCAGTACGTCTATGATATCGAGCGTCACGGCATGCACGCCGCCGCACTCATCATTGCCGTCAGCAACTACACGCGAAACATCATCATCAACCGCTACGGCGTTGCCCCGGAGAAGGTGGAGGTCGTCTACAACGGCGTCGAATTCAATGGCCACGCCGATGCGTCGCTTCCGCGGGCGTGGCCCGATAAGACCGTCCTGTTCCTCGGCCGGGTGACCATGCAGAAGGGACCTGAGTACTTCCTTTTCGCCGCCAAGAGGGTCCTGGAAAAAGTGGATAACGTCAAGTTCGTCATGGCCGGCGACGGCGACATGCTCTACCGAAGCATTGAGCTGGCCGCCAACCTCGGCATCGGTCATAAGGTCTTCTTCACGCGGTTCCTGCGAGGCGCCGATGTCGACCGGGCCTATCAGATGGCCGACCTGTACGTGATGCCCTCTGTCTCCGAGCCGTTCGGCATCGCTCCCCTGGAAGCCCTCCAGCACAACGTGCCGGTGCTGGTGAGCAAGACAAGCGGCATTGCCGAGACATTCCGCAACGCCCTGAAGGTGGATTTCTGGGACATCAACGAAATGGCGAACAAGATGGTGGCCGTCTTGCGGTATCCGCCGTTGCAGGAGATGTTGCGCATTGAGGGCCGCAAAGAGGCATTGCGATTCCGCTGGGAAGACGCGGCGGCGAGGGTGAATGAGATCTACCATAAGGCGTTGCAGGTGACATAGGTGGTTCATGGCGTGGGGGCTTGGATGGCGTCCGTCTGCTTCTATTTCCAGGTGCATCAGCCGTACAGGCTGCGACACTACACGATCTTCGATACGGGAAACGACTATTTCGACGCACATAAGAATGCGGAAATCTGCAGAAAGGTGGCGAAGAAATGCTACCTCCCGGCGAACAGGCTGTTTCTCGACCTGATCCGCCAACACCACGGCCGGTTCAAAGTCAGCTATAGCCTGACGGGCGTTCTCCTGGAGCAGTTGAAGGAGTATGCCCCGAAGGTGTTGGACAGCTTTCACGAGCTCGCTGATACCGGATGCGTGGAGTTTCTGTGCGAGACATATCATCACAGCCTCAGCTACCTGTATTCGCCCCGGGAATTTGCCGAGCAGGTCGAGGCCCACAGGCAACTGATGTACGACCTGTTCGACCAGACGCCCCGCGTGTTCCGCAATACCGAGCTGGTCTACAACAACTCCATTGCGCAGGCCGTGGAGCAGATCGGGGGGTTCGACGCGATCCTGGCGGAGGGAGCGGATCACATCCTGGGATACCGAAGCCCCAATTACGTGTACAGGCCACCGAATTGCACGAAGCTGAAACTGCTCCTGAAGAACTACCGGCTCAGCGATGACATCGCTTTCCGCTTCTCGAATCGGGGCTGGAGTGAATGGCCGCTCGGGGCCGACAAGTTCGCCCAGTGGGTGAACACGGCCAACGGCAACGGCTACGTGGTCAATCTATTCATCGACTACGAGACGTTCGGCGAGCACCAGTGGGAGGACACCGGGATCTTCGAGTTCCTCCGGTACCTGCCCGCCGAGATTCTCAAGCATCCCGACAACGACTTCAAGACGCCCAGCGAAGCAGCGGACGCCTATGAAGCCGTGGATACGGTGGATGTGCCCTACTATGTCAGTTGGGCGGACATCGAGCGGGACCTGTCCGCGTGGCTGGGCAACGCCATGCAGCACAGCGCGATCAGGGAGCTGTACCGGCTCGAAGCCCTGGTGAAGGCATCGGGCGACCCGGAGATCGTGGACCTCTGGCGAAGACTTCAGACCTCCGATCACTTCTATTACATGTGCACGAAGTGGTTCGCTGACGGTGACGTCCACAAGTATTTCAACCCCTACGATTCGCCCTACGACTCGTACATCAACTACATGAACATCCTGGACAATCTGAGAAGCCGTTGTTCCTCGCTCGCGCACGCGGGTGCGGCCTGATGGCATGCTCCACAAGTCGTGGCCGGTAACAGCGATCCTGAGTGGTTGAGACTCCAAGGCGATATTATAGGCCCTTGAGTCTGATTGCCACCTTCGAGCTTGCATTCCTGGTGGGACCCGTGTACAATATGAAAAGGAATGGGTGATCTCTTCGCCAGCATCTGCCCGTTCCTGATTCGAGGGGGCAATCACGACCAGACAGTAGGAGGAGCAGGCGGCCTCAGCCACGTGGCAGGTACGATCCCCTGAGGCAGCGCACGCCCATTGACATGAACCGAAGAGCGTTCCTGAAGACTCTCAGTTCAGCAGGCATTCTTCTCGCGGCGGGTGACAGCACCCCGGCAAGGTCCTTGTTTGTCCTGGTGGCCAAGGACTCGTCGCGCATCGCGAACGTCGAGTGGGTCCTGTACGAGACCGGTCGCCAGCAGGCGGATAGTCGGACGGAGCGTCGCTGCGCTGTCCGCGTCACGGGTCTGGGCGGCGCCCAGGGCTGGGCCGACCTCGCAAGTTCGGCGATGCCTGACCGTGCCGCTGCAAGCATCGTCCGGGATACCTTGCTCGGGCGAAGCACCACGGAGCACGGCGCAATCTGGCGTCAATTCTATGAGCAAGGTGTCTCGCTTGCCGTGCTGGCAGGCATCGATATTGCGCTCTGGGACTTGCGCGGACGGCTGGAGGGCAAACCTGTCCATGCCTTGCTCGGGACCCGCAGGCAGCAGGTCCCGGTGTACGCAAGCACAGGCTTCAACCTGGGAGCCCATCAGGACTACGTGCAGCATGTCATAGCCTGCAAGGAGAAGGGCATCCCTGCCTGCAAGATCCAGCCGTATGTAGGGTCGCCGGACCGGGACATGGCCGTGTATGAAGCAGTGCGAGAGGCCGTGGGGCCTGATTACCCGTGCATGGCAGGCGGCTCACGCACCTATACGTTCGACGAGGCCCTTCGCGTGGGGCAGCTCCTCGACAACCTGGGGTACAAGTGGTACGAGTCCCCAATGCCCGAGACAGATGAATGGCAAGACCGATACACCTCGCTTGCTGCCCGGATCCGGACGCCGGTTTGCGCACCGGCAAGTCACCCCAGTTCCTACGCTGCCCGTGTCCTCTGGATCGCGGCGAAGGCGTGTGACATCGCCTGCATGGACGCCCTGCACGGCGGCTTTACGGCCTGCATGGAGCTTGCCTCGGCCTGCGACGCCGCCGCAATCCCTCTGCAACTGTCCAGCATCGAAGCCGACAGCTACTCTCATCTACAACTGATCGCCGCGACGGAACCGTCGCTGATCGAGTATCTCGATTTGCCTTCGCCCTCACAGGAGCCTTACACCCTGCCGGGCCGAACCACGTCGGAACCCACGTACGACGATGAAGGCCGCGTGACAATCCCCCAGACACCAGGCATGGGGCTGGAGCTCGACTGGAGGTACATATTCACTCACCGCGCGGGATGATGTCAGATCAGTCGGAGGCGGCGAGCCAGTGCTGGGTCAGGAGGGCCAAGTCCTTCAGATCGACGATGCAGTCGCCGTTGATGTCGCCGGCGATGATGGTCTCACAAGCCGGCTCGCCAAAGTACGACTTGCTCGCCTCGGCGGTCCCGCCGTACGCGCCCATATTGACCCGCCCGCCGTTCGGGAACGGCTCGTCGCCCACAGGACTGTTCGGGTCCCCCGCATCGATGCAAGGACTCGTCGCATCGTCCTTCACCCAACTCTGGCTCTTCGGGTCCCACCGCCCAGCCTGGGACTTCAAATGATAGTCGCCATCGATCCAGACGGTATTCGGGTCTGCAGGATCACCGGGCAAATTGGGGTCGGTTGGATTGGCCCAATGGCCTATCTCGGCAAAGAGCGGGGCGACGCTGACGTTCCCCGGTCCGGGCCAGCCACCTTCGATGTCACTCCATCGTGCCTCTGCCGAGCCTGCCAAAGCGGGCTCGCGATTGGCCCAGCATATACAGCCGCTCAGCAAGGCACGGCTGCTGACAGCATTCATGCCGGCTCCTATCTTCGCAGAGTTTCCCACGAAGAGGCAGTTGTTCATGACCACCTTGCTCGACAAGTTGAATACTCCACCTCCGCCGTCCACCTCACGGCCCACTATATTTCCCGTGAATCGGCACCGAGTAAGGATTGAGTTGCTTTTGTCCAGGGTGTTCATCCCACCGCCTCTATACTGCGCATAGTTGCCAACGAACACACATTCAATAAGGACAGGGTTGCTTCGTTTGTTGAACATGCCGCCTCCGTCCCCGGCATAGTTGCCCCGGAATGTACACCCGATGAAGGTGGGGTTCGCGCAATCCCCATTGAGAACGCCCCCTCCGCTTTGGACAACACAGTTCCCGATGAATGTGCAGTCCATGACCGTCGGGCTGGCCCTGTAGTTATTCAGACCTCCCCCACCTGTAGGGTCTTCCCGTCCTGCACGGTCGTGGTAACCACCAGTAATGGTGAGGCCGTCCAGAACGGCAGTCTCATCGACGTCGATGCTGGTGACCACGCACAGACTGTTGTCACTGCGATTGGCTCGATGGCGCAGGTCAGAAAGGGGGGTACGTGAGTCTGTAAGCATTGATCTACTCAGTTCTACGTCGTCACCATTGTGGTCACCACTCAAGATGGTTCTAAAGGCAATGATGTCCCGCGCATTGGGGTCTTCTGCCCCAAGACCCGCATAGCCGCCCTTCAGGGTGACCCCGCTGGAGAGCTTGAAAGACGCCTTTCTGTTCTCCTCGGCCCTGAAGTCAGGCGGCCCACCAACAGTACCCGAATAAGAAGGCTTGTAGATGCCTTGGGCCACACGTATTTCCACAGGCTTTGCCCCAGATCGAGCTCTGCCTAAGGCGTCTTCAAGGCTCGTGCACGCGTCCCTCCAGGATGCTCCACTGATGCTACCTTTGGCATTCTTGTCGACATAGACCACGCGCCCCGGCGATGGTCTTTGGACAGCGCAAATGAGCACCGCCATCATCAGGAACCGCCGGGCTGCCATATTCTTCGCAAATGACATTTCACACATCTCCTACTTCTGCGAAGGTCCCCTTGTCGGTGTCTTGCTTGCGTCAACATGGTCCTGCAGAACCTTCTGGATGTAACTTCTATTGTCGGTCAGTTCCTGGCGTCGCTTCATGGGGTCCGCAGCTTTCTCATATGCCTTAGTTCGGATCACCTGATCGAGCCTCGCGTCAACGGCACGAAGCACGTTATCATCGTATCGTTCTATGGCACGCCGTGCCGCCAAAGCCTTGATATGGTTTAGCGAGAGATAGCCGAAGGGCCACTGGCGGTCTACAAGATTCAATTGATCAAGCAGACCCTCCACCTGGTCCGCTTCCGCAAGGGCCCCCGAATGGATCATTTGGCTTCTGAGATAGACCTCCCAAACCCTCTGGCGAAACCAGTCAGGCAGGCTACCTCTGTCCGCCACATCACGACTCAGCGCTGGCCCTTCCAATGTGCCGAAGACCACCTTGCTGTTCGATCTTCTCTCAAGGGCATCAAGCAAGACAGATGCGACGGGGTGAAAATCATACAGCCGGAAGGCTCTATCCCGTTGAACGGCCGTCCTCCTCGCCCAGTAGTCATTGAAAAGACCAATTAGGGCAGACTCTGCCTCGTTGGCTTGCATCGTGTTGAGGACCCGTATGACCTCCAGCTTGACCAACGGCACATAATCAGGTCCTTTAGGAGACCGCTCCTTTCGCGCAAGCTCACGAAGCAATTCCGCCGCTTTGGGCCCCTCTACCTCGCCTAACCGCCTCACGGCTGCCATCCGCAGAAACTCGCTACTGCTCTGGAAGAACGATTCGAGTTGGTTTCTGTCTTTGGCCTCCCTTATCGCAGGTGGCATTTCGAATTCGCCGCTTGCCCATCTCAGATACTCCGCACCCACCCGCGCATAGGCAGAACCAAGAGTCGATACGACCACAATCCCTACGACTATCGCCGTCTCTCTCATGAGAATCGCTCCACTTTCTGTCAAGTGTACTGTGCCGCATCCTCTTTTAGCCAGTTCTTTTGTCAGTAGGTATGCCATCGCTTGCCCTCCTTTGACCAGTCCTTGTCGGGGTCCGTGCTCCCGCCCATCTTGTTCGGGTCCACATAATTCATCTCTCTGATGCGACAGAGGAACTCATCGTCGCCAATCGGACCGTAGTAGCCCCGGGCGAGGGTCCCAGCGACATCATAGGTATCAGTGATGCAGTAGTTGAGATAGTAATTCGCACTGCCTTCATTGTTGGTTATTACACCATCGCCATCATCGTCCAACGAACCCCCACCCCCATTGAGGTAGTTGTCCTGGTGAACGAGTTCATGGATGCAGGTGACGGCGCACAAGTCGATTCCGTGCCAACTGCCAATGTAATCATAGTTGAGGTCTGGGTCATTGAAATCTAAGGTGCTCATGTCGATCTGGTCATCGACGCGGATGTACAAATCCAAATCCAGCCAGCCGTCAGGTCCAGGTGTCACAGAGATCGTGCCAGGCTTACCTCCTCCTCCGACACCATTAGCGTCAGGTAGCGGATCAATCGGGACCATGACTCCGTTGTAGAGATAGGTTTGGTAATCATCGTTCTGATGCTTCAAAGTGTTCAATCGCCCGTCTGCGCCGGTTGTGATGACCCAGACTCCACCAACCTCTACCCTCTCATCATCTGGCACGGCTTGGGTCTGGAGGCCGTCGCTGCCTGGGGGCTACTGGGGACGTACCCCGTTTTTTCTCTTGCTGTAGCATAAGACCCCCTGCGCCCTGAATTCATCGTTGGCACGAGCGTCAGTCGGGGCCGGCGAGCCAGTGCTCGGTCAGGAGGGCCAGGTCCTTCAGGTCGACGATGCAGTCGCCGTTGATGTCGCCGGCGATGATGGTCTCACACACCGGCTCGCCGAAATAGGACTTGCTCGCCTCGGCGGTCCCGCCGTAAGCGCCCATATTGACCCGCCCGCCGTTCGGGAACGGCTCCTCCCCCACCGGGCTATTCGGGTCCCCCGCATCGATGCAAGGACTCGTCACATCATCTTTCACCCAGCTTTGGCTCTTCGGGTCCCATCGCCCAGCTTGGGACTTCAGGTGATAGTCGCCATCAACCCATGTGGAGTTCGGATCTTTGGGGTCACCAGGTACTGTGGAACCGTCTCCGTTCATCCAAAGCCCTTTTGCCGCGAAGCACGGATCCACATCGATATTGCCCTCCCCAGGGAAACCGCCTGAAACATCGCTATGTTGCACAACGGCTTCTCCTCCGTAGGGGTTCTGTTCGACCGCATTCGGGTCGCGCACAATGCAGCCGTATAACTGGGCAGCAGCCTTGCCCAGGAAATGGATCGTACGGCTGTGCTCAGCCCAATTGTCAGCAAACGTACAGTTTCTGAAGACCGACGTGCCACCAAGCATCGCGATAGCTCCTCCTGCTGCACGGTCCATGGGACCAAGCACCCTGTTGCCGACAAACAAGCAGTTGACGGCCGTCGACCTCAGGTCATCATAGCCGAGCAGAATCGCACCGCCCTCGGTCAGCGAATCGTTCGCCCGAAAGGTGCAATTTGTGAGAAGACAGAGGCCTCGCTCCTCACTGACTACCGCGCCGCCCGACTGAGCTGAGTTGCCGTGGAATGTGCATCGTGTCAGAGAAAGCTCACCAGCCTGCTCGTTGGCTATGGCTCCACCATAGGCGGCGGTGTTTCCAGTAAACGTGCAATTCAGCAGCTTGGGATGGCCACCTCGGTTCAGTATGGCTGCCCCTGTGCCCCCCGAGTTCCCTGCGAAGGTGCAGTTCTCCACGACGGGGTTGCCCCGCCCATTGAGCATAGCGCCACCGGCGTTGTCCGCGAAGGTACAGTCGGCAATATGTGGGTCACTCTCATAATTCACCATCCCCGCTGCCTGGCTCATACTGTAATTGCCGATGAACGCACATCGAATGAGACTCGGACGGCCGCCACCTTTGTTGAGCATGGCCCCGCTGCCGTTCATCACGCAGACGTTTCGGGTGAAGGTACAGTCGATCACGGCGGGACTGCCACCGTCGTTGTACAACCCCGAACCACCGGCTCCTGTGCCAGGAGTGCCCGACACGAAGAACCAGTGGCCGCCAGCGATCGTGAAACCATCCAGCACCGCGCTACCGTCCGTTCTATTACCTACCACCACTCGCAGACTATTGTCCGCCCGCGTGCCATCAGTGCGCAAATCTGTGGGCCTGTTGATCTTGCTGTCGTTGCCAGCCAGATCACCGCTCAGGATGCTCTGGAATCGATCCACATCGCGGACGTCCGGATCGGGCTCTGTGCAACCGGCAAAACCACCCTTGAGGGTCACGCCGTTGACAAGACGAAAGGAAGCTCGATGGTCGCCGATGACAGCAGTCCCCCCCCGATCGGGTGTATAGACACCTTGAGCCACTCGAATCTCAATCGGCTTCTCGGCAACACAGGCGACGCCTAACGCATCCTGCAGGTACCGATAGGCATTGTCCCATGAAATCCCATCGTTGATACCTGCTGCGCTGGCATCTACGTAGAGAATTCGCCCTGCCACCCCAGCCCGCCCCATAGCCAACGTTAATAGCCCCACGGCCAACCAACATCTCTGTAGCGTCATAACGTACATCCCCATGTTCGAATTCGCCTTTTCTACATCTCTTTCATGGCTTATCGACATTGCCTTGGCTCGGGTTACCTTGTCGCTGGATCAGGGCCAGCGCACACTAAGTTCCTTTTCCGGTAAGGACTTGCATCAGGAAGTCGAGACTCCAGCCCGCCATGCGACGCTTCATGA
>JAFGJR010000135.1 GCA_016928975.1 Sedimentisphaerales bacterium | reverse complement strand
GGGTGGCATCCTTCGGATAGCGACCTGGCGCTTTCGTCCAAGTTCGTCCCGCTGTTGTATTCGGCCCTCGAATACGGTGGAGCGTTTGCCGGCTATCAGCCACAGTACTTCGTCGGTGACCCCGTATCCATTCCCGAGCAGACCGCCTCCACCTCGAGCCGCGTGACCATTCACCGACCGGACGGCTCCCTCGTGCCCATCAACGTTGACCAGCGAGCCTTTGCGCAGACGGATCTGCCCGGCATCTACTCGATTTCGGATTCGCGATTGGGGATCGCGGATTCGACTCGCAGCGCCAATCCGCGATCCTTCGCCGTGAACCTGCCGGCCAGTGAGAGTCGAACCGACGCCCTGCCTGTGGAGGAGTTCGAAAGAAGAGGCATTCCCCTCAAGACGACGTCCGCTGTCGCGGCCACGCAAGGCGAGCGACGAGTCCAGCGAAGCAGCTTCGCGGAGATGGAGTCGCAGCAGAAGCTGTGGCGATGGGTACTGATCGCAACTCTGGTGATGCTCTTGGCGGAAGTTTGCCTGGGCGGCTGGCTCACCCGCCCCGGTCCGGCTTCCGGGGAGGAGCAGACATGATCGAGCAAGCTCTTCGCAGACAACTCCAACCGATGGTAGACCGGCGAAGGCGCCTGCATCTGGCTCAGCGACTGTCGATCTGCTGGCTGATTTGTGCTCTCATCGGCGTAGGCCTGTTGGGCGCAGCCTGGCTATGGGGCTGGTCATTATCGAGGATCGCCGCAGGCCTGACCATTGTCGCGGCTCTGGCGACGGCCTGGATCGTCCGCAGGTCCCGCCGCCTGCAGCCGGATTATCGGCTCCTGGCGAGAATGATCGAGAAACAGTATCCGGATTTGCAGGCCCTGCTGCTGGCCGCTATCGAGCAGGAACCACAGTACCCCGACGGACAAATGGGTTACCTCCAGCAGCGAGTCATCTCGGAGGCGGTCGCACATGCAGCCGGTCATGACTGGTTCCAGAGCATCTCCACAGGCAGGCTGATCCTGGCAGGCCTGGGCCGGATGGCGGCGCTGCTTCTGCTGTTCGTCGTCCTGTCGCAGATGCTGCCGCTCACGTCGCTGTTGCCTCGCGACCACAAAGGCGTGCTGGTGTCGAGAGGCTCCGGCGTCACCGTGACTCCCGGCGACACGTCGGTAGAACAGGGCGCACCGGTGGTGATCCTGGCGCGCTTCGAGGGGCGCGTGCCGTCGGCGGTGGACCTGTTGTTCGGTGAGGCCGGGCGGGAGCCTCAGCGGATGACACTGACCAAGAGCCTCGACGATCCCGTGTTCGGCGGCATCCTGCCAGACGTCCGGTCCAATCTCCTGTACCACGTTGAGTATGCAGGGGAGCGCACCCGCGATTACACGATCCGCGTGTACCAGTGTCCCGAGCTTGTCCGGGCCGACGCGAAGATCGTTTATCCCGCATACACGAACCTGCCCGCCAAGACGATCCAGGACACGCGCCACGTCAGTGCGGTCGAGGGTTCCGAGGTCACGTTGATCTTCACGCTGAACAAGCCGGTCGTTTCCGCCAGGCTGGCCCCGAAGACGGGGATCGCGCTGGGCCTTGCTGTGGACAGCCGGGACCCCAATGTGCTGACGGCATCGACGATTGCGTCGCAGAGCCAGCGATATGAGTTGCACCTGACTGACGCACAGGGCCGGTCGAACAAGCTGCCGCCGCGATTTTCGATCGACGTGCAGAAGAACGTGACGCCGGAGCTGACGCCCGTATTTCCCGGCGGTGACGTGGTCATTTCCCCTCTGGAGGAGATCTCACTGGAGGCGGAAGTCGCCGACGACTACGGCGTCACCGGGTACGGGGTCTCGTATACCCTGGTGGGAACGGAGAGCCGAGACCTGGTGTTGAGCGACGCGCAGACGCCGAAGGACAATCCGCAGATCCAGTATCTGCTGGCAATGGAGGACCTCAAGGCGGAGCCGGACCAGTTGCTGACTTATTACTTCTGGGCCGACGACATCGGGCCCGATGGCCGGCTTCGCAGGACCACCAGTGACATGTACTTCGCCGAAGTGCGTCCCTTCGACGAGATCTTCCGCGAGAGTGGCTCCTTCCAGGATCAGCAGAGCCAGGACCGGCAGAATCAGCAAGGCAACCAACAGGACCGGCCCGGTGAGCAGTTGGCGCAACTGCAAAAACAGATCATCAGCGCCACGTGGAACATCAAACAGCAAGCGGATCGTTCCGGCGGACTCGAAGGCCGCAAGGAAGACCTCGACGTCGTTCGCCAGTCCCAGGCCGGCGCCCTCGAGCAGGCGGGTGAAGCGTTGAGCGAGGCGGAAGATCCGGCCGCGATGAAGGCGCTTCAAACCGCCTCCGGTCATATGGAGACTGCGTTGGACCACTTGAACAAGGCATCAGAATCCTCGTCGTCAGCGGAACTGACGGGCGCACTGGCCGGCGAGCAATCGGCTTACCAGGAGCTGTTGAAACTGCGGCAGCGGGAGCATCAGGTGGCACAGGGCCGCAGCTCGGGCCGGGCCGCCAACGCCAACTCGCAGCACTTCCAGCAGCAATTGCAGCAGTTGCAGCTCACGCAGCGCGAGAATCGGTACGAAACGCAGCGTTTGGCCCAGTCCCGTGAGCAATCCGGGCGAAGCGAGGACCTGCAAATGCTCAACCGGCTTCGGGACCTGGCTCGCCGACAGAACGAGATGAGCGACAGGCTCCGAGAGGCGCAGGCGGCGCTGCGCCAGGCGCAGAACGAGCAGCAGAGACAGCAGACCCTTCGTGACCTGCAACGGCTCCGAGACGAACAACTGGAGGCGCTTCGCGACACGGATGAGTTGCGACAGCAGATGGACAGTCCTCAGAATCGCCGCCGAACGGCCGATGCGGGGCAACGGCTGGACGACTCCCGCTCGGGAATCCGTGAGTCGGCGGAGGCTCTGGAACAGGGGATGCTCTCCCGGGCGATCACCTCGGCGACACGCGCCCAGCGACAGCTCGAACAGATGCGCGACGAATTCCAGCGCCGCACCTCCAGCGAGTTCAGCGACCAGATGCGCACCATGCGAGAGGAGGCACAGCGGCTTGATCGACGACAGGAGGAGATCTCGCAGGAGTTGGGACAGCAGCTTGAGGCAAGGCAGAAGACGCTCTCCGGACCCGATGCAAATCGTGATCTGGCGGACCGGGTAGACCAGCAGCGGGAGAACATGAACAAGCTGATGGACCAAATGAAGGACGTAAGCGAACAGGCGGAGAACTCCGAGCCGCTGTTGTCGAAAGGACTGTACGACACCCTGCGCAATGCGACCACGGAGAATCTTGATAGGTCTCTGGAGATGACTCGCGAGTTGCTTCGGCGTGATCTGCTGCCCCAGGCTCAGGACTTCGAGCGTCGCGCCCGCGACGGCATTGACGAGATTCGCCAGGGTGTCGAAGAGGCGGCCCGAAACGTGCTCGGTGACGAGGCGGATTCTCTTCGCCTGGCCCGACAGCAGATCGAGGAGCTGATTCGACAACTGAACGAGGAGATGGCCGGCGCCGGCGGTGCGCGCCGCCAAGGCGGGGAGCCGAATGCATCAACAGTGCACGCAAATGACGATTCGCCCCAGACGCAACTGGGCACGCAGCCCGCAGATCGTGAATCGGATTTCGGCGATCGACGAGGGCGGGCACAGGGACCCGCCCCTACGAATCGTGCGCAGCGGCAGGCCCCCGATCGTGGCGGGCGAGTTGACCCGACAGGCCGGGGCGGCATTGCGCCGGCGACCGATGATTCGGTCTCGACGGGACCTTGGGAGGATTCCGGGAATCGCGGCCCACTCACGGGAGAGGACTTCCGCCGGTGGTCCGACGGGCTGCGCGACGTGGAGGAGATGCTCACGGAACAGGCGCTGCGCGATGAGGCGGCCAGGATTCGCGACCGCGCCCGGGCTGTGCGGGCGGAGTTCAAACGTCACGGCACGCAGCCGCAGTGGGACCTGGTCCGCACGCAGATCGCCGAGCCGTTGACTGAGTTGCAGCAACGCGTGGAGAAGAGACTGGCCCAACTCCAATCGGATGAGACGATGGCGCCCATCGACGGCGATCCGGTGCCGGACCGCTTCGCCGACCTCGTCCGGGCGTACTTTGAGAGCCTGGGCCAGGAGGAAAGAGGAGGGAATTGATGATCTCCAGTATACGAGTGACGATTTGTGAGTGGGGCGTGGCCGGACAAACCGTAGTTCATGAATCGTAGATCCTGCATGAGGAGTCAACTTTGCTGGCGACGATTGCCATCCCTGTGAGCCAATGGTTCTGGCCGGCCGGTGTGCTGCTGGTCGCGGCCCTTGCATTGATGGTCTGGTCGTACACACGCGCCGCAAGATCCCAGATCTCACATGTCCAATCGCGAATTCCAATGACGGTCGCGTTCACGCTCAAGTGGCTGGGCATATTGGCCCTGGCCTCGTGCCTGATCGAGCCTCTTTGGAGCGGCAGACGGGCAAAATCCGGAGCCAACCTGTTCGTCGTGCTGGCGGACAACAGCGGCGGCATGAACGTGCGCGATCGCGACACATCGCGCAGTCGCGCTGAGATCCTACGGGATCTGCTCAATGTCGGCGAAGCGACGGACCTCGCAGCGACAGCATCGGAGAGACCGGGTTGGCTCAGCATCATGGCTGACGATTTCCAGATTCGGCCGTATCTGTTCGACTCGCGGCTTCGCCGGACCGTCGATTTCTCCGATCTGACCTTCGACGGCAAAGCGACGGACCTGGGCTCAGCCCTCCAGACCCTTGCCGCGCGGTTTGGGGGAATGCCCGTAGGCGGAATCCTCCTGCTGACCGACGGCTGCGCCACGGATCTCGGGGACGAGATTGCCGATCTACCCGACCTTCCGCCGGTCTACCCCGTGGTGATTGGTGAAGGCCGGCCACCGGAGGACATTGCCGTAGCCGGTGTCTCCGTCAGTCAGACGCCTTTCGAGGATGCCCCCGTGACGATCCAGGCGGATGTCGAGGCCACGGGCTTCGCCGGCCGGACCGTTGCAGTCGATCTGCTCGAAGAGTCAGGGACGTTGGTGGAGCGCCAGCCGTGGAAGATCGACCGGAAGGAGGAAAGGCAGGTCTTCCGGTTCCGCTTGCGTCTGGACAGGACCGGGGTCCTTTTCTACCGTGTGCGGGCCACAGGGACATTGACAGGCGGGTCGCCAACGAACGCCGAGACCTCGTCGGAGGCGACGCTGGTCAACAATGAGCGCACCGTCGTCGTGGACCGCGGGAAAGGGCCTTATCGGATTCTCTACGTAGCGGGCAGACCCAATTGGGAGTTCAAGTTCCTCAAGAGAGCGGTGGAGGAAGACGAGCAGGTGCAACTCGTCGGATTGATCCGCGTGGCCAAGCGAGAGCCGAGATATGACTGGCGAGGCAACACCGGCGAGACGAGCAATCCCCTGTATCGAGGCTTCGACGAGGAGGACCAGAAAGAAGCGGAACAGTATGATGAGCCGGTCCTCGTGCGACTCAACATTCGCGACAGAGCCGAGCTGAACAACGGCATCCCGAGGACGAGGGAGGAGTTGTTCGACTATCACGCCATCATTCTCGACGACGTCGAGGCCGAGTTCTTCCCGCGCGACCAGATGGACCTGATCCACCGATTCGTGGCCGAGCGAGGCGGCGGTCTTCTCATGTTGGGCGGCAAAGAATCGTTCCGGCAGGGCGACTTCCGGCGCACCCCCATCGGCAACCTTCTGCCGGTCTACCTGGAGCCTTCGGCGTCGCAATCCGCCATCGCCCCGGTCCGGCTTCAGCTCACCCGCGAGGGCTGGCTACAGCCCTGGGCCCGACTGCGCGACAACGAGGAGGCGGAACGACAGCGGCTCTCCGAGATGCCCGACTTTCGCGTGTTCAATCGCACGGGTTCCGCCAAGCCCGGCGCGCGAGTCATCCAGGCCATCGACGACGCGGAAACGCCGCGGTCTGCCGCCCTGGTCGTTCAGCGGTTGGGCAACGGGCGCACGGCGGCACTGACCGTCGGCGACGTGTGGCGCTGGGGCATGCAGAAGCCGCCGATGCGCGAGGACATGGACAAGTTCTGGCGGCAGACGCTTCGATGGCTCGTCGCCGATACCCCCGGCCGAATCTCATTCCAGGTGGCGCAGAAGCCGAATGAGATGGACCAGGTTGTGACGCTTCAGGTCCGCGTGCGTGACAAGAACTTCGAGCCGGTCGACAACGCCTCCATCACGATTCAGGTGCGCGAGCCGTCCGGTCAGCAGGTGCGACTGACAGCAGCCCCCGCGCCCACCGAGAGTGGACTCTTTGAGGCCACCTATGTCCCGCGCGCCAGTGGAGCCTATCTTGCACAGGCCAGCGTGACTGATGCAGCAGGAACAAAGACTGGCGATGCACAGATCGGATGGGCCAGCGATCTGGAGGCACGCGAGTTTCAATCCGTGAAGGTAAACCGGCCTCTGCTGGAGAAGATCGCACGTCGCACCGGAGGGCGAATCGTGGAGATCGATGGACTGGAGGACTTCGCACGCGGTCTGCCGCGTCAGGAGGTCCCGGTCATGGATTCCTGGGTCAGGCCTTTGTGGGACCTGCCGGGGGTCCTGCCGGCGGCCTGCCTGTTCGTCCTGACCTGCTTTCTCCTCGAATGGGCGCTACGCCGCTGGAAGGGGATGCCGTGAAAGCAGCAAGAGCGACGCTCATCGCCATGTACGTAGTAGGGTGGGCTCTGCCCACCATTGGTGACTCGAATCCAGTGGGATCGGTGGGCACAGCCCGCCCAGCGGCCACTGAATCCGCCATCCGCAATCCACAATCCGCAATCGAAGACCAGACCGTGATCGTCGTGATCGGCGCCGCCGGCACGGCGGAGTACGCGGGGACGTTCGCCAAGTGGGCCGGGTTTCTTGAACACGCGTGCGCCAAGAGCCATGCGGATTTCATCGAAGTAGGTTTGGATGAACGCGAGGACACACCGGACCGCGTGCGTCTTCAGGAGGTATTGGCCAAACAGCCTGCGCAGTCGTCGGCGGCCTTGTGGCTGGTCCTGATCGGGCACGGCACGTTCGACGGCAGAGCAGCCAAGTTCAATCTCCGTGGTCCTGACATCTCCGCGAGCGATCTGGCCCAGTGGCTCAAGCCGATGGAGCGGCCCGTCGCGGTAATTGACACCGCCTCGTCCAGTGCGCCATTTCTCAAAGAGCTGTCCTCGCCCGGACGGGTCATCGTCACGGCGACCAAAAGCGGCTTCGAGCAGAACCTCACGCGGTTTGGCCGGTACTTCGCCGAGGCCGTCATCGATCCCGCCGCCGACCTGGACAAGGACGGCCAGACCTCCCTGCTGGAGGCCTTTCTCAGTGCCTCTCACGAGGTCAGCGAGTTCTACTCCGCCGCCGGCCGGCTCGCCACCGAGCATGCCCTGCTCGATGACAACGGCGATGGCTTGGGGACGCCCGCCGAGTGGTTTCGCGGCATCCGGCCGGTGCAAAAAGCCCGCGACGACGTGTCCCTCGACGGCTACCGCGCCCACCAGCTCCATCTGCTTCACAGTCCCGCGGAGATGAGCATGCCTGCGGACCTGCGGGCCCGGCGCGATCAACTGGAGCTCCAGGTAGTGGAGCTGCGCGACGCGAGAGCGAACCTCTCAGACGAGGAATACTTCTCCAAGCTGGAGCCGCTGCTCCGTGA
Source organism: Sedimentisphaerales bacterium (assembly GCA_016928975.1). The sequence continues at coordinate 10,813 of JAFGJR010000135.1, read as the reverse complement.
GATCGCGCACATCTACGAACAGAGCAACGGACAGTGAGCACAAGGATCGCGACCGGGTGCCTTACGTCACGGCAGTTGCGTTCGCAGATTCTTTCTCAACCCGCGACCTGCTTGAGCAGGTCGGCGTATGTGCAGGGCTTCAGACCAAGCTGGCGAGCATGAGCAAACGTCAATTCAAGCATCTTCATGTCCGGATCGAATCTATGCAGTGACCATGGATGCCAGACCAGCGAGATATGCGGCTCATTGGTTTCGATGGCCTTTTCGAGGAAGATCCGGTTGATCTCGAACTCGTCGATGGGCGTCCGGATGAACCGGGCCGGGATCGCCTCCGGAATTGGGGACGGCCACAGCACCAGACGTCTGGCGCCCCAGCCGTTGTGGTTCTTCAGCAGGTTCTCGTGCCAGCCATGTCCAGGCAGCTCCCACAGATCGGCGAACCCATCTGCACCGTAGTGGAACGGCTCGCGAATCAGCGCGGGCATGGAGTAGTCGGGTCCCCACAGCAGACTGCTGATGTACTTGAACCCGGCCTCGCGAAGCAGCGCCAGCACATCCACAGCGCCCTTGAGCCCGCTGTCGAAGCCGCAGGCCGCGCGCAAACCCAGGCAGGGACGCTCGAAGACCCGCTCGATCAGCTCTTTGGCCCGGAACACCTCTTCCCTCTTCTCCTGCGCAGAGACCGCCGCACCGCAGAAGACATTCTCACGCAACATCTTGTGGCTCCACGTGTGCGAGGCGACCTCGAAGAGCGGATCGGCGAACAGTTCCTTATACTCCTTGACGTTCGCTTCGAGTGTCTTGCCGGTGATGAAGAACGTGGCAGGCATCTGGAGCTGCCTGTGCACCTCGACAATCTTGCGGCACGCTGGGAGGCAGGCTGGCGACTCGGTGTCATACGCGGCGATGTACACCGTCTGCAATTTGGCGTCTTGGACTCCTGATGTGCCTTTCACAAGCGCGGCCCCCAATGCGGCGATCATAAGGTCTCTTCTTGAGATGCCGTCCATCGCGATCTCCTGACAACAGCGATCACCGCGTCAAATGTGCGAGGGTTTTTCGCACCGATTCCTCATGGTCGATCGACGGCAGGTACTCCAGGCCAAAGATGCCCTGGTAGCCCATCCTCTCGATCTGCGCCATCACAAAAGGATAATCCGTCTCACCCCGGTACGGCTCATGCCGGCCGGGCACACCGGCGCAATGAAAATGGCTGATCACGTCGATGTTCCGCTCGATGTGATTGATGAGATCGCCTTCCATGATCTGCATGTGATAGCAGTCGAACAGCAGCTTCATCCGCGGCGAGCCGATCTGGCGGCAGATCTCGGCCCCTTCGTCGCTGCTCGTTAGGAAGTAGCCACGATGGTCATACTTCGTATTCAGCGGCTCCAGCAGCAACGTCACGCCCGCCTTCTCCGCCATCTCGACCGTGGGTTTCAGGCCGGCAAGGACCGACGCGAGCATCTTGCCGTGGCTCATCCCTTTGACTTCGTTTCCCGTGCAGACGATTGTGGCGGGAATCTCCGCCTGTTTCGTAAACTCGATAGTCATTGCCGCCCGAGCGAGCCATCTTCTGCGATGGGCGGGATTCGTGAGGCTGCCGCCGAGGGAGCCGTTGGGAGCGCCGATCACCGTGTTCGTGATTGTGATGCCGTGAGCCTCGGCGATCCGTGCAAGCTGCTCCGGTGTGCCCTTGAAGCTCTTGTCCACGAACCACATCTCGACGTTGCGAAACCCGCAGTCCGCCGCCTTGCGAATCCGGTCCTCGAAGGGCAGACTCGCGAACGCCATTTCGATACATAGTCCCAGTCTCATATCTGTCCCTCTCACTGAAGAATGACCCCCAGGGCCTTGTTGATCCCCAGGGCGATGGCAGAGCAATCCTGCGACGAGTATTTCCAGTTGATGTCCAGGAGGATCGCACGCGACAACAGGCTCAGCGCCCGCGGGCATATGTCACGCGAGTAGCGGGGCAACTCCGCGGCCGGCACTGCGCTCCAGGGCAAGCCGTCCGGACTGACCGACTTCTTGTTCAGGATAGGCTCCCAATAATTGTAGATATGCCAATCCCTGATCTTCAGGTCGTAGATGCCGCCGGCGGGGACGCCTTCCGCCTGCATCGCCTCGATGGCCGTTCGCGCCTGGCCGGCCGTGGGCAGGAACATCACGAGGCAAATGCCGGTATCGCCCGCGCCGATGCCCAGCGCTCGGTAGCTCGCCGCAAGAGCGGAGGTACAGGAACTGACGGCGAGGCAATGCCTGACGCCGATTAGCTCGCGCATCGCCGCTTCAGCGGCGGCCACTTTGCTCGGCTTGGGATTATAGTAGCGAAACAGGTGAGGCCCCTGCACCTCCGGCTCGTTTTCAATCAGCTCCTTGAGCTTGCGCTGCGTCTGCGGGCTGAACTGCCACAGGCTCAGGACCTCAAGGAGCTCATCCTTGCCGATCTTGGCAGGGAACGGCCCCAGCTCTGCGACCGCCTTTCGACCGCCATTGATGGCCAGCTCTTCCGTGCTCACTTGCGCTGCCCCTCTCGCAATGTCACTCATAGGATACAGTCACCTGCATTGTCCCGGGCCGGACCGGCAGGATCACCGCCTCGCGGTCATCGTTCCACTGACGCCAGTCTTCACCGTTGATTCTGACCGACCCGATGGGCTCGTTAAGCGGGCTGCGAACAAACAGCAGGACTTGCCGCGGGGCCGTCCGGCCAGAGATGACAACATTGGCTTCGATTGTGCCTGGCTTGTCGCCGTGGCGCATCTCATAGGCGACCTTGCCGAAGACGGTCTCGATGCCGTACACCTTGATCCGCCGGCCCGGCTCGAGCCAGCGTCGCGGCGTCCCCGGCGCCAGCCATAGCTCGTCCCCCACGTCCATCGCCAGCAGGTCGCACACGCGATTGACGAACCGAGCCTCATCGGGAATCTTGTACATTGGCCCGCTTCCCACCCGCCAGCGGCGGTATTCCTCCGTGAAGGCAGTGACGTCGGGATACAGGCACGAGGTCATCGCATTGTAGAGGCTCCGGGTGGCCGCCGGGATTTCGTTTCGCAGCAGGTACGCCTGGATGGGATTCTGCAGGTTCGGCTGAAAGACCATCCCTCCCCGGCTGAACCAGTACTCGTCGTCGACCACGCCGTGAATGTGCTGGCCCAGCGAGCTGGATAACGTGATGTTGTCCTCCCAGTCGTCGAGGATCGCTTCCGACAACACGTCGTGGGGATCGAGGACGCCGGTCGTGATCAGAATCAGCGGACCGTACAGGGCTTCCCGCGTCGCCGACAGGCGGAACGTCAGCAGCGTATTCTCCTTGTAGCGGTTGTAGTAGCCCGAACGCATCGGGCCAAAGTAGCGGAATCGCTGATACGCCCGCGAAGGGACAAACGGCACGTACGTGCCATTTCTCAGACGAACCACCGGCGCCAGTTCGCTCGTTCGTTTGACCGCGGCCCCCAGGTCCTTGATATAGGCGTCGGCCTCTTTGGTCAGCCGATCACCATCAGGCAGACCCGCCTGCGTGAGCGCACGGGCCGTGTCCCTCAATCCCAGCCAGGCATAGGCGTTGTTGGCAAACCAGTAGCCCCAGTCGTCATTGTCCTCGAGCCGGCCGGCGGGCAACAGGCCGTAATGCAGGACCGGTTCACCCTTCTCGTCAACCTGCCTCGTCTGGTTGCGTTGCTCGATGATCCAATCAGCGGCGCGGAGCATGTTGGGTGCGATGCGCGAGAGCCATTGCTGATCGTGGGACATCAGGTAGTGCTGGGCGAGTCCCCAGAGCACTGTGCCGTGATCGAGGTTGTACGGGCCCATCGTGTAGTTGTAGTTGTTGTCCACCTTCGTGCCGTGCAGGACGCCCTTCTGGGGACCGGTGAACGTCCCCGGCATGGGCACGGAGCCCTGCAATCGCAGGAACGTCTCCAGGTAGTTCGCGGAGGTCTCGTGATCGCCGATGCGATCGAGGAAAAGGGTCTGGAACGCCGACTCATTGGCGAACACCTGGTAGCTGAACGTGGCGGCCGGGACCATGAACAAGCCGCTCTTGGGGTCCTTCGTCGCGCTCATGCGAATGTGGCAGATCACAGACTTGGACATGTCGTTGAATTTCTGCTCGGGTACATCGAACGGCCTGTACCTGGCGACGATGTCCCGCCAATAGGAAACGACGCGGTCCCGCTGCGCCTGGTAGTCCAACGTGGCGACCGCCGCTCCGTCCTTCACTGCAAGGTCGCCGACGAAGGGCACTCGGAGGATCAGCTCCGTGGCTTGATGAGCCCCGACCGGCAGCTTGTGGTGAATCGCCCCCTTCTCGACTGCCGCGGTGGCGCCATCGGGCGCATCCATGTGCATCCGCAGAAACGTGTTCTCGCCGATCTTGTCCAGAACAACGGCACCCTGAAGCCCGATGTCGTAGAGTCGGTCGGGCTTCAGCCAGATATGAGCGGTCTTTGCGACGTCCGTCGGGTTCAAGATGCGCAGCCTGAGCATCAGGATCGCCGGCGTCTGCTCGCTCCTCTGGGAATCATAGGGCGACAAGGGGCCATCCAGGAGCGTGGCGAACGCCTCCTCATAGAAGCTCAGTCCGTCGTGGTTCCATCGCACGATAGGCACCGGGAGATAGTCATTGAGCACGGACATCTGCGACGTGACATCGTTGCGGTCGTATATCGGCTTGGCGCCCGTGCCGATGTACCAGTGCAGCTCGGCCCCCTGCCAGTTGCAGCGCTGTCGTTCCTTGCCCTTGGCCTTGGTGCGATCCTTGTTGAGGAAGAACCCCCCTCCCCACTCGACGGCGAACTTCTGCCAGCTCGCGTCAACGGCGACAGGGAGGTAGAGCCGGCCCCCATCCTCGCGGAGCATCACATCCAGAGGGGGGATTTCCTTGCGGGCGCGATCGTACGTTTGCTCGGGCTCCGCCGCGATCTTCTGGCGAACTGTCTGCCCTCGCGCGAGATTCGCGTCGGCAAAGCGATTGGGATCGTCAGCCCACGTAACGAAGACGCCATAGGCAGGCACGTAGATCGGCCCGTTGTTCAGGTCATCGACGAGAAACGAGAAGACGCCCTCGCTCGAACGCACTGTCACGATGGTCAGATCGTTCGAGCCGGGCAATCGCGGCTTCGCCGTCTTCAACTCTGCGACGACGCCCTTGGCCCCTTCGCCGGCGGTGATCCTCCACGAGCCGTCCGATACCATTTCGTCCCGGCCGTCCCAACCCCAGCCGGTGACTTTCTCCACGTAGCCGTTGAAGACCTCCAGCCGGCCCTTCACAGGCTTGCTCACGGGTTTGCCGCACCCGAACTCGATGCGCACCGAGACGATCTTCGCCTCCGTCGGAGAGTACACCTTCAACGATGCAATGGCGGGAGGGTCTTTCTCATAGAGCAGCCGGACCTTGAGGGTCCTTCGGTACTCGACCGGCTCGGGCAGATTGTCGGCACGCTCGTTCTCCTGCGTCGTGAGCGGCTTGAATCGGTACGTCACTCGGCTGCCATCGCGTTTGGCCTCCGTTTGGGCGGTCAGCCACCTGCCCTGCCAGGGATCGTCGAAGCGGTCCTCAATCGTGTGCCGTGACGGGGGCTCGCCGGGCCAGGTCCTGGACCAGTACTGGACTTCCGCCGCCATCGCGACATCCTGGGTCTCAGAGCAGACTACCTCGACACTGTCGATGTCACGCTCTTGCTGCCAGCAGACGCCGACGCTGTCTTCGCTCGGCCAGCGCGTCAACTGGCCGAATGGGCTGATATCCCACAGGGATTCGCCGTGGGCCGAGGCCCCGGCCGCTGCATACCACACGACCACGCACGCAACGCAGACTGCTTGCCGAATCACGAACGCACGCCGGTCCATTCCTTGCCTCTCAAACCACTTTCTGCACACATTCACGGACCTTGCCCGATGGCCACGCAGACGCATGCGTTATACCGCCCAATCTCCCGTCGTGCAAGCCACGCGAACCCACATCATGCCGTGTGAGGAGACTCCATAGTCCCCCTCAGCAGCCATTTGCCTGCGATTCCGGAGAACCAGGGAATTTTCCTACAGACAAGGCAGGAATTGCGCCATATGAAGGGGCACGAGACGTTGCGGGCCGGCTCGTTCGACCTTCTATGACGCCTGATCAGGTGCCACTGAGCTGGGTCTGCAACTGCTCCAGGGAGACGCCCTTGGTCTCGGGTAGATACTTCAGAACCAGGAAGAATTGCAGGACCATCATCACGGCGAAGATGGAAAAGGCCAGGGCACCGGAGGTGCGGGCGAGGACCGGGAATGTCCAGCTCACCACGATGCAGAGGCTCCAGATCAGGCAGCACGTGGCCGCCGAGCCGGAGGCGCGAATGGCGTTGGGCAGCAACTCGTTGATGTACACCCACACGATCGCGCCCTGCGAATACGCGTGCGAGCCGACGATGCCCATCATGGCCACGATCACAATCCAGCCCTGCGTGTGCGTATAGAAGATCCACGCCGCCAGCGCGTGCGACATGACGAATGTCACCGAGCCCAGCAACAGGAGGAACTTGCGTCCGAGGCGGTCGATGACGGCCATCGCCACGATCGTCATCACCAGGTTGGTGAAACCCACGATCACGGACTGCTGCAAGGCACTGGCCTTGTCGGCCCCGGCCATGCGGAAGATGGCGGCCGTGTAGTAAATCACCGCGTTGATGCCGTCGAGCTGATTGAACGCCCCGACCATGAACACGATCAGCAGGGGCTTGAGGTACTTGCGCTGGAGCAGGTCGCGATACGCGCCGGTGGGCTCGAAAGCGAGCGACTGCTCGATCTCGTCGGTCTCCCGCAGCGGGTTCTCGTGCCCGAACCGGGTCAGCACCATCTCGGCCTCGGCCCGTCGGCCTTTCTTGACCAGCCATCGCGGGCTTTCCGGAATCATGAGGGACGCAATGAAGAAGGCCACGCAGGGAAAGGCTTCGATGCCGAACATCCAACGCCAGGCCGCCGGATGCTCGGCGCCCAGCACATAAGCGACCAGGTAATTCGAGAAATAGGCAGCCAGGATACCGACGACGATATTCAATTGGCTGACTGCCACCAGCAGGCCACGACGTCGCGCCGGCGCGATCTCGGTGATATAGACCGGCGATACGACGGAGGCTCCGCCGACCGCCACACCGCCGATCCAGCGGAAGAACAGCAGCGAATACCAGTCCCACGCAAACGCACAACCGACCGCCGAGACAAAGAACAGGACCGCCAGCACGGCCAGCACCGGACGCCGGCCCCACCAGTCCGACGGCCGGCCCACCAGCAAGGCGCCGAACAACGTCCCGAACAGCGCGCTGGACACCGTGAAGCCCAGGTCGCTCTTGCTGAGAGAATGCAGTTGCTCCAAGGCCTCCGTCGTGCCGGAGATCACAGCCGTATCGAACCCGAACAGGAACGACCCCAGCGCCGCGGCGATCGCGCTGGTCAGCAACATCGTTGCGCCGCGGGCCCCACTTGCCCGGTTCTGGCTTGCCGAGTATGTATTCATCGGTCTACAATCTCCTATACAACACCTTCATCTTGCGATCATCGGAATTCCGCGCGCAGGCTCACAAGGCCCGAGGAAGGAACCTCGATCCGGTCACCCACTTCCTTGCCTGCGCGCTCGCTGGTGTCGCTCAGGAAGACACCGGTCGGTTGCGGGCCGCCCCACGCAAGAGCGGCGGACCGGGCCTGCGTCGAGGCTCCGAACAGTCGCACGATCACGGCCTTGCCGTCATCGCTGGGCTTGAGAGCGGTCACGATCACATCCTGCGGCTCGACGGTCAGCAACGGCGTGGGCGAGGGTTTCGCGCCGTGAGCAGCAGCAGCGAGCAATGGCTGGCTGAAGCCGGTGGCGAAGCGGGACGCTTCCGCCACGTCTCGCCTGCGGTGTGGACGCAGGATGAAGCGGAATACCGTCGGCCCTTCCTGGTAGGCGCGATAGTTCGTGCCCCAGTGATTGTTCATCGCCCACGAGTAGAGCTTCTGGGTCGGCTCGACGCGCTTGCGCCAAACGTCCGGATCGGTCTGCGAGTTCAACAACGTGGCGGTGAGACCGCCCACCTGGACCAGCGGCGCGTCGAGCGTCACCCACGTGACACCGCGTTCGTCGTTCGAGACATCCGCCCAACGGCCCACCGTCAGCCAATTCTTGCACGCGCTGGGCATCTGGTCCGCCTCCGGACGACACAGAGCCAGTGGAAGATCGAGAAGGACGTCACCCCCCGGCACCGCGAACGGGAACGCGAAGTTCACGCTCTCTTTGCCCTCTCTTGCCAGGTAGCTCTTGGTGCCCAATCGCTCCTTGTCCACCGTGTTGATGATCTCGACGTAATCGCCGCCGGCCACCACGCGGAGCTCCCGCACGAGTTTCCTGCAACCCGGCGCCCCGGATTCGACGATGAGGGACGCGACCAGCGGCCCTTTCTCGCCGACGCGAATCGTCACCGGGCCAGTTCGCTGAACGTCCTTCAGGTCGTCGCCGACCAGGTAGAGATAGTCATTCAACGCCTCGCCGCCGCCGGTGTCGGCGAAGTTGCCGTCCAGGCCTCTGGCTGCCAGGTCCACAATGCCGCCGGTCTTCTCGTCCACGCGCAATCGAATGACGCCGCTGTCGAGAACAGTCCCCTGTGCCGTCGCCCGATCTTCGACAGCAGGTGAACCTGAAACCACAACGTAACGTTTCGCGGCGAAGGCTGGCACGACTTTCGCGAGAAAGACGAGTTCGCCTGACGACATTCGCTGTGACGGGACCGTCTTCCCTTCCTCATCGGTCACGCGATCGACGGCGGTAGAGAGCTCCTTCGACAGTGTTGCCAGTTCGGTGCGCGGCCACGAGAGCGCATTGAACACATCCACGGCTCCCGACGGCCCACCCGAATCAGTCCATGCTGTTGCTGTCGTCAACAACTCGCGAGACTGCCTGTCCGCCACCAGCGCGTAGCTCCGCTTGATCTCCCACTGTTCCTTGGTCTCCTGGCGTTCGGGTCCACTGACGCTGCACCAGGCGCCCCAGGTGTGTTCCGAGTAGAGCAACACGTTGTTCCAGGCGGTTTCAAAAGCGGTCGCTGGATACTCGGAAGGCTTGAGCATCGCGAAGAGCGTTTCCGCCTGCGAGAGCCGGTCGGAGCTGGCGCGGTTCATTGCCGTCTCCCGTGCGGACGAGCCCGCGCCATCCTCCCAGTACGGCGTCCAATCCCCTCGCACGAGAGGGAGCTTATCGGCGTAGCGCTGCTCTAATGCGCGGAAGGCTTCGCCCGTGCCGCAGATGACAAAGTGCGGCCAGGTGTATTTGGCGTTCCAGTCCCTGACAAACTCGCAGATGGACGGGTCGGGCACAGCGTTGTCCCCATGGCCGCTCCAGCGGACGTAGGCGATATCGAACGGGCAGCCGCGCTTCTCCAGACCGTCGGAGAAGTCCTCCACGAGCTGCGGCGACATCTGCCGATACCGATGGGACATCGCGTAGCCCCAGAAGGGAATCCAGACCAGCACCTTCGACCGGCCGTCGGGACCGACCCAGTAGAACGGCTTGTTCTCCCACTCGCGCAGGATCGTGCCGATGCGGTCGAAGTAGTTCGGTGCCGTCGAGAAGTACCGGATGCCCGCCTGGACCATCGCGGTCACCGTGCCCCACGTATAGCCGGGGACATCGGAGATCATCACCGAATCGATAGGCACGCCGGTCTGCTCCGCCAGCACGGTGGCATAGCGGAACAGGCGAACCTGCTCCTCCGGGCGACACAGGCCGGTCAGCTCGTTCAGGTACATGCCGTTCAGGACAATCTGGCCGCTCTTGACCGCGTCGAGGAAATCCGCCCGTTGTTGTTCATTGAGTCGATGCAGATACAGGTCGGCCGCCCAGAGCACCTCCACATTCCAGACGAACCGCGCGCCCGGCGGGTAGTTCGCGGTGCGCTTGGCCGCCGCCATGCCATCGAGCAGGTTCTGCACCTGTTTCTTCTCGATGGCGGTCTGGATCTCTGTATAGCCTATGTCGGTATGCGAGTGCGGCGTGATGTACACCGTGAGTGTCTTCACCGGCTTCAGCGTAATCTCGCGCGACGCCACGGTCTGGCCGGCCATCTCCACTGTGACCAGCCGCTTCATCTCTTCGCTGACAGCCGCCGTTGTCATCTCTACCTCTTGTGCGCCGGCCTCCAAATACACCTTCACGGCAGGCTCGCCCTGCAAGCGTACGACCACGCCGGTATCCTCACCGAAGTGCCGCAGGGTCACAAGAACAGGCTGCACCATCCTGCCACCCTGCTCGCGCAGCGCACGGATAGGCCGCACGTCGTCGAGCAACGTCCGGGACTGGACACCGCCCATTTCCGCACCGGCGGGCACGCTCAGCTCAATGCTGTCGTAGAGCATCCAACTGCCGCTGATCGTAGTGACGCGGATTTCATTGTCGCCAGTTTTGAGAATGCTTGCGGGAAACGTGACAGCAAGCGCATGTCGCCTGCCCTTGTCCGGCCGGCCGAACACCGAGGCGTCACCCGCGCCCGCGGGCAACGAACGCTCGAAGGGCTGTCCGTTCACCTCGATGCGCAGCTTCGGGGGGCCGGTGCTGTGGGTGTCAATCAGGTTGAACTGGAGTCGACACTCGCCCGGCGCCACAGGAGTCTTGAGCCCGAAGAGCACAACGAACCTATGCACCCGGCCCCCTGCCCAGCCATCGGCCGGTCCCGGCTGAACATACGGCCAATCCCTCTTCGAATCCGAGCTGCCGACTACGTAGTTTCTGTTGTGGAAAGGGGTTCTGAGCGTCTCGTCGATGCGTTCTGCGAAGCATGAATGAGCGATTGGGATGCTGCCG
>JAFGJR010000134.1 GCA_016928975.1 Sedimentisphaerales bacterium | reverse complement strand
GCTGTTGTACGAGGAATATCCATCCCGCTACAGCGCAGACGTGAGCCGTCGGCATCGCTGGATTCGCGGGGATTGGCAAATTGCCCGGTGGCTGCTGCCTGGCGTTCCAGGCCTTGATGGAAGCCGCCGGAAAAATCCGCTTTCCGGGGTGTCCCGATGGAAGATTTTCGACAATCTTCGTCGGAGCCTCGTTTCGGCTGCGTTGACCTTGTTGTTGCTCCTCGGCTGGACCGTTTTGTCCCCGCCCTGGCTATGGACCCTCGCAGTAATCGGAACCATCGTGATCCCTCCCGGGATGGCCTTTTTTCTGGACCTGTTCAAGAAACCGGGCGATGTGAGGCTGCGTCAGCATCTTGCGGTCACGGTTCGCTCGGCCGGTCGGGTCTCCGCTCAGGCGGCCTTTACTCTCACCTGTCTCCCCTACGATGCCTTCTTCAGCCTGGATGCCATTGTGCGCACGGCCTGGCGCATGCGGGTCACGCACAAACGACAGCTGGAATGGAACCCCTCGAACGACGGGGATCACCAAAGCCGCACGGACGACCTCGCCGCCTCCTGGCGGACAATGTGGTTTGCCCCCGTCCTGGCCGCTGCTGTGGGGATATATCTGACCGTTTCGAGGCCGGGTGCCATCGGCGTGGCGGGGCCCATACTGGGTCTCTGGTTTGCCTCTCCTGCCATCGCCTGGTGGATCAGCAGGCCTCTTGCTCGACGGCGGACAAGCTTGACGGCTGATCAGACCCTCTTTCTTAAGAAGCTTTCCCGAAAGACCTGGGCGTTCTTCGAGACTTTCGTCGGCCCGGAAGATCATTGGCTGCCGCCGGACAACTATCAGGAGCATCCCGGTCCCGTGGTGGGGCATCGAACATCGCCCACCAACATGGGACTCGCCCTCTTGGCAAATTTGTCCGCGTATGACTTCGGCTATATTTCAGCCGGGCGACTGATCGAGCGCACGGAGCATGCGTTCCACGCGATGCAAAAATTGGAACGCCACCAGGGCCACTTCTACAACTGGTATGACACCCAGTCTCTGAAACCGCTGCAACCGATCTATATCTCGACGGTGGACAGCGGCAATCTGGCGGGCCACCTGCTGACTTTGCGGGCCGGTCTGCTCGCACTTCCCGATCGCAGGATCCTGGAAGCGCGATGGTTTGACGGGCTCAACGACACCCTGGGGATTCTAGTGGAAGCTGTGGGAGAAACCGCTACAGGCCGGCTCGGCCAACTCCATAAGGAACTGGTGTCGGCATCCGGTTCCAGGCCAGCTACGCTCGCAGCGGCAGGGCAGCACCTCGGCCAGCTGGCGACATCCGCCTTGGAGGTGGTGGGCAGCCTTGACTCGGACCTCGCAAGCCAGGCGTGCGGGTGGGCCCGCGCCTTCGCCCGGCAATGCCAGGACGGCCTCGATGATCTGATGTTTCTCACGCCGTGGGCCTCGCTGATGCCGACCTCTCCGGACAGACCAAACGACTTAAGCGGCCTCGACGAGATCCCCACGCTGCGCGAACTGGCCGGATTTGAGAGGGAGTGGCTGCCGGTTATTGAGAATCGCCTCGGCTCGGAGGCAAACACCGGGAAAAATGAGCAATTGCGTGAGCTTCGCCGGCTCATCGCCCAATCAAGCCGCCGCGCTAAAGCAAGGATTACTGCGATCGAACGCCTGTCGCGGCAATCCGGCGAACTGGCTGATATGGAGTATGACTTCCTTTTCGACAAGGCGCGTCATCTGCTTGCGATCGGCTACAACGTTGTGGAGCGACGGCGGGACTCGGGTTACTATGATCTGATGGCTTCAGAATCGAGATTGTGCAGTTTCGTGGCAATTGCTCAGGGAAAACTGGCCCAGGAGAGCTGGTTTGCCTTGGGGCGCTTACTCACCAGTGTCGGTGGAAAACCCATTCTGCTTTCGTGGAGCGGTTCGATGTTTGAGTATCTCATGCCGCTTCTGGTGATGCCGACCTACGAAGACACCCTACTCGACCAGACCTACCAGGCCGCGGTTGAGAGGCAGATCGAATATGGAAGGAGCCTCGGGCTGCCGTGGGGTGTTTCGGAATCCGGCTACAACGCGATAGACGTTCATAGCAACTACCAGTACCGAGCGTTCGGCGTTCCGGGCCTGGGGCTAAAAAGGGGATTGGCCGATGATTTGGTCGTTGCGCCCTATGCCTCGGCGCTCGCCCTGATGGTGGCACCCGAGGAGGCATGCCTGAATTTGCAGCGACTCGCCGCTGAGGGGCTGGAAGGAGCATACGGTTTCTATGAAGCCATCGACTACACCCCGTCACGATTGCCGCGAGGGCAATCGAGGGCCGTGATCCGGTCGTACATGGCGCATCACGAGGGCATGAGTCTCCTCGCCCTGGCCTATCTGCTGCTGGACCGGCCGATGCAAAAGCGATTCGAGTCGGACCCGTTGTTCCAGGCGACCACGCTTTTGCTCCAGGAGCGTATTCCCAAGGCCTCGGCGGTCTATTGGCATACCGCCGAGATCTCCGACTCACGGACGACATTCACGGTGCCGGAAACGCCGGTGCGCGTCTTACGCAGTCCCGACACTTCGATACCGGAGGTGCAGCTCCTGTCGAACGGCAAGTACCACGTGATGGTCACGAACGCGGGCGGCGGGTACAGCCGCTGGAAGGACATGGCTGTCACGCGCTGGCGAGAAGACAGCACCTGCGACAACTGGGGCACTTTCTGTTACCTCCGCGATGTGAAGAGCGGGGAGTTCTGGTCGACAGCATATCAGCCTACGCTCAAGCGATCGGACCCTTACGAAGCGATTTTCTCGGAGGCGAGAGCGGAGTTCCGTTG
>JAFGJR010000022.1 GCA_016928975.1 Sedimentisphaerales bacterium | reverse complement strand
AGCCTACGGAGATCACTGCGGTGGGTCCATTTTCGATGCCGATTCTACTCCCCGACGTGGGGCCCTTTTACATGCCGATTTCCATGCACGCAATTGCCAGGGCCTGTCTTCGCGAAGGTAAAGGCTCTTTCATACCACAGAACGGCTGAACCGCAGGTACACGCTGATGAACGCCCATGACGGAGGATTCAGCATCGGAGGATCGGAACCCGTAGGGTGGGTCCTTGACCCACGCGGTTATCGCCCTGGATTTTTCGTTGCCTGCTTGATCCGCCCGGCCGGACCGGCTACAATCATGCAGGACAGTCGGAGACAATCGCATGGCGGCAGTGCTGGAGACGGACAATCTCAGGGACTCGCCCAGGGCACGCGGAGCAAAGCCAGGTCCACCTGTGACGGGAGGAGGCGACGAAATGAGTATTGTGCCCCCGGGAGTACCGGAATTCCAAGGCGTCCCGGGAATTCACTTTGGAATTGTCTTGCACACTACCATGAGTGCCTTCTGAAACATCAAGAACCAGAAAGAAGCCAGAGACTCCGTTTTTGCACGATCAAACACGTACAAGAATTGGCAATCGCCAACGCGATTTGAGGGAAAGCGTTTCAAAAACTCAACCTTTTCCATGGTCAGAGTCTCAACTTGATCAATACTTACATCCACACGGTCTGCTAGTATTTCCTTATAGTGATAATAGTAGAGCCCACGTACGATCTTTTCAATTACCTTCTTAATGCGTGACCCATCCCATACCACAAGCGGGACAGCTTCAAGAATGATGCCCCCTTGCGATGTAAGGTAACCAGGTTGAAAAGCGACTTTGGTTCTGTTGAGAAGGCGATTGTTATTCTTTAGAGTCGGCAAGGTTCTTGTTTCCCAGAGATGCTGAGCTACACATGTCTTCTTTCCTGCAAATAGACTAACGACAACACGGAACTCTTCATCCTCTTTAGATGTGCTCTCGTTGCATTCTTCACACGCGGGAACGGTAATTGTGTTCGTAGGCCTTGGCGAAGGGAAGACGCACTGTGGCGGTATGTGCTCAACGGTTGTGCTGGGCCTTATCCCGCAGATGCAGCAGAGTTGTTCAGGGGTTGATGTCATCTGGATTTATAGCGTCAAAGCTCACCTGGCGATTAGTATCCTTCTTTGTTGAATCCGCGGAGAATCCACGCCAACACTATGATACTGCCCTGAATCAGGATTATTATTGCCGCCTCAGCAAGCAGAACGGCGGCTGCAAATTTGCCCCAGTTTGTCTTTCGTATTTCCAATTCCCAGACATATGGCCACTGGTTTCGTCGGCGCAATTCATCAAGGGCGTCGCGTTTCTTCAGTTCGATCGTACCATTCCGCTCAGCTACTAACAGTTCTACCACTTCGTCAGGCGAAAGTCTGTCAGATAGCTTCATGGTCTTGCCTGCTTCATCAGTTACTGTAATACTTGACACTCGTTGTTTATCGAAGCCGGCAAACTCCTGGGACTCCTGATGCCCGACGAAAACTACTACTGGAAGGCAGAGGCCAGCTACAACCCAGCCCAGCCTTCTAAAACCACGAAGATGGTTGATAGCCATAACAAGAATCTCAAGCCCCCGGGATGGCGGGCCAACAGTGACTATACAGTCTGCATATAAGTGGAAACGCAGGCTGTCTCTTTCCGTATGAGAAGGTCCCGACTCTTCTCACGGTTTTTCCATCCATCAGACTTCGCAGACCATGACCTCCCTTGTTCAGGTCGTGTGTCTTATATAACTCCAACGTCCGATTCTCCTTCGCCTACAGGTGTGGTGATAACGCGCCACACCGGACAAGGCAAGAAGAAGGGCATCCGATTCCGCGTTTTCCGCGCGGGTTGGTCCTTGGCCTGCGAGAAGACGATCGCAAGATTGACGCGGGGGCGTGTTTGCGGTATACTACCGTTATGAAAGCAGAACTCGACAAGATCATGTCCGAAGCGATGGATTTGCCGACTCCTTTGCGTGCGTTCCTGGCGGCCAAGCTTATCGAGAGCCTCGATGCCGACGGTGCTCCTGAGCTCTCCGAGGCGTGGCGGCAGGAGGTCCGCAGGAGGTGTCGGGAGATCGACGAGGGGACAGCCCGTCTGGTGGACGCGGAGGAGGCCTTCGCAAAGGCTTATGCGAGGCTGAAATGATGAAGGTCCAGCTTCATGCCGAGGCCGAGACCGAGATGATTGAAGCGGCGGCCTACTACGAGAGCCAGCAGACGGACCTGGGCAGGAGGTTTCTGGCGTCCGTCCAGGATGCCATCAACAGTATCACGATCAATCCGCGTCTCTACCCTGTGGTCGATCTCGATGTGAGGCGATGTTTGACGAAGGTATTCCCCTTCGGTGTTCTCTTCCGGGTCTTGCCTGACCGGATTCTGATTGTTGCCGTCATGCATCTGGCTCGCCATCCCGACTACTGGAAGGATCGGTAGCGAGGGGTGAGTCTGGCGGTCACGGTGCCGCCCTGTAGATCGAGTACGAGGGACGGACCTCTAAACGGATTTGCTCCACGCTTTTAGGATGGATGGAGCACTGCGAAAGGCGCGTGAGCCGCCACGGTATTGCGACCACACCCTATTAGACCGTAGACTGTAGGCTGAAGACCAGAGGCGCCTACGGCCTTCAGTCTCCAGCCTACAGTCTCTGTTTGAATTTCGTGCTTCTCCTTCGCGTTCCTACGGCATTTCGGACTTGAACTTGTACTTGCCCGAGCCGACCTTGAAGATGGCGGTATTGCCCTGTTGCTCGACGAAGTTGACGCCCCTTGCCTTGGTGGCGGGGTTGAGGCCCTCTCTGACACTTGCGGCGTCCCTGGCCGGGATGTAGACGGTCGCGACGGTGTTCGTCGGGATCGTGACGTCGAGCGAGAACATGCCGTCTTTGACTTTCCAGTCCGTGGCGATCTTGCCCTGGATGGAATCATAGCTGGTCTTGGCCCAGGAGATTCGTCCGCCCGGCTGGGGATGGATGATGATCTGCTTGTAGGCAGGACCGTCGGTGTCGATGCCTCCGATGGTCTTGAACATCCATTCGGCCACGGCGCCGAAGGAATAGTGGGCGAAGGAGTTCATGCCGGCGTCCTGGAATCCCTTCTCGGGGGTCCAGCCGTCCCAGCGCTCCCAGATACTCGTCGCTCCGTGCTTGATCGAGAAGCCCCAGGAGGGGAAGCTCTCGTTGTGGAACAGGTGATAGGCCACGTCAGCGGCGTCGAACCGCGTCAACGTGGCCATCAGGTCTTTCGTGCCGACGAAGCCGGTGGACAGATGCCAGTTGTGGTCGCGGATGTTGTCCACGAGGTGCTTCGTGGCGGTCCCTCTCTTTTCCTTGGGGAGCAGGTCGAAGGCCAGCGCCAGGACATAATCGGTCTGCGTGTCGCCTTTGATTTTGCCATCCGGCGTGACGTAGGCGTCATTGAACGCCTGGCGGATATCCTCGAAAAGCTGCTCGTACTTCTGCGCATCGTCCTTCTTGCCGAGGACGGCGGCGATCTGGGCCATGAGCTTGGTGCTTCGGGCGAAGTAGGCGGTTGCCAGCACGTCCTTGGGCGTGTCGGCCTGGATGCTCAGCCAGTCGCCGTACCCTTCCGCAGGGCGCAGCAGACCTTGTGTCGTACCTTTGCAGTAGTCGATCCACTTCTGCATTGAGTCGTAGTGTTCCGCGAGCACGCGGGTGTCGCCGTAGACCTGATAGATCGTCCACGGACAGATGACGCCGGCGTCGCCCCACGCGGCGGTGCCCCCGCCGACCGCCACCTTGCGCGGCGAGACATCGGAGAAGCCGCCGTTCTCAAGCTGGGCGTCCTCGACGTCCACGAGCCACTTGGTGAAGAAGGCGGACACGTCGGCGTTGTAGGTGGCCGTGCGCACGTAGATCTGCGCGTCGCCCATCCAGCCGAGCCGCTCATCGCGCTGCGGACAATCCGTGGGGATGTCGATGAAATTCGCTCGCTGCGTCTGGCAGATGTTGCGGTATAGCGTGTTTGCCATCGGGTCGGAGCATTCGAAGCTGCCGGCGGTCGGCGTGCTGGACGTCAGCTCCACGCCGACAATCGTGTCGGACGTTGGCTTGCCCGGATAGCCCGTGATCTCCACGTACTGGAATCCGTGGAAGGTGAACCGCGGCTGCCAGGTCTCGGTGTACTCGCCCTTGCAGATGTAGGTGTCGGTGGCCCGTGCGCCTCGCAGGTTGGTCGTGTAGATCGTGCCGTCGGGGTTCAGCCGCTCGGCGAATCGCAGGACCACCTTTTGGCCGGGCTTGCCGCCGCGGACTTTCAGGCGGACGAAGCCTGCGAAGTTGGTCCCCATGTCAAAGACGTACGTCTGTGGTTGCGGCTCCTTCATCGACACGGGCGTGATCTGCCGGAACTCGCGCACGAGCACGCCGGGATAGGCCTCGACGGCGGCTCTCGGCGCATCGACGGTATTGACCGGCAACCATGTGGCGGCATCGAAATCCGCTGTGCTCCAGCCGGGGATTTCCTTGCGAGCGTCGTATGTCTCGCCCATGAGGAAGTCGCCCTCCCGGATCGGCCCCGTGGAGGCGGTCCAGGTCTTGTCCGTGGCGACGATCTCCTCCGTGCCGTCGGGGTATTCGACGTGCAGTTGCGCCAGGAATCGCGGGTCTTTGCCATAGTGGTCGCGGATGTGCATCCATCCGATATGACCGCTGTACCAGCCGTCGGCGAGCATGCCTCCGATCGCGTTGGCGCCTTTCTTGAGCAGGCTGGTGACATCGAACGTGTTGTAGTAGACGCGGACATTGTAGTCGGTCCAGCCCGGCGTGAAGTACGCGTCGCCCACCGGCTTTCCATTGATCTCCAGCTCGTAGTTGCCGAGGGCGGAGACATAGACCGTCGCTCGCGCGACCGCCTTGTCCAGGTTGAACGACTTGCGAAGGTACTGGACCGGCGGCAGGAACAGCTCGCCGGAAACGACGGTCAGGGTCCCCCAGGGAGCGACGCCATATGCGCCGAGGACCTTCGCGTTGCGCCAACTGCCGCTGTTGAAGTCGACGTTCATCCAGTCGGGGCCGGCGGAGTCCGAGGTGCGCCAGGTCTCATCCGAGACGAGCACGCCGAGCTTGCCGTCGGCAAGCTGGACTCTGAGCACCGCCAGAACGCCGGCGGGGTTCGGGGCCTCGCCCTCGTTCTTCGCTTCGATCGCCAGCACGTTCCTGCCCCCGTGCAAGTACTCCTTGACGTCGCCGGCCGTAATCTGTCTGAAGTTGTCTCCGTTGCGGATTCGGCGCCCGTTGAGGAACATTTTGAAGCTGTTGTCGGCAGTGACGGCGCAGGTGGCCCAGGAGACATCGAGTCCTGCCGGAAGGGTGAACTCGGTGCGGAAGTACCGCGTGCAGATCGGGGCGCTGGCGGTGGCGTCGCCCTCGGGGTACCAGATCCATTTGGCCCGGGACAGATCGAGCCTCTCGGAGGTCTCATTGCGGTTGCGCGAAGCATCGAACGCGATCCACTCTGCCCTCCAGTCCTCGCGACTGAGCAGCCCCATCGTCCAGCAGGCCGGCTTGCTCCACGCCGAGGAGCTGCCGCCATCCCAGACCCGGACCTTCCAGTGGCACTGCATCTGCGATTTCAGCGGCGCGCCGTCGTACGTGATCTGGATCGACTGGTCCGATGTGACTTTGCCGCTGTCCCAGAGATCGCCGGTGTCCTTCGCCAGGAGTTTCGAGTCGCTGGCCACGAGAATCCGATAGGCGCTCTGCGCCCTGGCTCGTCCCGAGGATTCGAGCGTCCAGCTCAACCTGGGCTTGGCCTCGTCGATTCCCAGCGGATCGGCCAGGTACTCGCACCGCAGATTCACCGGCTTCGAGTCCCCAGCGAGGGCGCAGCCCATCGGCAGGAGCCCTCCCAAGAAGATAGCGACGACCGTTCGGAGAATTGCGCTGGGCGTTCTCATGATGCTTGACCTCCAAACAAGGATTGCGATCGCGGAGTCTGCGTCTTGACATTCGGTTCCGGGACCGGGCGCGGTGGGGGTCCGGCCCCGCTATCCGTGCCACCGTAGATGAAGCGCATCCGGCCGACGTTGGGAATCCATCTCAGGGAGACGAGCCCATGCGCCAGTCGGATCAACGGGTTCCTGGCGTTTTGCAGAAGAAAGGCTTTCAGGCCCTGCGGCCAGGGGAACTCAAATCCGCTGGGCCAATAGACGAATAGGGCCTTGCCGACCATGTAGTAGCGGGGCACGACGCCGGCCCTGGGGGCCTCCCAGCCGCGACTGGCTGCCGAGGGCTGAGACCACCATCGGGCGTCTTCGCTGTTGGGACTGTTGTCGCCGAGTACGAAGAACTCGTCCGGGCGAAGCGTGAAAGGGCTGCCCTCGACAGCCCTGGCGCTGCGGCTGGCCTGGCCGTCTCCGGTGTAGTAGATGTCGCGGAAGACTCCCATGTGCGACAGCGTCAGCTTGCCGCAGCCGAAGATCGCCGCACGAGGCGACGGCTCCTGGCCCTGCTCCATTGCGCTGGGCGAGCGACCCAGGTCCACGGACAACTGACTGCCATTGCATTCGAACAGCAATTGGTGGTCCACGTTGGCGAACTTGACGAGAGTGAAGACGCCCAGTGGCGGAGCGTTCACGTCCTTGCGATCGAGGAGCGTCTCCCGTTCGCCGTCGACCTTGCTCAACACCATCTGGCCCGACAGGTCGAGCGCAGCACGGTAGCTGATGCCTTCTTTGTTCAACGCGATACCGATCTGCCCCTGGTGGTCGCTGGGCTGGAGGTAGAAGCGCACCATCAGATCGCTGCATTCGGGCTTCCGCAAGTACGTGCGGACGTCGTTGTAGGCGTAGGCGATGTTGAATCCGTTGGCCGACGGAGCTTCGTACGTCAGAACGTTCGCTTCTCCCATCGGGGAATCCAGCGCGAGCCGCGTTGGGTCGGCGGGGTCGATCTTCCAGTTGGAGGTCCCGAAGTCGAAGGGCACCTGCCAGCAGTCCCCGTTGAATGCGCCTCGCTGGTTCGGATTCACCGGCTGGTAGTCGCAGTTGTACACGGGCATCCACAGCTCCTGCTGTATCTTGGGGGGCTTGCGCGCGATCTGGCCGTCGATGTAGACGTCGCCGTCGATGATCTCGATCGTCTCGCCCGGCAGTCCGATCAGCCGCTTGATGTAGTTCTCGCAAGGGTTGATCGGGTTCTTGAACACCACGACGTCCCAGCGCTTGGGCTCCTGGAACTGGTAGACGCACTTGAGCACGAGGATCCGATCTCCGTTTGCCACCGGCATCTCATTGGAGGCCGAAGTGAAGTACCCGCAGTTGGGACAGCGCGTCTGCTGGCCGATCCGCACCGGTCCAGGGGGGATCGTGTCCTCCGGCAGGTTGTACAGCGGGCTCGTCGGCACGAATCCGTATTGGTATTCATATCCGCACTGGGGACAGCGCAGTCGAAAGTGCGCCCCCATCAGGGTGTCCGCCATGCTTCCGGTGGGGATGCGAAAGGCCTCCATGACGAACGCCCGGAACACAAAGGCCAGAATGAAGGCGGTGATGAGCCATTCAAAGGCGTTGGCGATCTCCGCCGCTCGATCCTTCTTCTGGGCCGGTTTGGTCCCGCCCGGCTTGGGAGTCTTGCTTGCACTCATTCACTTAGATCCTGTCTACAGGCCGCCACGTTTCGAATGATCGGGCAACGTCCAGCGCGATCCTTGCTCGCTGGCTTGCGTCGCACCGGCGCTCCCCGGGGCGTTTCTGTTCGCCCGGCGAGCACGTACGAGCCGCCATTATGACGTCCAGAGTGTATTCGGTCAATCTCGGTATGGGAGCCGGCGGCCTTGAATTCCCGGTCTCCCGCGACTGCGGAAAAATTTTTTGGCCGAAAGTGCTTGCCGCTTCGAAGTCTTTGCTGTATAGTAGGTTGCAGAAGTTGATCCTTTTCCATTCCGGTGGTTTTCTGCCTGCCAGTTGCCCGTGGACGTTTGAGGTTGGACCGCCGGAAGGGGCGTTTGTCGGCTATGAGGGTTCAGATGGCCCTGATTCGCTGTTGGATGGCCGGAGACAGAAGCATGTCGAACAGCAGTGCGCCGCACGGGGCCCGAATCCTATCTCCAGATCGCTCTTTCCTTCAGGTGAGGTAATCTATGGCGACAGTCACGAAGAAAGAACTCATTGACCGGATTGCGGAGCGGACGCAGGCCAAGCGCGTGTCGGTCAAGCGGATCGTTCAAGCATTCCTCGATGAGGTCATCAAGGAGCTGTGTCAAGACAACCGCTTGGAGTTCAGAGACTTCGGCGTTTTTGAAACCCGGACGAGGGCCTCGCGAACGGCACAGAACCCGAAAACCCTGGAGCGTGTGGACGTGCCGGTGAAGCGAACGGTGAAATTCAAGATGGGTCGATTGATGCGGGAGAACCTGATCGCCGCGGCGGCTTCGGCGCGGGCCAAACAAGGGATGTAGGGTCTGTGTTCCCACGCGCGGCGGCGATTCGCCGAGGGGAACCTGCCGGGAGTCTTCCAAGAGGAGTTTCTCATGGTGGAAGGGAAGGTCAAGTGGTTCAACCCGCGCAAGGGGTACGGGTTCATTGGGACCACCGATGGCCGTGACGTGTTCGTTCATTTTTCCAGTATCGCCAGCGAGGGATTCAAGACGCTCGACGAAGGCGATTGTGTGCTCTTTGAGGTGGTCGAAGGTGAAAAGGGGCTGCGCGCCACGAATGTGGTGTTGAAGGCGGGCGAGGCGAAGCCGTCGCCTTGATGCGGCCGCAGGGGAGTTGTGTTCGTCCGCTCCTTCAAATTGACGCCAGGTCCTTGCACCGGGAGCCGGGCCTGGATAGGATGGGCGGCGAATGGTGAGAAAAGATGATGATCAGCGCCAGTTGCCAATCCGGACTTGATTGCAGCGTGCTGGTGCTTAACAAGCACTACATGGCTATCCGTATCGTCGGCGCCCGGCGGGCCTTCTCGCTCCTGTGCCGGGACCTGGCCGAGGTCGTGTCCCTGGAGAAGGACGCGTACACCAACTATGATTTCCGCAGTTGGTGTGAAGTGAGCCGGTTCCGCCACGAGTTTGAGCCGGGTGGCTATGACTGGGTCTCGACTGTCAACTTCCACGTCGCCGTGCCGAGGATCATCCGTCTGCTGTTCTACGATCGGTTGCCTCGCACGGAGGTCAAGTTCAACCGGCGCAACATCTTCGCTCGCGACAAGAACCACTGCCAGTATTGTGGCAAGCGATTCCCCACCACGGAGCTTTCCCTCGATCACGTGATCCCCCGGAGCATCGGCGGCAAGGCCACCTGGGACAACATCGTCTGCGCCTGCTCGCAGTGCAACGCCCGCAAAGGCGGCCGCACCCCCAAGCAGGCCAACATGACCCTCATCCAGAAGCCCATCAAGCCCAAGCACAGCCCGCTCCTGCACATCCACCTCGGCCACCAGCGATACCATTCCTGGAAGCAATTCCTCGACCACGCCTACTGGTCGGTTGAGTTGAAGTGATCTCGTGGCCTTCGCGGGTCGTCAGAAGCAATCCCGTCACCTTTCACCGCCGGTTGCACTCTATCATGATGAAAGCAATATCAACGACCGTGTGATAGGATCGGTGTATGGTTGACGCGATTGGCGAGAACGAGTTGCTGAAGGCGAGCCTCGATGGCAACCGGGAAGCGTTTGGGGCGATTGTCGGACGGTACCAGACGCTGGTCTGTGCCATCACCTACAGCGCCATCGGCGATGTCGGCAAGAGCGAGGAACTGGCTCAGGAGACGTTCATTCGGGCCTGGTGTAATTTGCGTCAACTACAGGATACGTCAAGGTTTCGGGCCTGGTTGTGCACCATCGCCAGGAATCTTGCCTATGCCTCCATCCGAGGCGGCGGAAGGGACGTGATCGACGGTGCCGGGCCTCTCGACAGCGCCGAGGCCATCGCGACCACGACCCCGGAGCCGAGCCAGGCAGCGACGGACAACGAACGTCGTGAGATGGTCTGGGCCGCTGTGCGGCGCGTCCCCCGGAAGTACCGCGAGCCGCTCGTGCTCTTCTACCATCAGCAGCAATCGATCGGCGAAGTCGCCGCCGACCTTGGCTTGTCCGAGTCGGTCGTTCGCCAGCGGCTCCACCGGGGCCGCCGGCTCATCAAGGCCGAGGTCTCTTCGCTGGTGGAAGACACGCTGGTCTGCTCGGGACCAGGCAAGACCTTCGCCGTCGCGGTCGTTGCGGCCTTGCCTGCGATGGCGACGTCAACCGCCAGTGGTGCCGTCGCCGGCATCGCGGCTAAAAGCGTCCCGGCGGCCAAGATGCTCGCGGCAGGTAGTCTCGCCTACGCCGTTCTCGGTGCAACTGTCGGATTGCTCGTCGATCTTCTATTCGGCGATGTTCTCGGCTTGCGCCTTGCCATGGAGAACCCCCGCTCGCCCCGCGAGCGCCGGCTCAGGATCCGGCTGTTCATTGTCTGGTGGCTGGTGTTCTTCGTGCTGCTCGTCCTGCCGCTGACGCTGCTCTATGCCGGACTCATTCCTGCGTGGGCTCTCATGTCGTGTCTGGCCGTGTACCTCATCCTCCAACTGGCTCTGCTCTTCTGCATGAAGGCCAGCCAACAGCGCAGACAAATCGAGCCACCCGCCGACCCCCCGACGACTCGCATGAACCGGGCCATGCTCTATGGCGGCGTGGGAGGTGGCATCTTCGGCGCGACCGGCCCGCTGCTCGTCCAGGCGTGGCTTGGGGAGGACTGGGTGTCCCTCGGCGCGATTGCTGCTTGCGACATCCTGGTCTTCTTCGTTGCCACCCGAGTGTACATGCGTATCCGTCAATGGTCCTGATCCGCCGCTGTGCCGACGGCCTGTGTTCTCACGGCCGCGACAGTGCCTGCCGTCGATCTTCGCCGCACGGCTTGGCTGCACGCCCTGCACGTTGCCCCCACGTCTTTCCCGCACCGGCGTTTCGTGTTTCAGTTCTTGCCCTGCTCGTCCTTCGGATCGCATGGCGCCGCGCGCGAGGGGAACAAGATGGACTTGGCGCAGGTCTTGATCCAGGTCCAGTGCAGGACGAGGTGGACGAGGATCAGAAGGACGAAGATCATCGCCAGGACGAAATGGATGTCGCCCCAGTCGTGTCGGCCGAGGCCGAGCAGTTGCCTGACCTCGCCAGCGCCGCGGCCACCTCGATACCCGTGACCTTGCCCGCCTCCAGAGCCCGGCGGAAGCACCCATCGCATGATCGCCCCTGTGGCGGCCAATGCAAGCAGATTGACGAAGCCGATCGAATCGATGATGAAGTCCAGTGTCGTGCGTTTCATCGTTGTGTTCCTCACAAACAGCCGTCGATACGGCTAATCTTGCACATTTCCGGGAGTTTTTCAAATCCTCCTTGAACGCGGCCGCCTAAACGTCATCCTTGTGGATAGAAGGCAAGATCTTGTCAGTATCGAGGGCGTTGGATGAGTTGTGAGGACCAATTGCCGTCCTTGGTTCGCCGTTGCCAGCGTGGCGAGCGCGCGGCGTTCGAGGAGGTCTTTCGGCGGTTTCAGCCGAGGCTTCGATATTACGTTCGGCGGCTGGACCCCGGCGGCAACCATGTGGACGACACGCTGCAGGATGTCTGGGTCAAGGTCGTTCGCCGAGTCGGCTCGCTGCGGGACCGACGGGCGTTTGTGGCCTGGCTGTACGCGATCGCTCGCAACGAGGTCTACGGCCGTGCCAGGGCTGGCGACCCTTTTGCGGAACTTGCGGACGAGCACCTCGAACGGATCGCGGACGATCACGCGCCGGCCTTCGATGAGGAAGACGCGGCCCGTATCCACGTGGCTCTCGGACGACTGACGCCCGCGCATCGTGAGATTCTGACGCTGTCCTTTCTCGAGGAGCTTCCGCACGCGCAGATCGCCGGAATCCTTGGCATCCGCGCCGGCACCGTCAGGTCCCGGATCTACTATGCCAAGCAGGCCCTTCGCAAGGAATTGGAGAAAAGCAATGAATAAACGTGAGACTCTTGGAGACCGGCTGCTGCGTGCCGACGGGATCGACCCCTCGGGCGCGTCCGAGACTGAGATGACGCGACTGCGGCAGCTTCTGGATAGCACGAGACCCGTAGAATCCCGCTGGAGGAGAGCCATAATGGCTCCCGTGGCGAGACCTGCCGTTGCGGCCTTGATCGTGCTGGCGGTTCTGGCCGGGATGCACTTCGTCGGCGGGACCTCCAACAGGACCTGGGCGGCCGTGCTGGGAAGAGTGCAAGCCATGAACACCTGTGTCTTTCGGACCCGTACGATGGAGACCACCGGCCCCCGGCCCGATGGATTCGAGTTCGCCACGGAACTCGAAACGGTCAAAAGGCGTTCGGACCTCTACGGAACGTTCGACGAGACCTATCGCAACGGCGAGTTGTTCACCCGATTCTACCAACTGCTACAGGCAGGCGAGTGTATCGGCATCTGCTACCCCCTGGAGCAGTACACTCGCAAGCCCATGAGTGAGGCTCGGGTGCGCGAGCTGCATGGAGAGGACCCGCGGCAGATCATCACGCGAGTCCTCAAGGCCGACTATGTCGAGCTGGGGGAGACCACCTACGAGGGCAAGCGCACCCAGGGCGTCGAGCTTCGTGATGTGACCGCGTTCTTCGAAGGGGGCCCGCCGGTCGACGATTTCAGTGCTCGCGTCTGGATCGACGTGCAGACCCGGTTGCCGGTCGTCGTGGATGTCAGCTTCATCCCCCAGGGGTCCACGCGTCGGACGACCGTCATCATGGACGAGTTCCAATGGGGTGTCCCGCTCGAAGCGGGTCTGTTCGAGCCCAATATCCCCGCCCGCTTCACGCTGGACACGGAGGACAAGTCGTTCATGGACTCTGCTCCCAAGACGTCGGCGGCGGAAGCGTTCGCAGCCGACACGCAGGCCCGGCCGTACCTGAGTGACTTCGACCATCTCAAGCTTCCGGACGTGAGCGGGCTCGTGCTGCTTGGCGTCCATGTGAACGTCCCCAAGGCCAACGTGCGGCTGCTCTCACATGGCGAGGTCTGGGAGCTCCAGGACGCGTTCATGGCCACGTGGCCGACATTCGAGGACGTCAAGGACCCGTTGCGCCAGGAACTCCAGATGAAACTCGGGATCGATCGGCTCGGCGTCGACGAGTTGGTCGCGACGGGGATTGCCCTGCGAGAGCGGTTCTG
Organism: Sedimentisphaerales bacterium; assembly: GCA_016928975.1. Next base: position 43,726 of record JAFGJR010000022.1, on the reverse strand, counting down.
GGAACTGGTAGCGTGCTTCTCCGAAACCTCCTACCCGTATGCCTACGCGGCCCGGATCGTGACGGAGATCGCTCACGAGAAGGCGCCGGACGACCTCGCCGTGATGGACCAGCTCGTGGAGTCGATCACGACGTACGCCGTAACGCGGACCTGGCATGAGGACGCGAATCAGGTAGTGAGGAATCCCATCTATGCTGGCTTGCTGACCGACCTTCGCCTGGCCCAGTTCGAGCAGATCAAGCGCCAGGTCGCCCGGGGACATATCCCCGCGTGGAAGGACTTCGTCCGCGTGCACGATCTGGTCATGCTGCTCAGCGCGAATCGCAAAGACTACCACAATGCGGCGCTGGTCACCCAATGGCTGATCGACCAGGCGCCCACGGCGGGCTGGACGTACTATCTCCCATCACTGAAGGAAATGGAGCAAGCTTATTCAAGAGGCGACGACTGCAAAACCGGCCTGTTCCTGTACGGCCCGGATGCCTTCCCGGCGGAGTACCAGTACGCGCGCCGCCTCTTCTCCTTCCAGGGCCCGCGCCGGCGAGCCGAAACGCTCCTGCCGGTGCACCTGCGTCATCTCGAAGGCAGGTAGTCACCATGTCTGTCTCCAATCACAGATCTCGGAAAGGCTGCACGCCTCGCGAGCGCGTGTGTAGAGGCTGGGCATTGGGAGTGATGTACGGTTGTGAGTGGAACCGACGAATCTTGAAGTGGTCCTGAGGCAGCTTGATGGAAACGTTGTGGCAGGATATCCGATATGGCGTCCGAATGTTGAGGAAGGCGCCGGGGTTCACTGCGATCGCCTTAGTTACACTGGCGATCGGCATCGGGGCCAACACGGTCATGTTCAGCCTGGTCAACGCGCTGCTGCTGCGTCCCGCGCACGTGAAGGAGCCGGAGCGGCTGGCGGGCTGTCGGTCTCGCGGCCTTCTTTTCTGGTTTCGTTACGCGGACTATGTGAATCTGCGCGACAGCAACCCGATCTTCAGCAACCTCATGGCTCACGGCTGGGGCGGGGAATCTGTCATGTTGCAGCATGGAGACAGCACCCGGTGGGCCTCCGCGATGTTCGTATCCGCGAGTTACTTCTCCACTTTGGGGGTGGCGCCCGCACGAGGGCGGGGTTTCTGGCCACAGGAGGAGCGGATGGGTTCCGAGCCGGTCGTCGTTCTCAGCCACCGCGCCTGGCAGCGACAAGGCGGCGATCCGCATATCGTAGGAACGCAAGTGTCCATCAACGGCATATTCTGTCACGTGATCGGTGTCACCCCGGAGCAGTTCACGGGGACCGCACTGATCGGACCGGACTTGTGGCTTCCTCTGGGGACCCATGGGGTCGTGACCCGGTATGCTCTCTGGAGTGGCGTGAGCAAGGCAACGCCGGCCGACTTCGCAAGCGATGATTGGAACTATCCACCACTGCTGATGGTCGGACGGCTCAGACCCGGTCTGAGCTGGTCGGCCGCGGAGGCGCGCCTGCCGGCTTTGGCTTCGCGCCTCAACGAGAGATCCCCGGACCGAAGGGTGATGAGCGGCACACTCCACCTCCATCGGCCGGGCCGGTTGAATGCGTATGGAGGCAGCGACCAGAAGCTCGTGTCCGGCGGAAGCCTGTTCCTGATGGGTGTATCCACGATCATTCTGCTCATCGCCTGCATGAACCTCGCGAACATGTACGTGATCCAGGGGGCCTCGCGGCATCGCGAGATCGCCATTCGCATAGCCATTGGCGGAGGGCGGATGCGGATCATCCGCCAGTTCTTCGTCGAATCTCTCCTGCTGGCACTGGTCGGGGGGACCTTCGGTCTGGTCCTTGCCTTCTGGTGCACGAAGGTTCTGAATGTTCTGCTGGCGGCGCTTTGGTTTTCCGTCGAGACAGGCCTTGCCGTGAAGGCAGGCATCGACGTGCGTGTCGTTGCAGCAACGCTCGGCTTCTGCCTGGTCGCGGCGCTGCTATCGGGGCTGCGACCCGCCCTGCGGCTGTCCCGGCGCGACATCATCGATGACCTCAAGAAGTCCCGGGGCAGTGCTCTGCGATCCATGTCACGGGCGCATCGAATGATGCCGCGCGGCCTGTCCGTGGCTTGCCAGGTCGCTCTATCCGTCGCGCTCGTGATGAGCGCCAGCCTGCTCACCCACAGCGCGTGGAAGGCGGCGCACATGACCCCCGGTTACAGTTTCGACGACAAGCTGCTGATCGAGGTGGAGCCGCGTCGAGCCGGCTATGACGGCGCGGGGAATAGGCAAATCTGCGAGCGCCTCATGGACCACCTGGGCGCCCTGCCGGGCGTCCAGGCCGTTGGCCTGTCCACCTCCAAGCCCTTCGGATCCAGATCGAAGGCCATCCGTGAATACGGGACAGACTCTGATGGCGAGGCGAGCGGCAGGGGACGGTGGGTCAGGAGCGGCGTTCGACCCATCGGCGGGGACTATCTCGAGGCCATAGGACTGCCGCTTCTGCGCGGCCGGTACTTCAGCCGCGTGGAGAGAGCCACCGACGCTCCCGTCGTCATCATCGACGAGGTGCAGGCCCGCTGGCTTCGACGTGATGGCCATGCGCTGGGTTGCCTGATCTCCGGGCTCGGTCCTACGCCTCGGGAAGTCATCGGAATCGTGCCCAGCTTGCGGAGTTCCCTGTTCGAGACGGAGGTTTCTGCCCACGTCTATATACCGATCCGGCGAGACCTGGAGTCATTTGACAACCCTGTCTATATCAATGTTCGGACTACAGGCAAGGTGCCTGGAGGCGAGATAGCCCTGTTGCAGAACATCCGGGAAGGGATTCGCAGGGTGGACCCCCACGTGGCGATCCTGTCGGCGATGACTCTGTCGGACCATCATCGCCAGAGTCGTGACGTGAGGCGGGTGCGATTGACAGCGGGCCTTGCCATGGCGTTCGGAGCAACGGCCTTGTTCCTGGCAGCCCTGGGGATCTACGCGGTCAAGGGCTACATGGTGGCCGCACGCACGCCCGAGATTGGGGTTCGCATGGCCCTTGGCGCCACCAGCGGAAGGATTCTGAGACTGGTGCTCCGCGAAGGCGCCGTGTTGACCCTGGTGGGGTTGTCAGCGGGGATGTTGTTGGCGTGTGGCGCCGCGCGTGCGATGAGACATGCGCTGTTCGGCGTCGATCCCATCGACCCGATGAGCATTGCCATGACAGTGGCGTTGCTCGGGATCGCCTCGGCGCTGGCTGGCTACCTGCCGGCCCGCCGGGCGGCGCGGATCGATCCAATGATGGCGTTGAGGTACGAATAGGAGAAGGCGAGAGGGATATCGAGCCGGCCTGTTCCTGTACGGCCCGGATGCCTTCCCGGCGGAGCGCCAGTACGTGCGACGCTTCTTCTTCTTCTCCCAGGGCCCGCACCGGGGAGCCAGAGCGCTCCTGCCAGGGCGCCTGCGTCGTCTCGAAGGCCAGCAGTCACCAAATCGATCTTCATTACACTCAGAAGGACCGGATGCGTATGTCCGCCCCCCCTTTTTCCGCCTCGCCGGCGGGCGAATTCGCGGGCGGACCGGTTTCTCTGGTTAACACCCGCCCGTGGACAGCGTCATAATAGGTCGAATAACAGGCTCTATCCTCGGCAACTGGGTGGAGCCTGGACGTTGCGAGTGAGATGCAACCGTCGGCGGAACCGCCGAGTCTCCGAGTAGCTTTGAGGTAGTCTGATGGGCACACTGTGGCAGGATGTCCGATATGGCATCCGGATGATGAGAAAGACGCCGGGCTTCACCACCATCGCTTTGATTACCCTCGCCATCGGAATCGGCGCCAACACGATCATGTTCAGCGTCGTCAATGTGCTCCTCCTTCGGCCGACGCAGGTGAAGGACCCGGATCAATTGGTGCTCTGCACCGACCGCCACACCTTCGGACCCTTTCCTTATTCCGTCTATGTCGACATGCGGAACGACAATCCGGTGTTCAGCGACATGATGGCCTACGATCCGGACTTCCAGTTCCTCACTCTGGTGCAGGGGGATGTCGCCAGGCGGATTTACGCGATGTTTGTCTCCGCCAATTACTTCCCCTTCCTGGGTGTGGCCCCCGTTTGTGGGCGGACCTTCCTGCCGGAGGAGGAGCGACACGGCGCCGAGCCGGTCGTTGTCCTGAGTCATCGCACCTGGCAACGGCAGGGCGGTGACCCCGGCATCGTGGGCTCGCAGATTGCCATCAACGGCACGTTCTTTCGAGTCATCGGTGTCGCGCCGAAACGGTTCACAGGCACCTCGCTCATGGGACCCGACCTCTGGCTGCCTCTCGGTAGCTACGGCCTCGTGGCGCACATGGGCCGGGATAAGCCCAAGCGCATGTCAAGCGACGACTGGAACTGTCCCGGGGTCGCGCCGGTGGGGCGGCTGAAGCCCGGCCTGACCCCGTCGATGGCTCAGACACGCATACAATCCCTGGTCCGGCGTCTGAAGGAGATCAGTCCCGTGTGGTGGAAGTTCAGCGGCACGCTGTACATCAGCCGGCTGGCCAGACTATGGGCAGGGAATTGGAGCGATGACACCGCGTTCCTGTCGGGCGCGAGCCTGTTCCTGATGAGCGTATCCGGCGTGGTCCTTCTGATTGCCTGCCTGAACCTGGCGAATATGGCCGTGGTTCGAGGGGCCGCCAGACATCGGGAAATCGCTATCCGCATGGCCATCGGAGGGGGCCGTCTCACGATCATGCGACAGTTGTTCATCGAGTCCTTTTTGTTGGCATTGCTCGGCGGGGCTTTCGGACTGGTCCTTGCCTTCTGGGGTACGCGGGCGCTGAATGCATGGGTAACGGTTCCGACGTCCGGCCTGGAGCCGGTCACGATGCCGAGAACAGGTCTCGACGTACGTGTCGTGGGCGCGACGCTCGGCTTCTGCGTGATTGCCGCCGTGCTGTCGGGCGCGAGACCTGCCTTGCGGCTCTCGCGGCGCGACACCTTTGCCGATTTGAAGCAGTCCGGCCACCAGGCGCTCCGGGCCGGGGGAAAAGTGCGCCGGCCTCGCGGCTTGTCCGTCGTCTGCCAGATCGCGATGTCGGTCGTGCTCGTCATGGGTGCAGCGCTGTTTGCCCGCAGTGCCCAGCAGGCGGGCCCGGGCAACTCCGGCGTGCCTCCCGCCGGCAAGCTCCTGATCCGGCTCGACCCCCTGGCGGCCGGCTACGACCTGGCGCGCACGCAGCAGGTCCACGAAGCCCTGGCCGACCATCTGAAGTCCCTGCCCTCCGTTCGGGCAGCGAGTCTTTCCGCCTCATTCCCCTTCGGCGCCGGAGGAGAGGGCAATGGCTCCATCAGCGAGTATGTGCCCGGAGCCCAGTCCGAGGGAATCGAGGACGAGGACGCGACGCCGATGTCGATGGGGTCGTCGGGCGAGCGAGCCAGCGCGTACACTGTCGGCCTTGGCTACTTCGAGGCGATGGGAATGCCGCTGTTGCAGGGCCGTGCCTTCGACCGTCTCGATGGTGTCCCCGGCGCGGAGAAGGTGGCGATCATCGACGAGACACTGGCTCGCACGCTGCGACCGGACAGAAACGTCCTCGGCTGCCTGATCCAGTATCGCCAGTGGCGCTCGTCGCCGGAGCCGTACCGGGTGGTTGGGATCGTGCCGACCGTGCGAATCGTCTCGGACAACGGCTTCAATCCGTCGCAGCTCTATCTGCCAATGGGTCCCGACAGCCGGCCAGCCTTCATCCATCTTCGCATCGACGGCAGGGGGCGAAGCGCCGAGGCCGCGGCGCTCCAGCGGATTCCCGCGGCGATCCGCCAGGTGGATTCGCGTGTCCCGGTCGTATCGGTGGCTACCCTGAGGGACTGGCACCGAAGCAATCCGTTCGTGTGGCTCTGGGGATTCGGCGCACGGCTTGCCGTTCTCTTTGGCGCGATGGCCCTGTTCCTGGCGTCTCTGGGCATCTACGCGGTCAAGGGCTACATGGTGGCGTCGCGGACCCCCGAGATCGGCATTCGCAAGGCCCTCGGAGCCACGCACTGGGGCATCATGGGTATGGTCTTGTGGGAAGGGACGGTGCTGACACTGATAGGATTGATCATCGGGCTGGCTCTGGCATTTGCGGCAGGGCGCTTGATCGCCAGCCTGCTCTACGGCGTCCGTCCGATCGACCCGGTCAGCATTGTTGTGACCGTGACGCTCCTCGGTGTCGCCTCGCTTCTGGCCGGCTACATACCCGCCCACCGCGCCGCCAAGGTCGATCCAATGGTGGCGCTGCGATACGAGTAGGAGTGGAGCTGTGCAGTGACGACACTGTGGCAGGATCTTCGATACGCGGTTCGGATGCTGAGGAAGACTCCGGGGTTCACGGCGATCGCTCTGGTTACGTTGGCGATCGGCATCGGGTCCAACACGATCATGTTCAGTCTGTCCGACCTGCTGCTGTTTCTCCAGCCGAGGAAGGTGAAGAGCCCCGAGCAAGTAGCATTCTGCGGGATCCAGAACACTCAATTCCCGTGGTTTCGATATCCTGCGTATCTTGCCCTTCGTGACAGTCGCGTGGCCTTTAGCGATCTCATGGCCCAGGGTGTGATCGAGGAGTCGGCCACCCTGGTTCACGGGGAATCGGCCCGGCACGTGCGGACGACATTCGTTTCAGCGAACTACTTCTCTTTTCTGGGAGCGACGCCGGTACGGGGCCGGGCTTTCCTACCCGAGGACGAGCAATCGGGCAGCGCCCCGGTCGCAGTCCTGAGCCATCGTTGCTGGAAGCGGCTGGGCAGCGATCCGAGACTCGTGGGCGCATTTGCGACCCTCAACGGCGCCCGTTGTCAGGTTGTCGGTGTGGCCCCGGAGGACTTCACCGGCGCCACGCTGCTCGGTCCCGACCTTTGGCTGTCGCTGGGGAGCTACCGCACAGTGTCCATGTTCGCCCGGCGCGCCAAGCGTCCGGAGAGCATGGCATATCCGCCGCTCCACGTCGTGGGGCGACTCAACACGGACGTGACGATGCCGGTAGCCCAGGCGCAACTGCAAGCCCTGGTTCCTCGCTTCAAACTGCAATACCCTGAGGATTGGGAGGGCCGTTCCTCGTTTGACCTCCACCCGCCGGGTCGGACCGAGATAACGGGTGACCATGAAATGACGCGTCTGGTGGTGACCGTCTTCAGTTTGGTCCTCATGGCCGCCTCCGCGATCATCCTGATGATCGCCTGCCTGAACCTGGCGAACATGCTGATCGTGCAAGGGGCCTCTCGCCATCGTGAGATCGCTGTCCGCCTGGCTCTTGGCGGTGGCCGGTTGCGGATCGTCCGGCAATTGTTCATCGAGTCTGGGCTGCTGGCGCTGCTGGGAGGGGTCTGTGGCGTTCTACTGGCCTTCTGTGGCACGCGGATTCTCAACCTCTGGATCGCCGCCATTCCAGATTCCGGGGGTCCGTTGGGCGACCTCCAAACCGGTTTGAACCTTCATGTCCTGGGGGCGACGCTGGGCGTGTGCCTGATCGCTACGCTGCTGTTCGGCTTGAGACCCGCTCTGTGGCTGTCCAAGCGGGACATCGCTTCCGAGATGAAGGGAGCTGCCGGCCGTGTGTTGGGGTCCTTTGGGAGAAGGCGAGATGGTCTGTCGGTGGCGGGCCAGATCGCCCTGGCGGTGGCCTTAGTGCTTAGCGCGTCGCTGCTGACGCGCAGTGCTCTGCAATTGGCGCAGCCGGACCCGCGGTTTCCCCTCGAAGACAAGCTGGTCGTCCACGTCGATCCGCTTTCTACCGGCGATGACAAGGTCCAGAGCCTTCAAGTGTACAAGGACCTGACGGACCGTTTGGCGTCTCTGCCGGGCGTGCAAGCGCTGGGGACGGCGCCCCGATTGTTCTTCGGGGGCGGCGGGCCCGTGATCGTTCGTGAATACCTGCCGGGGGAGCAAGCGAGCGGGTCAAGGAAAGGTCTCCTGCGCAGGAACGCCATGATCAACGTCGGCCGCGATTACTTCACGGCGATGGAGATCCCGCTGTTGCAGGGGCGGCTCTTCGACCCGTTGGACAGCGTCCCGGAGGCGGAGAAGGTCGCGATCATTGACGAGCCCCTGGCGCGCAAGCTCCGCCCGGACGGTGACGCTCTCGGCTGTCTCATCCAGTGGAGCATCCCGGAGGCTGGCGGAATGGTCCCGGATGTCTTTCGCGTGGTGGGCATTGTCGCCCATATGCCGGGCATAGGGGACCGGGAAGTTCGTGGCCAGATGTATACGCCCACCGAATCGGATGGGTTGTCCTCATACCTTTATCTGCGTGTTGCGGACAAGAAATCGGTGGACGCCCTGCGGCAGCAGGTTGCTGAGGAGATTCAGCGGGTCGCTCCACGCATGCCGGTCCTGTCGGTCGCGACGCTCGCCCAGAGACGCGATGACGAGTCCTCCGTCTGGCTGGCCAGGTTCGGTGCTCGCCTGGGTCTGGCGGCCGGGGCGGCGGCTCTGTTCCTGGCGACCCTGGGCATCTACGCGATCAAGGGTTACATGGTTGCCTCCCGCACCTCGGAGATCGGCCTGCGCAAGGCCCTGGGGGCGACGCATGGGAGTGTCATGGGCATGGTCCTGCGGGAAGGACTGGTACTGACGATTGTGGGGCTAACGGTCGGGTTATTGCTGGGCTTGGGTGTGGCCAAGGTATCGGCCAGTATGCTCTACGGCATCAGCCCGGTCGATCCCATCAGCATCATCGTGACAGTGACGCTGCTCGGTGTCGCCTCGCTGCTGGCCAGCTACATCCCCGCCCGCCGTGCCGCGAAGGTCGATCCGATGGTCGCGCTGCGCTATGAATAGGAGAGACGCATGGGAACCCTGTGGCAGGACATCCGCTATGGCCTGCGTATGCTGCGCAACAAACCCGGCTTTACGGCCATCGCCCTGGTCACGCTGGCGGTCGGCATCGGAGCCAACACGATTATGTTCAGTGTGGTCAATACGCTGCTCTTTCGACCGCTGCGCGTCAAAGACCCCGACCGACTGGTGCGCTGCGAGTTTGATCCGTTCAATATTGTCCCCTATGCGGGCTATGTCGACCTGCGTGACAACAATCCGGTGTTCAGTGATCTCATCGCCAACAGTTATTACGGCGGAGTACCCGCTACCCTGGTAAGAGACGGCAGCGTAATACCTGTGTCGCCGTTGTTCGTCACGGCCAACTACTTCAGCGCCCTGGGGGTAGCGCCTCTCTATGGGCGGACTTTCTTGCCTGAGGAGGAACCGGGCGGCGCCGAGCCGGTGGTTGTCCTAAGCTACCGAACCTGGCAGCGCTTAGGGGCTGAGCCCAAGATCGTGGGCCGATTTGTGCGTGTCAATGGTGCGCTCTGTAGGATCGTTGGCGTCGCACCCAAGACGTTCACAGGCACAGCCGTCGTCGGCCCCGACATCTGGTTGCCTTTGGGGACGGCCGGTCTTGTGCGCAACTACTTCAAAGAGAAGCCGGAGAAGCCGGATGAACGATGGTATTATCCCCCATCGGTCTTATTGGGACGACTCAAACCCAGCTTGAGTATATCGGAGGCGCAGGCACGGCTGCAATCTATGCTCCCACGCCTGAAGCAGATTTATCCCAGGCGGTTTGAAGGGAAGGTCATGTTTCGCCTGGCCCCGTTGCCCAGACTCAACGCCGGTGCCGGCGACAACGACGGGGCTACATTGGGTCGTATCAGCCTGGGGTTGATGGGAATCTCCGGGGTCGTCCTGCTCATTGCCTGCCTGAACCTGGCGAATATGATTGTCGCTCAAGGAGGGGGAAGACACCGGGAAATCGCCATCCGTGCGGCCATCGGGGGAGGGCGTCTGAGGATCGTGCGGCAGTTGCTGATCGAATCGCTTCTCTTGGCCGTATTCGGTGGGGTATTGGCTGTGGCCGTGGCCCTCTGGGGCATCAGGGTTCTCAAGCTGTGGGCAGCGATGGGCCAGCTTCCCATGCAGTTGGGGGAGGCCATCGTCTCAGGAATCGCGCTCGACGTACGCGTCCTGGCGGCCACCTTGAGTTTCTGCCTGATTGCCACCGTGCTCTTCGGCCTGAAACCAGCCCTGCGCCTATCAGGGCGCGATCTCTGTGGCGACCTGAAAGAATCCGGCCGAGGCGTACCTCACGCGACGCGAAGAAGGCGATGGTTCGTACCACGCGGCCTGTCGATGCTCTGTCAAATGGCCCTGTCTGTCGCGCTCGTCATGACCGCGACCCTCTTGGCTCGAACCGCACTGAAGGCCGCCCGGACCGAACCGGGTTTTGGCCTGGACGGCAAGGTGGTCGTCAGCGTGGAGGCATTCGCAGGAGGTTACGACATTGCTCAAGCAAGGCAAGCCTGCGAGACGTTGGCCGAGCGGTTGAAGGAGGACCCCGAGATTCAGGCGGTTGGCCTGTCTCGGAAATCTCCTGTGGACCTGGGGTGGTGGCCCTGGAGTTGCGAAAGAGTCGTCGAGTATGCACCGGGCGGCGCAGACGATGCGTCAGGCAGCCTGTTGACGAAGGCACTTCACGCGTACGAGGTGAACGGCGATTACTTCGAGGCGATGGGAATTCGGCTCCTGCAAGGCCGGCCCTTTGGCCCTCTCGACAGTGCCCCCGATGCAGAGGAAGTCGTGATCATCGATGAGCTTCTGGCCCGCAAACTCCGGCCGGATGGCAGGGCCCTTGGCTGTCTGATCCAGTATGGCACTGACGGGTTATCGTCGCCCCGCCGAGTGGTCGGAATCGTACCGAACCTACAGAGCGCTTGGGGCAATGGCCAAGTCCAACCCCTCGTCTATGAGCCAATCAAAGCCCACCACGTGCCCGAATCCATCCATCTGCGAGCCAGAAGCACGGCACGGGGAGCCGAGGCCGCCCTCGTGCGAAGCATCGGCGAACGGATTCGGAAGATCGATCCTCGTCTGCCGGTCCTGGCGGTAGCATCTCTGGCGGACCGACATCGCAATCATCCCACCGTACTGTTCACGGCAGTCGTTGCCCGACTGGCCGTGATGTTCGGTGCTATGGCCCTGTTCCTGGCCGGCCTGGGCCTTTACGCCGTCAAGAGCCATATGGTCGCTTCGCGGACCCCTGAGATTGGCATCCGCGTGGCGTTGGGCGCCACTCGGCGGGACATTCTGACCCTGGTGCTGCGTCAGGGCGCAATATCGACGTTCGTAGGGCTCCTTGTCGGCACGCTGCTGGCGTTTGTCATGACGCGGGTGATTCGCAGCGCGCTCCAGGGCATCAGTACCCTTGATTTCGTGAGCATCGTTGTCACCGTGGCTGTGCTCACAGCGACTTCACTGCTGGCCACATATATCCCTGCCCGTCGGGCGCTCAGAGTCGACCCGAAAATGGCCCTGCAGTACGAATAGGAGAGACGCATGGAGACACTGTGGCAGGACATCCGGTACGGTTCACGCATGGTGGCGCGGAATCCGGGCTTTGCTACCCTCGTCGTGGTGATCCTGGCGGTGGGGATCGCGGCCAATACAGCGCTGTTCAGCGTGGTCAATGCCGTGCTCCTGAGGCCGTTGCCTTACAGGGATTCCCATCGCTTGGTGACCCTCTGGGAGAAAGACGTGCGGATGGACGATGGATTCCGGGCACGGGTGCATTTTCCCTTTCTGCGCGAGAACAATGAAGTGTTCGAAGCGGTCGCCGGGTGGTGCCATCGTGTATTCTACGTGGAGGGGATCGAGACGCCGCACGAAACACGCGGGTACGAGGTCACGGCCAACCTCTTCCCCGTGCTCGGGGTCCAACCTTTGCTGGGCCGCGGGTTCCTGCCGCAAGACGAAACCCCCGCGGGCCGGCACGTGGTGATTCTGAGCCACAAGTTCTGGCAGGAGCACATGGGGGGGACCCGGGATGTGCTCGGCAAACAGATCACGCTTACCACAGATGTGTCGAACGGGAACGAGGATACGATCTTGCAGCGGGAGAGCTACACGATCGTGGGCGTCATGCCGGCAGGGTTCAGTTTTCCGTTCCGCCGGGCCGCGCCGCTGTGGAGGCCGCTGGTTCTATCCGAAGTCAACGAGGGAATGATGTCCCGCTTCATCTTCCCACTGGCCCGGCTGAAGAAGGGCGTCACGCCCGAGCAGGCGGACGCCAATCTGGGGGTATTAGCAGGCCAACTCCGTCAGATCGCCCCGAAAGCCAAAGTCGAGGCAGGCAAGGTCGGCGTCACGCGGTTGCTGGATGGGATGGTGAAAGGCCACCGCAGGCTGCCTCTGCTGCTGCTCGGGGCGGCGGGATTCGTCCTGCTGATCGCCTGCGGCAATGCCGCCAACCTGTTCCTCGCCCGCGCGACGGTACGGCACCGTGAGGTGGCGATGCGCGTGGCCCTGGGCGCGTCGCGCCGCCGGGTCCTCCGGCAAATGCTCACGGAGAGCCTTCTGTTGAGTCTGGGAGCCGGCGTTCTGGGGTTGCTGCTGACTGTCGGCACGATCAAGACGCTGGTGCGTCTGTGCCCTTCGGACATCCCTCGCTTGCAGGAGACGAGCATCGACTTGACAGTTCTCGGCTTCACGCTGGGCGTGTCGGTGCTGACCGGCCTGCTCTTCGGCATCCTGCCTGCCTGGCGGGTCTCCGACGTGAGCGTGAGTGAGACCCTGAAGGAGGGGGCCGGCCGGACCACGACCGGGCGCCGCTGGCGACGCCTTCATAGCGGCCTGGTGGTCTCGCAGCTCGGACTCTCCCTGATTCTGCTGATCGGGGCGACTCTGCTCATTCGCAGTCTGCTCTCGCTGACCAGTGTGGACCTGGGCTTCCGGCCCGACCATGTGCTGGCCACACATATCATTTTGCCGACAGCGAAATACACGCAACAGAGCCAGTACGATGGCTTCTTCCAGTCGCTGTTGGATCGCCTGCGAACGTTGCCGGGCGTAGATTCGGCCGCAGCGCTCTTCCAGGGCACGGAGGTCGGCGAGGCTTTGGGCTCCATGGAATTCTTCAATATGGACTTCACCGTCGCGGGCCAGGCCGATTCGACGCAAATCCACAGTGCCCGCTTCATGCTCGTCACGCCGGACTACTTCGCTACCATGGGCATCCCATTCCTCCGGGGTCAGACGGTTACGGACCAGGGACCGGACAACGTTGTGATCGATAAGACCTTTGCCCGCCAGTGTTTCGGGGATGCCGACCCCATCGGGCGAACCCTGCTTTTCCACGGTTCCGGCGACTGGCCGGTCCGGGTCATAGGGGTGGTCGATACCGTCAGAAGCTTCGATACGCCCGAACCGGGACGAGGAGTCGTCTACGGCCGCGGCAGAGGCTTCATAAGATTCGCAGTCGTTCTGGTCCGTACGGCTGGGGACCCTGTGAACCTGGCTCCGGCGGTGCGGCAGCAGGTCCGCGAACTGGAGGAGGATCAGGTGATTGAGGCGATGGAGCCGCTGAGGACGACCTTGTCCCGAATGGTGGCCCCCCGGCGTTTCGTCATGCTCCTGCTGAGTGCGTTTGCCGGCATCGCCCTGGCCCTGGCGACGGTCGGCGTCTACGGCTTGCTGCAATACAGCACGGCACAGCAGACACACGACATCGGGATTCGTATGGCCCTGGGCGCGCGCAAGGCCGATATCCTGCGAGCGGTCGTGGGACAGGGTCTCAAGCTCGCGCTGTTCGGTGTCGCCACCGGTCTGATCGGAGCGTTGCTCCTGACCAAGGTGATCTCCAGCTTCCTCTACGGGGTGACGCGCACCGACCCGCTGACGTTCGTATGCGTGTCGCTCGCTCTGGCGGGCGCAGCGTTGCTGGCCAGCTACGTCCCTGCCCGGAGGGCCGCGAGGGTCGATCCAATGGAGGCGCTGAGATATGAGTAGGAGACACAGATGGGAACACTCTGGCAAGATGTTCGCTTCGCGGGACGCATGCTGAGAAAGTCGCCTGGGTTCACAGCAACTGCTTTGATCACGCTGGCGATCGGCATCGGGGCCAACACGATCATGTTCAGCGTGGTGAACGTGTTGCTGCTGCGGCCCGCGCAAGTCAAGGACCCGGATCGGTTGATGGGTTGCCGCTCCCGTGGCTTTGCGTTCATTCCCTACTCCGCTTATGTCGATCTGCGGGACGACAATCCGATCTTCAGCGACCTGATGGCCCACGGCTGGGACATGCAGTTCGTCACGCTGGAACAGGCCGACAGCACGCGCCGGGCCTACGCCATGTTCGTGTCGGCGAACTACTTCGCCACGTTGGGGATTGCGCCGGCACGGGGACGGAGTTTCCTGGTGGAGGAGGAGCGGGTGGGTGCGGCGCCGGTGGCCGTCCTCAGCTACCGGGCCTGGCAGCGGCAGGGGGCCGATCCAAATATCGTGGGCACACAGGTGTCCATCAACGGCATCCTCTTTCACGTGATCGGCGTGGCCCCGAAGCGATTCACAGGAACGTCGTTGTTCGGACCCGATCTGTGGCTTCCGCTGGGGGTCTATAGGCTCGTGACTGACGATAACCGGGAGCCACGGCCAGCCAGGGCCCCGAGTGACTATTGGGACTATCCCTCGCTGGCCTTGGTGGGACGGCTCAAGGCCGACCTGGACCTGTCGCAGGCCAAGACGCGGCTCCTGGCGGTGGCTGCACGTCTGAAGGAGAGGTTCCCCCGTCGCTGGGAGGGGGGCTGCGACCTTTACCTCCACCGGCCAGGCAGACTCAGCACGTACGAGGACAACGATCAGGGAAGACTGTCCGCCTTGAGTCTGTTCCTGATGGCCGTATCTGGAATTGTCCTGCTCATTGCATGCCTGAACCTTGCGAATATGTACGTGGTGCAGGGGGCCTCACGGCGCCGAGAAATCGCCATTCGGATGGCCATCGGAGGCGGTCGCATGCAGATCATACGACAGTTGCTGATCGAATCCTTGTTGCTGGCTGCGTTGGGGGGAATCGGGGGGCTGGTCCTCGCATTCTGGGGTACGAAGATCCTGAATGCCTCGCTGGCCGCTCTGAGGCTGCCCTTCGAGATGGGGGCGGCGCTGGATGCGGGGCTTGACACCCGCGTTCTGGCGGCGACGGCGGGATTCTGCCTGATCGCCGCCGTGCTATCCGGCTTGAGACCGGCGCTTCGGCTTTCGCGGCGCGACGTTGTGGTCGATCTGAAGGAGGCCAAAGGCGGTGCTCTGCGGCCGACCGTGAGGGCTCGTCGGCTCGTGCCTCGCGGTCTGTCGGCAGCCTGTCAGACCGCGCTGTCGGTTGTGCTGGTCATGGGCGCAGGCCTGTTCACCCACAGCGCCTTGACGGCGACTCGTATGACTCCCGGCTATCGTCTCGATGATAAGCTGCTGATCGAGGTGGAGCCCCGTCGGGCCGGTCGGACCGGCAGCCGGAGCCTGCAAGTCTGCGAGCGGTTGGTGGACCATCTGAGCACGCTGCCGTCCGTTCAGGCGGTCGGCCTGTCCACGTCCATGCCCTTTGGAGTGGGGATTCCCTGCAACGACATCCACGAATACAAGGCAGATTCAAACGAGGATAGGCCCGTGTCCAGGGACACGCCGCTGAGCATCATTCACGGCATCGGCGGTGACTACCTGCAGGCCATGGGACTGCCGCTGTTGCGCGGCCGGTACTTCAGCCGTGCAGAATGGCTCACGGATGCCCCGGTCGTTGTCATCGATGAGGTGCAGGCACGGCGGCTTCGCCCCGACGGAAATGCACTGGGCTGTCTGATCTCGGGGGCCGGCCGCAAGCCGCGAGAGGTTGTGGGGATTGTGCCGGGGGTGCGGCATGGCATCTTTGAGAAGAAGATGCAGCCACACGTCTACGTGCCTTTGACACGTGACTTCGATTCCTTTGGCAGCCCGATCTACATCCACGTTCGCACGGCCGGCAGCGCCCGCGGGGGCCAGACGGCTCTGATTGCGAATCTGCCGCAAGAGATTCGCCAGGTGGACTCCCAGGTGGCGATCCTGTCGCTGATGACCATGTCGGACTTCCATCGCAACGGCCCAAACATGTGGCTGGTGCGCATCGTGGCGGGACTGGCGGTGGCCTTTGGCGCCATGGCCTTGTTCCTGGCGGCCCTGGGCATCTACGCCGTCAAGGGATACATGGTGGCCTCCCGGACCCCGGAGATCGGGATTCGCATGGCCCTGGGCGCCACGTGCGGGAACGTCCTGACGATGGTCCTGCGCGAGGGGGCAGTCTTGACGCTGGTGGGGCTGCTCGCCGGAATGCTCCTGGCGTTGGCCGTCGCCCGCGTGGTGGCCAGTGTTCTGTGCGGGGTCAATCCGATCGATCCCGCGAGCATCGCTGCAACCTTGGTGCTGCTCGGGGCCACCTCGCTTCTGGCTGGCTATATTCCCGCCCGCCGGGCGGCGAAAGTCGATCCGATGGTGGCGCTGCGATGTGAATGAAGAAGGTAATCGGTAGCCGGTAGTCGGTTGTCGGCGAAGAAGAACCGATTACCGACTACTGAACCGACAACCGGAGTTATCTGATGACGACCCTATGGCAGGATGTTCGCTTCGCTGGCCGGATGCTGAGAAAGTCGCCCGGGTTCACGGCGATCGCGCTGATCACCCTGGCGATCGGCATCGGGGCCAATACGATCATGTTCGGCGTGGTCAACGCGCTGCTGTTTCGTCCCATGCACGTGAAAGACCCGGACCGACTGGTGTACTGCGGCATCCGCAATTTCGGCCTTCTCACGTATGCGATGTATACGGACATGCGCGACGACAATCCGGCGTTCAGCGACCTCATCGCCCACAACTACGGCTCGTGTCGCGGCACCTGGGTACGAGACGAAGTGGTCAGACACATGGATCTGATGTACGTCTCGGCCAACTACTTCTCTGCGTTGGGCGTGGCTCCCGCGTACGGACGGACCTTCTTGCCCGAGGAGGAGCGGTACGGTGCTGAGCCAGTCGTCGTCCTGAGCTACGAAACCTGGCAGCGACAGGGCGCGGACCCCAGGATCGTGGGTCAATATGTGAACATCAATGCCAGGCCGTGCCGGATCGTCGGCGTGGCGCCGAAGCGGTTCACAGGTACGGCGGCCGGCGGTCCGGATCTCTGGCTGCCCCTGGGGGCTTTTGGACTTGTCGATCACTACGACGAGGAGAGGCCGACCGGAAGGAGGCGGGCGATCTGGGATTACCCACCGGTCGTGTTAGCGGGAAGGCTCAAACCCGGTCTGGACATGGCGGCGGCCGAGCTACGGCTCCAGGCTCTGACGCCGCGCCTGAAGGACAGCGAGCCGCGGCGGTGGAAAGACGACTCCAGGCTGTATCTCGCCCGGCTGGCAAGGCTCCACGCAGGGGAGGACGACCTCCACGAAAGGAAAATGTTGGGCATCATAAGTGTGGTGTTGATGGGAATCTCCGGGGTCGTCCTGCTCATTGCCTGTCTGAACCTGGCGAACATGATCACCGTTCAAGGCGCGGCGCGGCAGCGGGAGATTGCCATCCGCATGGCTATCGGTGGCGGACGCCTGCGCATCATCCGACAGTTGTTCATCGAGTCGCTTCTTCTGGCGCTGTTTGGAGCGGTTCTGGCACTGATCCCCGCCTTCTGGGGTGTTCGGATCCTCAACGCCTGGCTCGCGACGGGGACCCTGCCCATTCAGTTGACGACCTACTTTGACGTGCGCGTCCTGGGGGCCACGTTGGGTTTCTGTCTCATCGCCACCGTGCTTTTCGGCGTGGTGCCCGCGTTGCGCCTGTCCGCACGCGATGTCATCAGCGACTTGAAGGAGTCGGGCGGCGGAGTGATCCGGTCGACGCGCAGAAGGCGCCGGCTCGTCCCGCGCGGCCTGTCGGTGGTCTTTCAGATTGCGCTGTCCGTCGTGCTCGTGATGATCGCGACGTTGTTCACGCGCACCGCGATCAAAACCGCGCACGCCAATCCGGGCTTCGATCTGGTTGGCAAGGTCGTGGTCCGGATCGACCCGCTCGCGGCCGGCTACACGAAACCCCAAGCCATGACGGCCTGCGAGACGCTGGCGGAGCGCCTGGGCGGAATGCCCGGGATCCAGGCGGTGGGCCTGTCCACGTCATTTCCCGTTGGCGATACACGCGAAGGCCTTTCACAGCGGTTCGTCGAGTACGAACCCGGGGTCGAAGATGATCCGTCCAGGAATCTCGTGGCGAAGGCACTGTTCGTGTTTGAAGTAGATGGCGGCTATTTCAAGGCGATGGGGATACCCCTCCTGCGCGGCCGGCCGTTTCGCCCTCTCGACAGTGCTCCCGACGCGGAGCAGGTGGTGATTGTCGAGGAGCAACTGGCCCGCAAGCTGCGGCCGGACGGCGACGCCGTAGGCTGTCTGATCCAGCACGGCTGGGGCTCGGAGCTGGAGTTGTGCCGAGTGGTGGGAATCGTACCGAGCCTGCGGACTCTCTCGGGCGACGTACAGGAATGGCCGCACCTGTACCAGCCGCTCCACGCCGAGCACGTGCCCATCTATATTCACCTGCGCGCTGCGAGTGCCGCGCCGCAGACCGAGGCGGCCCTGGTCCGGAGCATCGGCGACCAGATTCGCAAGATCGATCCGCGTCTGCCGGTGGTGTCGGTGACGAGCCTGGTGAATCAGCACCGCAGTGGCTCGACCGTGCGACAGATGAGAGTGACCACGAAGCTGGCGGCCATGTTCGGGACCATGGCCGTGTTCCTGGCGGGTCTGGGCCTCTACGCGGTCAAGGGCCACATGGTCGCGTCGCGGACTCCCGAGATCGGGATGCGGATGGCCCTGGGGGCCACCCGGCGGGATGTCCTGGTCCTGGTATTCCTTCAGGGCGGCGTATCGACATTCATAGGATTGTCGATCGGAATTCTGCTGGCGGTTGCCCTGGCCCGGGTGATTCGCAGCGGGCTCTACGGCATCAGCCCCATCGATCCTGTGAGCATCGGCGCCACGGTGGCGCTGCTGGCGGCTGTTTCCATTGCGGCTGGCTTCATCCCCGCCCGCCGGGCCGCGAGGATCGATCCGATGACGGCGTTACGGTACGAGTAGGGGAGTGGTCCGTGGATGGTTTCCGGCTCACAGCGAACTGGAGTCACATGATGACGACTTTGCGGCAGGACATTCGGTACGGCTTGCGGATGATTGCCCGGAATCCCGGCTTCACGGCGGTGGTGGTTTTGATTCTTGCGGTGGGGATCGGGGCGAACACGGCGGTGTTCAGCGTGGTCAACGCCGTGATGCTTCGGCCTTTGCCGTACAAGGATCCGCACGACATGGTGGTGCTCTGGCAGCAAACCAAGTACGGAGGGAGACGCCCGGACCACCAGGTTCTTCTCGCCTGGCAGCAGCAGCGATGTCCGGCGTTTGAGACTATGGCCGGATATGGGCGTCAGCGCTTCTACGTCACCGGGATAGACAGGCCCCGCGAGATCTGGACGTACTCCGCGTCCGCCAATCTCTTCTCCATGCTGGGCGTTACGCCTCTGCTGGGCCGGGGGTTCCTGCCGCAGGAGGAGCAGACGGGAAATGAGCGAGTCGTCATTCTGAGCCACGCCTTTTGGCAGAGTGACCTGGGCGGGACGCCGGATGTGCTTGGCAAGACCGTGAATCTCGACGGCAGGAGCTGCACGATCGTTGGTGTCATGCCGCCTCGCTTCGCGTGGCCCTTTACACAACCCGCACCGTTCTGGGTGCCCTTGACGCTTCAGCGAGACGAGATATTTACGCATGGACGCCCGGTGGCGGTCCTGGCTCGTCTGAAGAAGGGCGTCACGCTGGTGCAGGCTCGCGCGGCGATGGCCGTCATTGCGGATCGCATGAAGCAGACGGACCCCACAGCCGGCACAGACTGGACCGTCGGCGTCGACCGACTCTCGAACAAGGTGTTGGACGGAGATCGCAAGGTACTGCTGTTGCTTCTGCTCGGCGCAGCGGCGTTCGTTCTGTTGATCGCCGCCAGCAACGTCGCCAACCTGTTTCTGGCTCGCGCCACGATGCGCGGGCGGGAGATCGCCATGCGCGTGGCGCTGGGAGCCTCCCGGGGCCGGGTCGTGCAGCAGATGCTGACCGAGAGCCTGGTTCTGAGCTTGGGAGCGGGCCTGCTGGGCCTCCTCGTGACGTTCATCACGATCAAAGGGCTGGTCCATCTCTGTCCTGCGGACATCCCGCGTCTGAAAGAAACAGGAGTAGACCTATCCGTGTTGGCCTTCACGTTGGGCACATCCGTACTGACAGGTCTGCTCTTTGGAGCGATGCCTGCCTGGCGTGCGTCCGATGTCCACATGAGCCAGGCCCTCAAGGAAGGCTGGGGACGATCCGGGACCGGGCGCGGATGGCGGCGCGTTCATGGCGGGCTCGTCGTTTCTCAGATCGGGCTGTCCTTGATTCTGCTTGTCGGGGCGGCCTTGCTGGTTCGCAGTCTGATCGCCCTGCAAAGGCTGGACCTGGGTTTTCAGCCTGGGCATCTGCTGGCCGCCGAGATTCGCCTGCCGCACGCGAAGTATCCCACCTCGGAGCACTGCACAGCCTTCTATGATCAACTGCTGTCGCGCGTCCGGGCTCTCCCCGACGTGCAATCGGCGGCACTGGTCGCGACCGCTCTGCAATTAGGCGCGATCGACATGGATCTTCGCTTCTCCGTTCCAGGTCATCCGCCCGCCAATCCGGAGGAGCTGCCACTGGCAAAATGGATCAACGTCAGCCCGGCCTTCTTCGAGACTATGGGCATCCGACTGCTGCGCGGCCGCATGCTTACCGAAGAAGATGCGATCAACATGGCGCTTGTGGACGAATATCTGGCTCGCAAGTACTTCCCCGATACCGATCCCATCGGGCAGAAGCTCATGCTTGACGGCGGCCAAGCCGTTACGACCATCGTAGGGGTCGTGGGTACGACCAGAGACATCGAGACGACGGACCCGCCGAATGGCTCAATCTACATGCGGCTTCGAGGGAGTTATGAGGAAATGGTCCTGGTCACGCGGACGGCGGGCGATCCGATGCGACTGGCTGCTGCGCTGCGTGCCCAGGTCGCCTCGCTGGAGAAGGACGATGTTATCATGAGACTGGAATCCATGGAGACAACCCTCGCGCGAATGCTGACGCCCCGGCGGTTCACCATGATCCTGCTGACGATCTTCTCGGCTATAGCCCTTATCGTGGCGACCATCGGCGTCTACGGCCTGCTCCAATATAGCGCGACACAGCAGACCCGCGATATCGGTATTCGCATGGCCCTGGGCGCCCGAAAGATGGATATCCTCCGCGCGGTGCTGTGGCAGGGGCTTGTGCTCGCCTCGGCCGGTGTCGCCGTCGGTCTGGGTGGAGCGCTGGCCCTGACCCGGGTGCTTTCCAGTTTGTTGTATGACGTGACGCCGACCGACCTGCCGACCCTGGCATGCGTATCGCTCCTGTTGGCTGGCATCGCCCTGATGGCCAGCTACATCCCCGCGCGTCGGGCCGCGAAGACCGATCCAATGATTGCACTGAGGTATGAATAGGGAGCCGACTTGGTGACCCGGACAACAGGCCGGGGCGGTCCGGGAAGGGCCGCCCCGGGGTACTTCTCGTGTCATGGTAAGCCCGTCAGTCCTTAAGCTCGCGAATCCAGACGTTGCGGTAGCGGACTGGATTGCCGTGGTCTTGCAGTTGGATGGAGCCTTTGTCGCCGTGGGGCCTGTAGTCCGAGATTGCGAAAGGCCCGTCCCAGCCGGTGCCGCCCATCAACTCGACGTGGTCGTGGACGAGGACGCCATTGTGAAGCACGGTGAACGTCGCCTTGCGGGTGACCTTGCCGCTGGCGTCGAAAAGCGGCCGGTGATAGACGATGTCATAGCTTTGCCACTCGCCGGGCTTGCGGCAGGCGTTGACCAGCGGCACGGCCCGGCCGTACAAGGCCGCACACTGGCCGTCCGGATAGGTCTTGTTCTCATAGGAGTCCAGGACCTGGACCTCGTACTGTCCCTGGAGGAACACGCCGCTGTTGCCGCGTCCCTGGCTTGTCCCCTGCACCCTCGCGGGCGTCGCGAACTCCACGTGCACTTGGCAGGAGCCGAATTTCTGCTTGGTTTGGATATAGCCGGCGCCTTTGACCGACTCCATGTAGCCATCGCGGACGATCCACCTGGAGGGCGCGCCATTGACATCCGTCCAATTGGGCATGGTTTTCGAGGTCCCGTCGAACAGCAGGATCGCATCAGACGAATGCTCGCCACAGGCTGCTCCCGGCGTGATGATCGGCGGGGCCGGCCGATTCGTATCGTGAACGAGCCAGCGGCCCGTCTCCGTCTCCACGTACTGGCGTTTTGGCGGCTTTTTCGCCTGTCCGTTGCTCACATAAACCACGAGCGTGGCCAGAACGATCGTGGACGTCACCATCATCAGCACTCGGTTCATCGTTGCTCCTTTCAGTGTCTATGATCTACGACGTACGATTCACCATTGTCTTGGGCGGTCTCAGAGTCCGCCGCAACGACCAAATCATAAATCGCAAATCCCAAAGCGTCAATTCCCGGCACGTCACTGGATCGAGTCTTTCGCCTGCTCCAGGGCTTTGTCCATCGCGACGAAGCCTTCCTGCCATTCACTCAGACGCGTGACGCCTTTCTTCTTGGCGATGGCCAGGAACTGATCGTAGGTTTCCCTGGCGGACGGGGGCATTGGCCAGTCCGCGCTGGTGGTCTTGGCGGCCTCGCGCATCTCGTTCCATCGCGTCAGGAACGTGTACATCACCGGAAGCTGGGCCACCTGCACACGGAAGCGCAGGTCGGGATCGTTTTGGACTGCTGCTTCGGCGGCTTCAAGGCACTGCCAGCCGCGAGAGAGCGTGTCGAGACTCAGGTACTTCGCATGGTTCTGTTCGAAGCAGCCGAGCCAGTCGCCGCTGGCCTCGACAGCGTCATGCGTGACCTTCAGGTACGCCTTGATCTGCGGCACCGCCGGGCCGTAATAGCCTTCGATGAACTCGTTGGTCAGCGCCTCGCCGTCACGGCTGGGGTCCCAGAGCATCTTCGCCAACATCCAGGCGCGAAGCTCGGCCATCTCGGCCCCGTAGCTCTGGTACGCGCCCTGTTCGAAGATGCCTTTGACGTTGTGATCGGCGAAAAACTTGACATTGGGCCCCAGGACCCGCAGGTTCGGGTGCGGCATGACATAGTGCCGGAAATTCGTCGTGTAGTCCCAGATGTAGAGCCGCTTGCAGATCGGCGCCCAGCCTACGATGTCGTCACGGAAGGCCTTGTTGCGCTCGTCGATCAGCGGCTTGCAGAAGGAGCACTCGATGCTGCACAGTTGGACGATGACGTTGTCCCGCGGCCTGGTGATCTTCGGGGGCTTGCGGGTATATTGGTAGGCCAGCGTGCTGATCGCGACGTTTGGGAACTCCTGCTCGATATCGGTCGCGACCGCGTTGACGAATCGCAGCATCAGGCCGGCGGGGCTGCCTTCCTCCTGCTCGATCGCGGCGCACTTGGCGCACTTGCAGTTGCCGTGCCAGTCGTTCTGCGAGACCGACGCGATCGTCGCGGCGGGATTGCTTCGCAGCCGCTCTTTCAGATTCGCAACCAATTCCTTGCGCATGTCCTCGTTGGTCAGACACAGTTGCGTGCGATCGGTCGTGCGCTTTCCCTCGATCTCGCTGAACCAGTCGGGGTGGTCGGCGAAGTATTTCTGCGGCGGGATCAGCGAATAGAACGTATGCACGAATCCCGCATAGATATGCTTGCCGCCGTGCTTTGCCTGGAGCCGATGTCCCTGGCCGTTGCACTTGTTGCGTGCCGCCCAGTCGCCGTCGAACGCGTCGAACCAGTAGGGCGAGCGGTACTCCAGCGGCGGCACGTAGCGAATACTCAAGGCATCCACGACGATCGTCGGCTGGCTCGGAATGGTGCTCTCCGTGGACGACCACCAGCGAACGCCCAGCCGGTCCTCCAGAAAGCTGTAGACCGCGTAGAGTGTCCCTCTCGGCTGCCCGCCTGCGAGCACGAGATCGTCGCCGACGGTCTTGAGGACGATGCCCTCGGCGCCAAGTCCGTCGGTTGAGACGGGCTCATCGGCCCACTTCGCCGCCTCCGGGCCGACGAGCAAGCACGAGGCATTCGGCTTCACCTGTCCGGCGGATTCGAACCTGGCTCCGGTGATTCTGCCGAGGAAGTCGGCAAGCTCCTTCGCCGCATATTGCTCGGGCTCCGGCGCATCAGCGGCGATCACGATGATGGCCTTCGCCTGGCCGTACTGCGAGATCGTCACCGCCGACAATACCGGGGACGTGCAGATGACGACAAGAATGGACGCACAGAAGATTCTCGCCTTGCTCAACATGGTCTTCCACCTCCAACAGGTCTTGACGATGTGGCTACGTCGCCCGATCCCACTCACGGCAGAGCTGTTCGAGGTACTCCGTCACGTCGGCCGTTCCGGGCTTGCCGTAGAGATTAGTCTTCTCGTCAGGGTCATTCTTGAGATTGTACAAAGCTCCGTCCTTGTCCGCCACTCGCTCATCGAAGAAGCAGATCAGTTTCCATTCCTTTGTGCGGACCATGACGCGCCGGCCGCTGCTGAGCCGCAGCTCGTCGTACATGGACATGCTGTGGTCGATCTCGCAGAACGTCGCCTCCCGCCACTCGGTGACGTCGCCTCGTATCAAAGGGACCAGGCTGCGTCCGCAGATCGCATCCGGCACCTTCAGGCCGCTCAGGTCCATCAGCGTGGGGACAAAGTCGAGCATCTCCACCGGCTCTCTGACGACCCTGCCTTTCGGCAATCGCGCGGGGCAGCTCAGCACCAGCGGCGCCTTGACGTTGTCGTCGTACAGAACCCGTTTCTTCCAGAGTCCATGCTCGCCCAACTGCCACCCCTGGTCGGAGTTGATGGCGATCATCGTATCATCGAGTGCGCCGGCCTTGCGCAGGCAATCCACAAGCCGGCCCACCTGGGCATCGACGAGCGAGACCATGCCGTAATAGGTTCCGCGGGCGATATCGATCTGCTGACGCGTCAGGTCCAGCCCGCCGGTATAAGTACGCAACTGCTCTCGCTCGAACCGCGGCTTGCTCCTCAGCTCCTCCTCGGTGGGCAGCGGCAGGTCGATCTTTCCGGGATCGATGAAATACGACGGTGGCACCAGGCACGGCACGTGTGGCGCATGGAATGAGACACGCAGAAAGAACGTCTCGTGCTTGTCCAACAGCCCTTGCAGGGTCTCCAGGGCCAGGTCGCCGAGTTTGCCCGTGGTGACTTCGTGCGGCTCCAACGGCACCGTTCCTCCGATGGCCCAGCCGTGCGTCTTTGTCACGACTTCAGGATATTTGCTGCCGGCCTCTCTCAGTCTGGCGCCGATCTTCTCATTGCGCGCGCGACCGAGCACGTCGAAGTCCGGCGTGACGTCCCTTTGATAGCTCCAGTCTCGCTGGTAAGCATGGGTCTTGCCGATGTTGACGAGTGGAATGCCGGTTTCCTTCCAGGCGTTGAGCAGGTTCGGCACATCGTGGGCCTTCTTCCTGTAAGCAGGCTCGACGACAGCGGGCTTGCCCATAGCAGTCACGCCGAACGTGTGTGGGTAGTGGCCCGACTTCATGGAGATGCGCGATGGGACGCAGACGGGATTCTGCACGATGGCGGTCTCGAAGCGGACCCCATCGGCCGCAAGGGCGTCCATGTACGGGGTCCTCGCCCAGCTTCGCCCATAGCAGCCGATCGCATCCGCCCGGGCGTCATCCATCATGATCCAAAGGACATTCGGTCGCCGGGGAGGCCCGCCTTCGGCCTCACAGAGCCGGTTCAGCGTCACGCCGCCGGCAAAGCCGGCCCCAATACCCGTCCTGATGAACTCCCGTCGATCCATTTTTGTCCTCCGGAACCACGGCTTTTCACGTTGCGTAGCTGTGCAGGCCGGGGAACAGCCTGGAGAGGTTGACCCACAGCAGCGTGATGATGATAGCCGTCATGCCGGCGATTGCCCAGAGGCTGTTGCTACGCGGGCTCAGTTTGCCGAACATGTAGCGCCAGTGGAAATAGCCGACGTACACCAGCCACGAGGCGAGCGACCAGAGCTCCTTCGGGTCCCAGCCCCAGTAGTCGCCCCAGGCGAGCTTGCCCCACCAACTGCCGAGGATCAGTCCCAGCGTCAGCAGCGGAAAGCCAATGGCGACCAGCTCATACGTCGCCTGCTCCGGCGGCAGCGGGGTGGTCTCGATAGTGGGTCGCCGGCTCAACAACTGCTCGCCCGCCTGAAAAGCCGCCTTGGCCATGAAGATATAGGCGAGCATGTAGACGGCCACGTGCGGTGCGAACAACCAGCTCTGCAAGGCCGGCGGGAGTTGCATCGGCTGAGCGTTGAAGATGAAACCGGCAGGAACGAGCACGACAGCACCGATGAGCATGTCGGCCCACTGACCGCCAATTTGCAGAACATTCCGGCAGAACCAGGAGATCGGATAGCAGACGACGCCAAGGAAGAGAAAGACCTCGAAGAGGTTCTGCAGGGGTACATGTCCGACGTGGTGCCAGCGATAGACGTAGGAGAGGACCGCCAGGAGGAAGCCGGCGAAGAACATGATTCGGCCGGCCCTCGCTTGCCTTGCCGCCGTGACGAGGAATGCGAGCAGGTATACGCCGATTGTTGCGTAGATGAGCAGACCCTGGACTGAGTATTTGATTTCCATAATGACCTGTACTACTCGTGTTCCGCCTGTGGAGCGATCCTCCGGCGGCTCTTGATGGCGATCAATGTCCGGCGACCCCAGAACTGCCAGAGGACCCCGGCAATCAACATTACATAACCGCCGTAAACCAGATTCAGGCCGGAGTCGGAGACCACCTCCAGAACCGTGTATTCCCCGCGCTCATCGAGCGAGTACTGGTAAACATGGTAGCCGCCGTAATGCAGCGGGTGATTGACCTCGATTGCCTTGGCGGCAACGGTCTTGCCGTCCACGACGATCTCCACCTCGCTGATGTAATCCTTGACAGCCCTCCGGTATATGAGATCAGACCCGATTGGCTCCGTGAAGATCGGGGCGAAGTACTCGAAGACGTATCCCGCCGTCGTGGTCCCGTCAGGCCGTTCGACGACCACCTGGACGGCAGGGTTCGAGCCACCGGGGGCGTCGTAGGGCACTTGCTTGTCTCCCTCGGCGCGGAGCTTGAAGTTCCCAAACACCTTCTGCACGGTGATCATGTCCGGCCCATCCAATGAAACCTGAGCGCCGGGCTTGGCGGGCAGCCTCCAGACTCGCCCGGCCCGATTCCGGATGATGATCTCGCCCGGCTCGTAGTACTCCATGCGAAAGTCCTTGAGTCTGACGGCGAAGGGCAACTCGCCGGTGCTGTTGCCATCCTCAATGACCACGCGGTTCCGGGGAGTCTGGTCGCCAATCTTCATTTGCAGTTGGCTCCGGGGGACCTTGTCGATGCCGAAGAGCTGTTCCTGCATGACATGCCCCGCTGTCGAGCCCCACATGCCGCCGAGAAGAATGAGGACACAGCCGAGGTGCATCAGCAGCAGGGCGGGGATCTGTAGGAGCCGACGAAAGACCGCGATTCCGACGATCAGCAGAGCTGTCAGCGTGAACCAGTAGACAGCCAGGGGAAGGGTATTGAAGAACGCTTGCGCCCTGTTGGCGCCGAGAAACGCGCCATAAATCGACAACAGCGTCAGTGCTATGATGGCTATCAAAGCGGCCCAGAGCACGGCCCGCCTGAATCGGCTCATTCGATCTCCTTACACCCGGCAGGACTCAGCCCTTACGGCGACTCGGCGGACTGCGGAATACCGAACAACGCAACAGCGGCTCCGGGCACGACATCCTGACAAGCTTCCTATTATCGACAAGCCGGACGGGTTCGCAAGGATATTCGTTGTGACATCCGGATGGCTCATAGGGCGTTGCGATTCTCCAGCCGCCCCTTCACACCTTGATATGCCAGCCGGTTTCTCATACACTGCAACACCACGGGACTGAATAGATGTTTGGAAAGCAAGGCATGGAAAGAACATTGACCGTGGCGACACGCCGGGGAGAACTGGCAATGGCGCAGACCCGGAGCGTCATCGCCGCGCTGAAGGTAAAGCATCCGCGGATTGAAGTCCGGATCAAGGAAATTGTGAGTGCCGGTGATAAGGATCGTCGCACGGCGTTGTGGGACCTGAAGGACACCGGGTTCTTCACATCGCGCCTGGAGGAGGCATTGCTGGCCGGCGAGGCGGACGTGGCCGTTCACAGTCTCAAGGATCTGCCGACGCACCAGCGAGACGGCCTGTCCCTGGCCGCCATCTGTGATCGACAGTGGCCGGAGGACTGTCTATTGGCAAGGCGATCCGTCGGTTCCATCGACGAGCTGCCCCGCTCGGCCCGCGTGGGAACATCGAGCCTGCGCCGTGCGGCTCAGTTGCGGCACCTGCGACCGGACCTCGCGCTGGAGCCGCTTCGAGGCAATGTCCAGACGCGGATCAGCAAGCTGGAGACGACGGAGCTCGATGCCATCATTCTGGCCAGGGCCGGCCTGGAGCGGCTGGGCCTGGCGGACAGGATCTCTGTCGTGTTCGATCCCCGGCAGTTCATCCCGGCCCCGGGACAGGGGGCACTGGCCGTTCAGACCCGAAGTGATGACAGGGAAGCCGTGGAGGTGGTCCGGTCCATCGACGATGAGTTGTCCAGGGCCCTGGCATCGGCTGAACGGCAGGTCCTGGCCGCGATGCAGTGTGGCTGCCATGCCCCGGTGGGCGCCTATGCCCAGTCTCGCGATGGTGTGATTGAGCTTCACGCGTTCTTGTCCGATGTCCAGGGTCGCGGTATCATCAAACGCCAAACGAGCGGCCCCGTGTCTGAGGCATTGCCGTTGGGCCAGAGGCTCGCCGGCGAGCTGCTCGACGCGGGCGGCCGCGAGATTCTTCGTGACCTCGAAAGGAAGCAGGACACAGATGGACTCAGAACCTGAGAAAGGCGTGGCATACCTGGTTGGCGCCGGGCCCGGGCGGGCGGACTTGATCACGCTGCGCGGAGCCGAGCTGCTCGGAATCGCCGACTGTATCATCATCGACAAGCTGGCCAACCCGGCCCTGTTGGAGCTCGCCCGCAAGGAAGCCGAGATCATCCACGTGCCCAAGCGGATCGGTCCCGGCTCCTTCACGCAGGACCAGGTCAACCGGATCCTTGTCGGGAAGGCACTGGCGGGCAAGACGGTCGTTCGGCTCAAAGGCGGCGATCCGTGCATCTTCGGCCGATGCACGGAGGAAGTGGCTCTACTGAACGAGGCCGGCATCGATTTCGAGATTGTCCCGGGGATCACCGCCGCCATCGCCGCCTCCGAGTACACAGGGATCATGCTCACCGATCGGCGATACAGCTCGCAGGTGGCCTTCATCACGGGTCGCGAGGCCGGGGGCAAGGAGGACACCAACATCGACTGGAACGTGCTGGCGCATTTTCCCGGCACACTCGTGTTCTACATGGGCATTTCGACGCTGCCGACGATTGCCGAGCAGTTGATGGTCAACGGCATGTCTGGCGACACCCCGGCGGTGCTCGTGGCCAACGCAACGTTGCCGAGCCAGAGGGTCGTGCAGTCGCCGTTGAGCGGAGTCGTGGACGCGTGCGGTCGCGAGAACATCGAACCACCGGCCCTGATCATCGTCGGCGAGGCGGCCCGGGGTAATCCATGCCTGAACTGGTTCATGCGAAAGCCCCTGTTCGGTCGGTCTGTTCTCGTGACTCGCGATGCCGAGGGCAACTCGGGTGTGTCGCAGAAGATTCTGGCCCGGGGCGGTAACCCCGTGGAGTTCACCACCATCGCCGTCCAGCCACTGACTGACCGCGATGAGTTCCTCCAGGTGCTCGCGGAGCTGACCAGTTACGACTGGGCAATCTTCACCAGCCCCAACGGCGTCGCGGTGTTCTTCGACGCGTTGCAGGCACTCGGCAAGGATGCAAGGGTCTTCGGCCACGTCCGAATCGCGGCGCTCGGCGGCAAGACCGCGGCGGCTCTGGGGGGACATGGGATCACGGCGGATTTCGTCCCGACTGTCTTCACGGGTTATGAGCTGGGCATCCAGCTTGCCGCCCTCGCGAACCTCCACGAGAAGAAGGTCCTGCTGTTGCGTTCGGAGCTGGCGTCGGATGAGCTGGTGGAGGTCCTGCGCCAGGCGGGGGCCCAGGTGCGCAATGTCGCCACCTACACCGCCGTCCCGCAGCGGGGCGACGTGGCCGGCCTGGAAGAGCAGATTCGCCAGGGCCGCCTTCACTGGCTGACTTTTGCGAGCCCCTCGGCGGTCCGATCCTTCTTCGAGCAGGTCCGGCCGGAGGTGGTCAACGTGAGCAGCACGAAGGTCGCTTCCATCGGGCCGGTAACGTCCCGGGAGTTGGAGAGAATGCGCGTTCGCCTCAATGTCGAAGCGACCGAGCACACCACCGATGGCATGCTTGACGCAATGGAGGACACCGAACGCAAGTGGAAGTTGCTGGAGTAGAACGAATGGGTTTTCCGGAGATACGAATGCGGCGGCTTCGCACCAGCGTCACGATGCGCCGGATGGTGCGCGAGACCTCGCTGAGCGTCGACGATTTCATCTATCCACTTTTCGTTCGCGCGGGCGAGGGCTTGAAGACGCCGATTGCGTCGCTGACGGATTGCCACCACTTCTCGCCCGACCGGATCGCGGACGAGGCAGAAGAGGTGGCGAGCCTGGGCATCCCCGCCGTGCTCTTGTTCGGCCTGCCCGCGAAGAAGGACGAGAAGGGGTCCGAAGCCTGGGCGGAGGACGGACCCGTGCAGTTGGCGACTCGCGCGATCAAAGAGCGTGTCCCCGATCTGTTGGTCGTCACCGACGTCTGCCTCTGCGAGTACACCAGCACCGGTCATTGTGGCGTCATCAAAGAAGGCCGTAGGCCGGAGGCCGGAGGCGCCTACAGCCTACAGCCTACAGCCTACAGTCTTCACGTGGATAACGACGCGACGCTGGAGCTGCTCGCCAAGATGGCGCTGTCGCACGCGCAGGCTGGCGCGGACATCGTGGCTCCCTCGGACATGATGGATGGCCGGGTTCGCGCCATCCGCCAGGTGCTGGAACACAACGGCTTCGATCACGTCGCGATCCTGTCCTACGCCGCCAAGTTCGCGTCCTCCTTCTACGGCCCGTTCCGTGACGCCGCGGAATCCGCGCCCGCCTTTGGCGACCGCAAGAGCTACCAGATGGACCCGGCCAACGCCCGCGAAGCGATACGCGAGATCGAGCTGGACATCGAAGAGGGTGCCGACATTGTGATGGTCAAGCCGGCCCTGAGCTTCCTCGACGTCATTTATCAGGCGAGACAGCGGTTCGATTGTCCCATAGCCGCCTACAACGTCAGTGGCGAGTACATGATGATCCACGCCGCCGCCGATGCCGGCCTGCTCGACCGCGACGCCGCCATGATGGAAGTCCTGACCTCCATCAAGCGCGCCGGCGCCGACATCATCCTCACCTACTTCGCCAAGACCGCCGCCGGGCGTCTGCGTCAGTCGCCATGAGACGAACATCGCTAGCCACGGTCAATTCCCTGACGATTGTGCAGGACTCTTGCTCGCCTCCGCCGTGCCGCCGTAGGCGCCCATATTGATCCTGCCGCCATTCGGCTCCGGCTCATCGCCCACAGGGCTCTCCGGGTCCCCAGCATCGATGCAGGGGCTGGTAACGTCGTCCTGAACCCAGGTTTGACATACAGGGTCCCATCGTCCAGCCTGCGATTTCAAATGGTAATCGCCCTTGACAGGGTCTGCGAACGAAGGGTCAGCGCTGATGTTCCCCTCGCCTGGCCAGATGTCATTGACGTCGCAATGAGTGATTATGAGATGGCCGCCCCACATGTTTTGTATCTCCTTGCCACCATTCCACAGGATGCAATTCACTATGTTGACGGGTCGCGATATCCACTTACCGCCCTCGTTCGCCAAGGCTCGTCCACGATCGGCCAAGTTTCCGGCTAACGTGCAATTTCTCAGCGTTGACCCGTCCCATGACGAGGTAGAAACTCCCGCGCCAGTGGTAGCCGAGTTCCCAACGAACGTGCAGTTTCTTGCCCAAGCGGGATCACCATCAGAGATGCGCAGGCCACCGCCGCGAGCCCCAGCCACGTTTCTGCTGAACGTGCAGTTCACGATCGAAGAGCCGGCGAGATCGTACATCCCGCCGCCGTCCGCGCTAGCTACGTTTGCGCTGAAGATGCAGTCTCCCACGAAGCAGCCCTGGAACGATCTATTGTTATACATCCCGCCTCCAAAAGTAGCCGAGTTCTCGCTGAAGATGCATCTCTTCACGCTCGAGTTCCCGCCGTTGGACATCCCCCCGCCAGAAGTGGCTGAGTTTCCGGTGAAGTTACAGTCGGTCACTGTGGGCCTGCCGCTGCCACCGTTGTACATGCCGCCCCCGTACGCGGCCGAGTTTCCGGTGAAATCGCAGTCCGTTACTGTCGAGTTGGTGTTACCAGCGTTCTGCATCCCCCCGCCGGAACTAGTGGCGGAATTCGCGCGGAACGTGCAGCTTGTCACTGTCGCGGTGCTATCGCCATCGTTGTGCATCCCGCCCCCGGAGACAGCTGAATTCCCGGTGAAATTGGAGTCGGTTATGGTTGGCCCGCCCACACCGGAGGTGTACATGCCCCCGCCGCAGGTAGTGACTAAGTTTCCGCTGAACAAGCAGCTTGTGACTGTCGGGCTGCTATTGGCATCATTGTGCATGCCGCCCCCCGAAGCAGCGGAGTTTCCGCTGAAATTGCAGTCGGTTATGGTCGGCCTGCTGTCGGAGTTGTACATCCCGCCGCCGGAACCACCTGCTGAATTGTCCGTGAATACGCAATTGGTGAAGGTCGGACTGGCACGCCAGTTGAATACTCCGCCGCCGTGGCCGTCGGGTCCAGCATATCCATTTGTTATCGTGAAGCCCTCCAAAACGGAGTCTGCTCCTTCGTTGTCAAGATAGAATCCCCGGCCCGACTCCTCGCAGTCAATGATGCAGGTACTTGGACCACCTTCGCTGCGGACCGTGATGGGCTTGCCACGAAGGACTATGTTGCGATTGCCCTTTCCAGTGTATATGCCGGGAAGAACGGTGACAGTCTCTCCAGGGGCAGCATCATCAATGCCCTTCTGTATGGCATCATACGGATGTTCTCTTGAGCCATCCGCGAGGGGATCACTGATGTTTGGGTCGCCGGGCCCCGGGTCGTTGGTTGCATTATCATCAACGAACAGTATGCCAGGTGGTGCTGAGCTCAAGGCCATTCTTACGGCGGCGTAGGCGTTCACGCACCCGAATCCGTAGTTTGGATCCCAGCCAGGGGTCCCCAAGTCTCTCGCAGAGCGAAGCAAGATACGTTCCACTTCTGTGCATGTGAGATTCGGGTCAACCGAGAGAATGAGGGCAGCGACCCCGGCGGCAATGGGGCATGCTGCCGAGGTGCCAGCGGCCCTATCCGTATAGTCGTTGTCCAATTTGGAGTAGTGGTTGTAGCGGCTGTCGCCGGGTGCCCCGACAAGGTCGGTGGTGTATACGTCGTCGTAGGGAATCAAGTGATCACCTAAACGGCCGCTCGGGGCGACGATGTCCAGTTCAGGCCCCCCACCGCTGTAATACCAAGCCTTCTCATCGCGATCGATTGCCCCAACGGCGACGACGTTCCGATGTCTGGCGGGGTACATGACCGGGCCGCTGGGTGTCCAGTTTCCGGAGGCAAAGAGCACGACACACCCCTTGCCGTTGCGTGCTGTGCCTCCTCCTGAGGTCACTTCCTCAATTGCTGACTCGATCAGGGGGCAATTCAGGTACCCCGTCGCCCAGCTATTGCTTATCACATCTGCACCCTGGCCGGCCGCATATCTCAATCCTTCGGCGGGTTCAATGAGCGTCTCACACATTGTCGCAGGCGAAGGCTGGATGCGCACGGGCATGATAGTGCATTTCCACGTGACTCCTGTCACGCCGAGATTGTTGTTACCCTGGGCGGCTATCAGGCCAGCGCACTCTGTGCCGTGTGCATCCAGCGACGAACCGGAGCCAGGATTGACACTAGCATCTCGGTCAATGAAGTCCCAGCCATGGACATCGTCTTCGAATCCGTTTCCATCGTCGTCGTTGTTCGGTTCCCCCTCAATCTCTTTGGCGTTGGTCCAGATGTTGTTCGCCAAGTCTGGGTGGTTTGTGTCAACACCCCGATCCAAGACAGCGACGATGATGTTCGGGTCTCCAGTTATGTTCTTGCCTGCCTTGTCCTTTAGGGCCCATGCCTCCGGGGCGTGGATTGTCTTCAGGTGCCACTGCTTGTGAAAGTAGGTGTCGTTGGGCTCGACCCTGGCGGGGCTATTGGGGTCGCTCTTCGCTGACAAGCCGCATGGCTTCAACTGAAGAGCCAGATTCGGGTAGGCCCATTCGACGAAATTGGCCTTGGCGAGCGTCTCGACAGCATCCAGGACTTGCTCTGCATTTCGTGCGGTGGGGGAGAGCAGGAACTCCAGCTTGGTGTAGAGGAGGTTTCTCAGGATCGTGCAGCCAGTTTGGCGGCAGAGGTCTTCGAGCTTGTCGTGATCTGTCTCCTGCCTCAGGCGCACGATGATTTCCGGGATGATAGCGACGGTCTCGCCACTGAGCGAGAAGAGCGGGGCGACGTATTCTATGCCGACCTGGTCGCTGAGGATTCGGATGTGGCTCTCGCGCTGCGAGGAGGGTTGCTGATCGAGGATAACCAGCATGTCGGGGCGGGCGGCGACGTTCAGGTACTTTGCGCCCTCGCTGGCGATCCGGAGTGAGGAGTTCCGAGAGAGCAGCGTTTTCGGTTTCTCGCCCGATGACTTCACTACGTAACCGAGGTCCGGCCTGGGCTCGAAGCGGATCTGCTCAGGGCCGATGTTGACGATTCGCTCTTGTGCCGCCGTCGTGGGCGGACACAACGAGAGTAGGACGAACAGCGAGGTGAGAATAGCATGTCTATGCCGGTGCATTTGTGTGTCCTCCATCAAGATCCAGCGTTCACAGATATTCTAACGTGAAGAGGACCTCTTTGCAAAGGATTTCCGGACCTCCGACGGGTGGTGCGCAATGTCAACGGGGATTCATGTTCATAGGCATGGCAGGCCGTTGAGGGCGGTTTTTGGGTTTTTGTGCTTGCTTTTCACAACAACCGGTCACACGATAGGAGGGTCGTGGGCGGGAGTCGCCCCGGCTGGCTGGTCGGCCGCGAGAATATCGGTGCTGGGCGTGCAAGAGGCTTCCCGAAGTCGGCCATGACAGCGCCATCCGAGCATTCCGTTGGCGATACGTGCGGGCGATGAAGGGTTGGAGAAAAGACGTCTCTTCATCGTGCCGAAGAAAGGAATTGAGTACGTTTGACCATCAGGGTCGGAAAGGCAGGCGCTTATGAGAATGAGGTATGCGAAGATTCTGGGGCTCTGCGTTATGGGACTTGGCCTGATCGGCGCAGGGTGCAAGAAGTCGGAACCGACGCCACCGGCGGAGGCGCCGGCGACGCCGATCAAGATCGGCGCGATCTTTGCCGTGACGGGTCCGGCATCGTTCCTTGGGGCGCCGGAGCAGAAGACCGCCGAGATGCTCGTCGAGCAGCTCAATCAAGCCGGCGGGATCGCCGGTCACAAGGTCACGTTGCTCGTCATGGATTCCGGCGCCAGCTCCGAAAAAGCCGTCTCTCTGGCCAAGCAACTGATCGACGAGGAAAAGGTCCTTGCGATCATTGGCCCATCCACCAGCGGCGAGACGATGGCGATCAAGAACATCTGTCAGGAGGGCAAAACCATCCTCCTGTCCTGCGCCGCGGCAGAGACCATCGTCGATCCTCTTGCGAGCTACGTTTTTAAGACGCCACAAAAGGACAGCGACGCGGCTCGACGAATCTATGAGACGATGAAAGACATGGGCATCACCAAGGTTGGTGTCATTTCGAGCAGCGATGGCTTCGGCAATGCGGGGGCTGCCCAACTGGCGAAGCTGGCTCCCGAATATGGGATGACCATTGCCATCGCAGAAACGTACGCCGCGACGGAGACTGATCTGACCGGCGTTCTTACCAAGCTCAAGGGTCAGGATGTTCAAGCCGTGATCGATTGGACTATCACGCCGGCGCAGAGCCTGGTGGCCAAGAACATGAAGCAGATCGGGCTCGACGTGCCGCTATTCCAGAGCCACGGATTCGGCAACATCAAGTACGTCCAGGCGGGCGGCGAGGCGGCCAACGGCACGATTTTCCCCTGTGGACGCCTGCTCGTTGCCGACGTCCTGCCGGATGACCATCCGCAGAAGAAACTCCTGGTGAAGTACAAGCAGGATTACGAGACGCGCTACAAGGAAGACGCGAGCACTTTCGGCGGGCACGCCTATGACGCGATTCTGATCCTTGCCGAGGCGGTCAAGAAGGCCGGCAGCGTCGAGACGGACAAGGTTCGCGCAGCCATCGAGACCCTGCAAGGTGTCGTCGGGACGGGCGGCGTGTTCAACTTCTCCGCCCAGGACCACAACGGCCTGGCCAAGGACGCGTTTGAAATGCTGACCGTCGTGGATGGGAAGTTCGCGGTCTATACCAAGTAGTCAGACCTGACGGATCAGCCGCAGGAGCCGAGCCAGAATGAATGTCCCTCTGATCGTGCAGTATGGTCTGTCGGGTATCACGGTCGGCAGCATCTACGCCATCGTGGCCGTCGGCTTCAACATCATTTACGGCACGACCGGGATCATCAACTTCGCCCAAGGGGAGTTCCTGATCGTCGGCGCGATGATCGCCATCAGCCTGTACGAGGTCGTTCCACTGTGGCTCGCCATCGCTCTGGCGGTCATCGTGACGGCGATTCTCGGAGGGCTGATCGAGATCGCCTTCATTCGGCCGGCGCGGGATGCCTCGGTCCTGCGGCTGATCGTCATTACCATCGGTCTTTCCATCCTGATCCGGGAGGCCATGCTGCACGTCTGGGACGAGCAGGTCCGGTCCCTGCCGTATTTCACCGGCACGTCGATTTCCACCGTCACGATCCTCGGCGCCCATATCTCGCCGCAGGTGCTGTGGGTGCTTGGGGTCAGCGCGGTTACTGTCGCCGGGCTGACCGTCTTCTTCCGGTTTACATTGCTCGGCCGGGCCATGCGGGCCTGTGCAGATGATCGCATGGCGGCGTGCCTGTGCGGCATCAACGACCGCTGGATGGTGACGCTCTCGTTCATGCTCAGCGCCGGAATTGGGGCGCTGGCCGGATGCGTGGTCTCGCCGGTGACCCAGACGCAGTACGACATGGGAGCGCCCCTGGCCATCAAAGGCTTCACGGTGGCCATCCTCGGCGGCCTGGGCAACAGCATGGCGGCGGTCGTGGCGGGCCTGCTCCTGGGATTGCTCGAAGCATTCGTGGTCAGCCAGTTCGCGGCGGCCTACAAGGAGGCTGTGGCCATCGTCGTTCTCCTGCTGGTCCTGGTGTTTCGGCCGACCGGCCTGTTTGTCCGGCGTGAAATCGGCGAGCTGAGGACCGCATGACGCGACTGCGAAGATATTGGCCTGTGGCTGCCAGTGCCTTGGCGGTCATCGCGCTGCAGGTGATACTGTCCTTGACCGGCGCCACGTACTATATGACGCAGGTCACCATGTCCGCCTATTACGCGCTTGTGGTGATCGGCCTGTGCCTGCTCATGGGCTACGCGGGCCAGGCGTCCCTCGGTCATGCGGGCTTTTTCGCCATCGGCGGCTACACGGTCGCTTTCATGACCACGGTGAACCTTCTCGCCCATCGCGACTCTGGCCTGATTCGCGGGTTGTACTCTCTGGGCCTGGTGGTGCAATGGGAGAACCTCTACGGGGGAGAGGTCCTGTCCTTCTCGCCCTGGCCGGCCTTCATCACGGCGCTATTGCTGACCGGAGTGATCGCCTTCCTGATCGGTGTACCCGTGATCCGGCTGAAGGGACACTACCTGGCGATGGCCACGCTGGGTTTCGGTCTGATCGTCTATCGCGTCGTTCTGGGGACAAGAGGCCTCGGGCAGGCCGACGGCCTCTCGAACGTGCCGCCGTTCCCGCTGATCCCGGGCCTGGAAGTCAACGGCCGGGCGCCGTTTCGAATTCAGAACTACTACATCGCGTGGGTGGTGGTCCTGGTCACTATGGTGCTGGCGATCAATCTGGTCAACTCGCGCGTCGGCCGTGCGCTTCGCTCCATTCATCAGAGCGAGGAAGCGGCCCATTCGCTCGGGGTGAACACGTATCGGTACAAGCTGGCAGTGTTCGTACTCAGCGCCCTGTTCGCCGCCGTGGGCGGGGCTTTGATGACCCACTACAATGGCAGCATCGGCCCCTCCGAAGCGACGGTGATGAAATCCGTCCGATACGTCGCGATTGTTGCCATCGGCGGCATGGCAAACCTGTGGGGCGCGCTGCTCATGGCGATCCTGCTGAACTTCCTGTCGCTGCGGGGTGTCTTCGGGACGCTCGACGACGCCGTATTCGGGGCCATCCTGATCGGTATCATGCTTTTCGCTCCACGGGGCCTGCTTCGCGTGCCGAAATGGCAGGCCCTCTCGGCTCTGTGGTCCAGGAGGGCGCATGGATAGCGTGCTGCTGGAGACGAGGAGCCT
The DNA here is from genome assembly GCA_016928975.1 of Sedimentisphaerales bacterium. Next base: position 5,335 of record JAFGJR010000022.1, on the reverse strand, counting down.
GCATCGATCCTTTGGCGGCGTACACGCCATCAAGGATGTCAGCCTTCAGGTCCTGCGCGGCACGATCAAGGCCGTCATCGGGCCCAACGGCGCGGGCAAGACGACCTTGTTCAATCTGATCGCCGGGACGATCTCTCCGCAGAAGGGGGAGGTCTCGTTCCAGGGCAGACGAATCACGGCCTGGAAGCCGCACACGGTAGCAGGGTTGGGCATCGCCAGGACGTTCCAGACGACGAAGCTGTTTTCTCACATGAGTGTTCTCGAAAACGTGATGGTCGGCCGACACCCGCGGACGCGGTCGGGCTTCATAGCGGGGATGCTGAACCTGCCGCGCACCTGGCGCGAGGACTGCGAGATCAGGAACAGGGCTCAGGCCATCCTTGAGGATCTCGGCCTGGCCCGGTACGCCACCGAAACGGCGTCGAATCTGCCGTTCGGCCGCCAGCGCCTCGTGGAATTCGCGCGGGCCCTCGCCACGGAGCCGCTCCTGTTGCTTCTGGACGAGCCTGCCGCCGGGCTGAACATCTACGAAACCAGGGAGTTGTCGGAACTGATTCTGAAGATTCGCGATCGCGGCATTACCTGTCTCATCGTCGAGCATGATATGTCGCTCGTGATGAACATCTCCGACGACGTGGTGGTTCTCGACCAGGGTCAGAAGATCGCGGAAGGGCCTCCACGGGTCATCCAGCGAGATCCGGATGTGATCCGCATCTACCTGGGCGATGATTATGGACCCTCACAGGCGTGAGTTGAGCGATCGATGTTGAGGATTCTGAATCTCGAAGCCGGCTACGGCCCGTTGCGGGTCCTCAAGGGAATCTCACTCCATGTCTCTCCGGGCGAGATCGTCGCACTGATCGGCGCCAACGGCGCGGGGAAAACGACCCTGCTCAAGACCATCGCAGGCATCCTGAGATGCCGCAACGGCGAGATCGAATTCGACAAGCGACCGATCCGCGGCAAGTCCCCCGAGCGGATCGTCGAGCTTGGCTGCTCCCTCGTTCCGGAGGGTCGGCACGTCTTCAGCACCCTGACCGTTCGGGAGAACCTTATCCTCGGCGCCTTCGCTCGCCGGCGCCGGGAGAGCGGGGCCGCGGTCGTTGCCAGTCTGGACGACGTGTACGAGCTATTCGGCATCCTCAAAGAGCGGCAGAAGCAACTGGCCGGCACGCTCTCGGGCGGCCAGCAGCAGATGCTCGCCATCGGCAGAGCCCTGATGTCCAGGCCGAGGCTCCTGATGATGGATGAGCCATCGCTCGGAGTCGCGCCGTTGATTGCCAGAGACATCTTCCAGACCATCGCTCGCTTGAAGCAGACCGGACTGACCGTGCTGCTGGTGGAGCAGAATGCGCGGGCGGCCCTGGCGGTGGCCGATCGTGGTTATGTCATTGAGACGGGACAAGTCGTCCTGGAGGGGACGGCCCGCGAGCTCTGCGACAATCCGGAGGTCCAGCGGGCCTATCTCGGCAAGGAATACAGGACCATTGATGAGTGAGACGCCTATGGATCGCGCAATCCTCTACAATCCGAAGTATGAGACGATGCCCCGCGACGAGCTGGAGCAGCTTCAGATCGAGCGGCTGCAATCGACGTTGAATCGCGTCTATCGCAACGTTGCCTTCTACCGGACGGCCTTCGATGCGCACAAGGTGAACCTCGAACGACTCAAGCAGGTCAGCGCGCTGCGCGAGCTTCCTTTCACGGCGAGGGAAGATCTGCGCGAGAGCTATCCATATGACATGTTCGCTGTGCCGCTGCACGACATCGCGAGAATCCACTCGACCTCCGGCACCACGGGGGTGCCCATCGTCGTCGGGTACACTCGCAACGACTTGAGGACCTGGACGGAATGTACGGCCCGCCTGCTGGCCGCCGCCGGGGTCGTCCAGCATGATGTGGTGCAGATCGCCTTGAACTACAGCCTGTTCGCCGGCGGCTTCGGCTTCCACCAGGGCGCCGAGCAAGTCGGTGCTGCGGTCATCCCTGCTTCCCTGACGACGAGCCTCGAGAAGCAGATCGCCATTATGCGAGATTTCAAGGCGACGGTGCTGATCTCGACGCCCAGTCACGGCGTCAACATTGTCGCTGGACTGGAGCAGTTGCAGATTCACCCTGAGCGGCTGCACCTGCGGCTGGGGCTCTTCGGCGGCGAGCGGCTGAGCGACTCCCTTCGCTGCCAGCTTGAAGAGCAACTGCGCATCACCTCGATCGACACCTACGGCCTGACGGAGATCATGGGGCCTGGCGTGGCCGGCGAGTGCCAGCTTCGCGACGGCTTTCACGTCAACGAGGACCACTTCATCGTGGAGGTCATCGACCCCAGGACGCTCGAACCCGTCGCCGTTGGCGAGGAGGGCGAGCTGGTCCTCACCACGATCACGAAGGAGGGCTTCCCTCTGATCCGGTATCGGACGGGCGACATCACGCAGTTGAACCCTGAACCATGTCCTTGTGGCAGGACGTTTGTCCGCATGGCAAGGATCGCCGGCCGCACGGATGACCAGATTCTCTTGCGCGGCGTCGCTTTCTTCCCCTCCGAGATTGAGGAGATCCTCTCCGGCGTCGAGGGCGCCAGTCCTTACTATCAGATCATTCTCGACGAGCAGGCCGGCATCGACACTATCGAGGTCCGGGTCGAGGTCTCGGACGAGATGCCGTTTCTCGACGAGGTCAAGGCCCTCGAAGCCTTGCGCGTGCAGATGGCCAATCGCATCAAGACGGCCCTCGACGTCGAGGCGAAAGTGACCTTCGTCGAGCCCAGGTCACTGCGTCAGCTCACCGTCGGCAAGGACCGCGTCGTAGACAAGAGACCACGGTAGGCCCGCCTGCATTTGTAGGCAGCGAGAAGACGGGCAAGGAGCCCGTCTACATCGGCGGCCGGGTGCCGGCGATCTCGTCGCACGGCGCAGGTCTACGCGCTCCAGTCGGGAGCGCCTTTGATGAGCTTGTTTTGCAGGAAGATGCCGCCGAGCATGGGCCCCAGCACGATGGCAGGCAGGAACCACGGGTTCTTCTGGACGAAGTCCTTGAGTTCCTGTTGTGTTATCAGGTGGTGGCATAAGATCGCCATGGCGCCAACAGCGAGGAGCACACTGCCGCCGAGACTGGTGAACAGGATCACGGCGATCTTGAAGATGATGAACGAGATCATGCCGCCGGCAATGAGACCCGTGAGGCCGCCGGCCCAGACGTACTCCTGGGGCAGGCCGAGAGCCATCCATGCCCCGGCGGTGAGCACGGCGCCGGAGAACGCCCCCAGGATGCTGACGCCCCATCGCATGAAGGGGATGGAGAGAATCGCGAAGAACGCGGCACAGATCGCTCCCAACCAGAAGCTGTCGCCGTCGATGAGCTGCTGGTTGGCCCAGATGCCGAGGACCAGACCCAGCAGGCCGAAGCAGATCGTGACGAGGATCTTGAAAATCCGCCAGCCGTAGAACAGCCAGACGACGCCGAACGCGATGAACGTCAGCGCTTCGATAAGATCAAGCGTGTTGACGTGCTGCCACAGAGTGTCGAAAGGCAGGAGGGAGTTGGTCTGCTGTTGGCCGGACTGGGCCGATGCCATGAGGACGGTCTGCAAAATGCTCATAAGGCTGTTCATCGTACATCCACCATCTTATCGATTTCGCCAGGATCGTTTCGATTCCTTTGACGTCGGCGGCGATTTGCCGGATCTCGATTTTGGCTTCTGCTGTTCGGCCCGGCGGCACAGCGTGAGCTGCTCCAATGTGCCGAACACGGCCATACCGACGAAGACGAGGCCGTAGAAGGCCGGCTGGCCGGCGAGCCGCCCGATGGGCGCGGACCCTTTGAAGATCGTCAGCAGCAGCAGACCGGCAAAGATCATCGTGGTCCCCAGAGTCGCACAGGACAGGGCGCCGCCGAAGGACTGGAACAGTACACCCAGGGTCAACGTGCCGGCGGTCGCGGCGGCGACGGCTGCCCACTGAACCGGCGTCAGTCTGCCGGCGGCGCGGCGGAGGCCATCGACCAGGTCCAATCCGTAGGCGCGCATCACACGCAAGCTGTCGCGCGCCGTCAGTGTCTGACTTCGACCGATGTCCTGGCCCCCGATCAATGAGCCGTGGTATTCCCGCAGGTGCGGGCAGGCGATGATCACGAAGCTGACCACGACAGCCAGCAGGCCCAGCAGCAAAGCGGTGAAGACTCGCTGACATATTGCGGCGAAGAGTGCCCCCACCATCGCCGATGCTCCGGCGACTACGCCGTTGTCATTCACTATGAGCAAGGCCGCAATCCCTCCTACAGCCGCGCCGAGCAAGGCGAACAGAGCTCTTCGAAACCCCAGTCCGCCCAGCCAGACGAACAATCCCAGAGCCACCATCCCAAGCCCCGGCACAATCAACACCAGCGGATGCAATCCACCCGCGGCGTGCTCGAAGCTCTTGAAAAGCTCAATCATAACATGTCATCGCAATACCAGGCCGCATGGGCGCATATTCCCACCCACACGCCTACACTCCTTATCGGCCCGTGAGCGTCATTTTCGTTAGAAGACCTTGGCCGGCCGCACGGCCCGGCAGCACAAAATCGCGTGATTCTCTTTGACAAGAACATCGTGATGACATTATAGTATAGGCAATCTGGTCGGCCCTTCCGTTCCAATACGGCGCTTCGTTGAAGATATGATATGCGTGGCAACTCCAGTCTCTTGCCGACCGGGTTGCGGAGTCTGAACGCGGACTGTGTTCGATGAAAAGGAGAGAGGTCATGTGCCATAGAATCATTCTTCCGGCGGTCTTCACCCTACTGTATCTGCCCTGCGGCGTACGCGCCGCGTGCGAGACGGGTGGATGGGACATCTTCGGCGTCCAGCTCAATGGAGGTGGCACCGCGGTGACGGTTGGCCCTGGGGAGTCGGTGACCGTAGAGTATAAGTACGAGGTCTGGAACGGAACCGACTGCCCATTCTGCCGCAGGCAGATTCTGGCTGGCTTGGTCAAAGGGTCGTGGAGCCGCGTCACCGGCAGTTGTGCCTTCAACGCCGTCCCAGTCCTGTGCCCAAACAAGAGTTCCGGGTCGGCTAGCGCGGCCTTCACCGCCCCAAGCGAGGTGGGCACGTACGATGTGGTCGTTGTGATGGACCTGCAGTACACCTGCGCCGCCGCGGAGGACCGTTTCCCCTCGCAGGGGTACAGGCAAACGATAGGGACCGTCACGGTGGCCTCCGCCGAGAGTGTCATTGCGTATGATGACGGCAGGCCGCTCAACATGGAGTTGACTGAGAGCCTGTGAAGAAATTGCCTTTGGCCCACTGATTCCGTGTTGGGGTGCTGGACGAATTCCAGGAGACCTATATAAAGGAGGT
>JAFGJR010000133.1 GCA_016928975.1 Sedimentisphaerales bacterium | reverse complement strand
TAGACGACGATATTGCGGGAATGATGGGACGCTTCATGCAGGGCGTCGAGGTAACGGATGAGACCCTGGCCATCGAGCTGATCAACCAGGTCGGTTATGCACCCGACTTCTTTGATGAAGAGCATACAAAAAAGTGGTGGCAGCTGGAGCAGTATGTGCCCAGATCAGCAGACCGGCTGACCTACCCCGAGTGGCTGGCGCAGGGGAAAAAGAGCGCTCTGGACTATGCCAAGGAGAGGATGGAAAACATCCTGGCCACCCACGAACCGATGCGGTTAAGCCGGGAGCAGGAGCAAATTGTTCAGGATGTGTTGAAGGAAGCCAGAGACTTTTACAGAAAGAAGGGGATGATTTCGAACGCGGAATGGACCGTATATCAAAAGGTGATGGGTAGCAGTCATCACCCGTATCTGTAGCATCCTCCTGGGAGATGAGTATGCCCATTTATGAATACGATTGTCAACAATGCCGACAAAAGGTGACGATCCGGCACGGTATGGACGATACCTTACCGCAGCGCTGTCCGATCTGCGGCAGCATGAAACTTACCCGGATCATCTCCCGGTTCTCCATTGCCAAGTCCGGAACTGACCGGATCAAGGACCTGTCGTGGATCGACAAGGACCTGTCCCGGCGACTCCGAAAGAAGGCCAGCAGAGAGCTCAGCCCGGGGTTGCGTGAGACTCTCGATCGGCTTGAGTCAGGCTGAACGGCAGGTATCCCGAGTGCCCGGTCCGGCTGTAACGATACAGCGGATCAGGGGCGACTGACTCGGTGCCGACTCGCGGATCCGTGGGAACCATGGGTTGCCCGCGAGAGTATTGATTGAAGGAGGAGCTTATGAAGAGCGAGATGGTTATTGACGCCGTTACGACCCTCGGTGAAGGTGCCTTCTGGGACGACCAGGAAGCGGTTCTCTACTGGGTTGACATCGAAGAGCGCGAGGTCAGGGTGTATGACACGGACACCGACTCGGGCCGGGTGTACAAGGTGACCGATCGGCCCGGGACCATCGTGCCGAGAGTGGGGGGCGGCATTGTGGTAGCGATGGGACACGAGATCGTCACGTTCGACGAGCCCGGAGGCGAGGCACGAGTCCTCTGCCGGTTTGCGGAGGAACCTGATGAGAACCGCATGAACGATGGCAAGTGCGACCCTGCGGGCCGGCTCTGGGTTGGCTCGCTCAGTACAAAGGGGACACGAGAGACCTCGGCGCTCTACTGCGTGGAAGCCGCCGGCACCTATCGGACCGCGCTCACGGGGGTCACCATCTCCAACGGCATCGTCTGGACGCCCGACGAGAAGACTATGTACTACATCGACACCGGTATGCGAGCCGTCCAGGCCTTTGATTACGACAAGAAAGCCGGAGCCATCGGCAACGGACGAACCGCCTTCGAGATCCCGGAGGCCATGGGCTATCCGGACGGTATGACGATCGACTCGCAGGGCATGCTCTGGATCGCGATGTTCTACGGCAGAGCAGTTCGACGCTTCGACCCCCAAAAGGGTGTCCTGCTTGAGTCGGTCGAATTGCCGGTCTCGAACGCGACTTCCTGCGCACTTGGAGGCGCGGATCTCCGCGACCTCTACATCACGACCGCCCGGGCAGGACTTACCAACGAAGCACTCGCAGCAGAACCGGCTGCAGGCGGTCTCTTCCGCGCACGCGTGGAAGTGCCGGGCATCCCGCAGCCTCGTTTCGCCGGGTAGTGGCCACCGTGAGGTGGTCCATTTCAGAGCGGCAAGCCGAGTCGATAGTTGGGGGATGGTAACAGGCTAAAGGAATGAGGCATGACAACATCAGACCGAAGCGTGAGAGTCAAGCAAGCCGATACCCATAGTCCCAGGCCGAATATCATCCTGATCATCTCCGAACAGCATCGCAGGGAGCAGTTCTTCGACCTTGGAAACGATCCGGATGAACTGCGGGATCTAGGCGGCAAGGCGGATGCACAGGAACGGATCGCGCGCTGGAGGGAGACGTTGATTCGGGAGCTACACAGGCGCCCCGAAGGCTTCTCGGATGAGAACCGGCTGATCACGGGCCGATCCTATCCGCCGGTGCTTCCCCACGCTTTGCCGGAGGAGGAACGCATACCGGACCGGGCCGATGCTCCTTGAACGAGTCACGCTCCCGGGCCACCCCGGCTTTCAGTCCCGGCAACCAAACACGGAACCAGGAAGGACGAAGCCGGATAATCGAGTTACGGAAAGGAGAACGAACCATGTTAGAGATGAAAGACAAACGGGTGCTGGTCACCGGCGCCGGGACTGGGATTGGGCGGGGGATTGCGTTGGCCTTTGCTGCTAAGGGTGCTGCGGTGGCAGTGCACTACGCGCACAGCGCTATGGGCGCCAACGCGGTGGTCGAGGACATTCTCGCTGCGGGCGGCAAAGCCGCTGCGTTCAAGGCGGATTTCAATGCGTTGCTGCCGGCGCGGGAGATGGCCGGTGATGTTGTGTCGTTCCTGGGCGGGTTGGACGTCCTGGTCAACAATGCTGGCATCACGATGAACATGCCATTCGAAAAGGTGACCGCCGAGCAGTTCGACGTGCTATACAACGTCAATGTCCGTGCGCCATTCTTCCTGACCCAGGCGGTTCTGCCGGAGTTGGAAACGAGCCGTGGCGTGGTCATTAACCTCTCCTCGGTCCACGCCTACGAGGGATATAACGAGCACTCGGTCTATGCGGGAACTCGCGGCGCCATCGTCTCCTTCACGCGCCAGCTCGCCATCGAACTGGCGCCTCGCGGCGTGCGCGTCGTCGGCCTGGCCCCAGGCGCGGTACCGGTGGAGAACCACTTCAAGGCCATGCCGGGGGTGGATCCTCAGCAGATGATCGAAGACGTGGGCAACGGCATCCCCTGCGGCTTCGCCGGAACTCCCTTGGACATTGCGAATGTCGCAGTGTTCCTGGCCTCCGATGCCAGCCGCTATATCGTTGGCCAGACATTGATCGTGGACGGCGGCACAACCTCGTGGATGCCCTTTGGCGACGGCTTCAAAAAACCGGTGGAAGCCTCGTTTGGGAAAGGTTATGTGCCTGGAGTGTAGAAAAACAATGTTGCGCCTGACCTCACTGATCGACAACCTGACACGCTCAGGAGACGGCTTGTAGGACAGGCGACAAGGAGATCGATGCCATGGATGACAACAACTACTTGCGGTGGCTCTCAAGAGAGACCGACACGGCGTGGTGGCACGACTCAGGCGACCCCAGGGAGCTGGAGCAGGCCCTGGAGAACGGAGCGGTTGGCGTCACGACCAATCCGGTCTTGTGCGCTCAGGCGCTGCAGAGCAACGAGGAACTATGGACCGAAGAGATCCGGAAGGTCGTCGGGCAGAAGCAATCCCCCAGCGCCAAGGCGGAATCTCTGATGCGGATCGTGGTCGTTCACGCCGCCAGGCTGCTGGACCCGATCCACCGGTCTACCCAGGGGCGGCAGGGCTACGTGTGCGCACAGGTGAATCCCTCCCTGGCCGGCGATCGGGAGGCGATGGTCGCGATGGCGAAGCGGTTTGCCGCCTGGGCACCAAATATCGCTGTCAAGTTGCCGGCCACGGCGGCCGGACTGGACGTCATGGAGAAGATCTGCCAGGAAGGGATTGCCGCGACTATCACGGTGAGTTTTTCCGTCCCGCAAGTTTACGTTACGGCCAGGAGGTACCAGGAGCTGGTGAAGAAGCGGAAGGCCGGAGGTACTATCGGGAAGTGCTTTGTGGTGATTATGATCGGGCGCCTGGACGACTATCTACGCGAGGTATTTGCGGACAACCTGGCAGACGTTTCCGAGGAGGAAGTGCGGACGGGCGGCTTGAGTGTGGTCAAGCACGCCTACCGTTTGTACCAGGAGAACGATTTCGAAGCGGTGCTTCTGATAGCAGCGCTTCGCGGCAACTACCACATGACGGAGTTGGCCGGTGGAAAGCTGATTATGTCCATTGCGCCAGCCTACCAAAAAAGCCTGCTAGCTGGTCCCGTTGCGCTTGAGGAAAGGATTGACGAGCAGGTCCCCAGCGCTGTAGAGAGCAAGCTCAGATTGCAGCCAGAATTCAAGAAGGCCTTTGGTCGGGACGGGATGTCGGAGAAGCAAATGATCAGCTTCGGCCCAACCCAACGGACCCTTTCCCAGTTCATAGAAAGCGGCTGGAAGCGACTGGAGCAGTTCCAGCTGAAGAGTGCTGAGTGAAGACTGCAGCTATTGAACCACTTAACCACGCAGGAGCAGCGACATGAAAGGTAACAAGCAAGAATCCATCGTCAGCACGGCAGATGCCGCGAACGTTAGAGAACGGCTTGC
>JAFGJR010000132.1 GCA_016928975.1 Sedimentisphaerales bacterium | reverse complement strand
CTGGACCTGCCCCGCGACGAGTACGCGAGCTTCTATGGCGAGGATGGCCGGTGGTATCCTAAGCCCCTGGCGGAGCTGACGCCGCAACAGCAGTACGAGGTCACAAAAGGCAAGTATCGCTGCCGGCCCATTCATCCTACCCAGCTTTACGCCTCTGCCAATGCGCTGCTATTGGCGGGCCTCCTGTACGGGATCTGGCGTAAGAGCCGGGTCGAGCGGGGAACGCCTGATGGGCGATTCTGGCGTCCGGGCCTCACCGTCTGGCTGGCCTTCATCCTGTATGGCATCACGCGGCTGTTGCTGGAGTCCGTGCGCGACGACAATCCCTTCGAATTTGATTCCCTGACCGTCTCGCAAATCGGCGGGATACTCCTGTTCGTCTTCGGCGTCATTCTGCTTGCGGCCCATGTGCTCATCAAGCCGCACAACGCCGGCGGCTCAAACCCCAGCCGGCGTGCGGAAAATCCCAGGCAAGCGCCGAAAGCAAAGCCGGCCGGACACGACTAAGACAGAAGCAGAGTCTGCACCTGCCGGCGCGACGCGGGCCGCAAGTGCCGCATGCACTGTCTGGTTTTCGGAGTTTCATCTACACGCGTTGTGTGTATAATGTAGACCAGTGGGCGAATCGTCATTGTGTGTCATCGCACGGGGGACTGTGCAGCATGCGTGAGCCGGTGCCGGGAAGCGCGAGCAACAGAGGGAACAAAGGACGGTTTGCCGCTTCCGTCGGCCTGTAGAGTGTATTTTGTCCATGAGCAATGAGCTTTCACAATCCGGGCGGCTCGGGCCGTGGCGTCTGCACCTGCGGACTCTGCGCGACGTGCTGGCGCCTCGCGCACACAGTGCCATTCTGTCAGGGGCGCTGTTTTGCACGCTGGCGGTCAAGTTCTTCCATGCCGTTCGCTCGGGTCTGATTCTCGAGTATCCCGCCTGGATTCTGACCGATGTTGCCGTGTTGTTGACCCTCGACGTCGCGCTGTCGCTGATCTGCTACCGCCGGCCGACCAAATGGGTGGTCCGCGGCGCCATGATCGTTGCGGCGGTCGTCTGCACGTGGTCGGTGATCAATGCTGGCTGGCTGATCCGCACGGGCACGCAGATCCTGCCGATGGAGCTGCGGCCGCTGATCCGCGATCCGGTCAACATCTTCTGGATGGTGCTGGGCAATCTTCGGCGCATGCCGGTGGCGGCGGCGCTGCTGCTCATCCCCAGTGCCATCGCACTGGCGTTCTTGTTCTCCGTGCTCGCTCAGCCGCAATTGCCTGAATATGACCGCCGGCGTCTTCGCGTCCGCGTGATTGCCTCGCTGGCCGTCAGTGCCGCGGCGGCCCTCGGCAGCCTGTCTGTTTCGGGCCTGGCCCACATCACCGCCCCGGGCCTGCGGTCCAACTGCCAGTCACGCGCGGTCCTGGCTTTTCTGCTGCCCCGGTACCGCCATCTGGCGCGAAATGATTTCAACAATGCCTCTCGGGAGCTGCCGCGATACGACGCCATTCCAGTCAGGCTCAAACCGCAATGGATCAACCACAACGTGGTGATCGTGGTGCTCGAAGGCATCCAGTACGACTGCACGTCGCTTGCGGCCGAGCAGGGAGGGATCGCCCCGGCAAGGGGGCCCCACGGTGAAAGCCCGACGCCTTTCCTGGCCTCGTTGGCGGACGAAGGGGTCTCTTTCACCAATGCCCGTGCGGCGGTGACCCACACGACCAAGGCCCTGTTCGCCCTGCTGACCGGCCGGGCGCCGTCGGCTTCTCAGGACCTCGGAGAGACAGTGCCGACGGATCAGCCGTACGCCAGTCTGGCCACCATTCTCAAAAGGGGCCTGGGCTTCCGCACGGCGTTCTTCCAATCCGCGACGGGGTCCTTCGAAGCCCGGCCCGGACTCATTCACAACCTCGGCTTCGACAAGCTCTGGACACGCGAGGACCTGGGCGATCCCAACCGCTTCGTGGGCTACCTCGGCTCTGACGAGTTCGCCATGCTCCAGCCGATGCGCGACTGGATCCAATCGGAGGACAAGCCTTTCCTGCTGGTCGCCCTGTGCTCCGTGACGCACGACAACTACGAGGTGCCGCAGTGGTTCGGGGCCCAGCCGAGCGACCCGGCGCAATCCTACCGCCAGACGATCGCCTACACCGACCAGTTCCTGGCCGCCCTGGATACGGAGCTGGCGAATCTCCACCTGACCGAAGACACGATCTTCTGCGTCGTCGGCGACCACGGCGAAGGCTTCAACGAGCACATGATCATGGGCCATGAGCGCCTGGCGTTCGAGGAGGTCCTGCGCATCGCGATGTGCATGCGAGCGCCGTTCCTGATCGAGCCGGGCACGCGCATCACCGGTCCGGTCAACTCCATGGATGTGACTCCGACGATTCTCGGCCTGCTCGGATTCGACATCGACCCCATGCACTTCGACGGCGTCAACGCTCTCCGTCCCCTCCCGGCGGACCGCAAGGTGTACTTCTCCTGCTGGATGCAGCAGGGCCCAACCGGCTTCATTCAGCAGGATAGCAAGTACATCTACGATCCCGAGCACGACAGCGTGACCCTCTATCGCCTCAGTACCGACCCCCTGGAGCTGTCGGGATTCGAGCTGCCCAAGGACGAAGCGCAGCGGCTCACGCGGGAGATCATCCAGTGGCGAAGGGACACGATCTTCCGAATCGACCAGAGAGAGACGGGACACACCACCCTGTACGACTGCTGGTACAACAAGTGGAACGCGCGCAAGCGCAACTCGTTTGTGAAGCGCATGGAGAAGGCCCAGCCCGGCGCCGACCCTGCCCTGTGAACTCGAGTCTCGCCGTCACGACCTTGACCGTTCGCATTCTGGCGAAATAGCGTTGATTCGGGGGCTCGCAAAGCCAGGATGGATGGCAGGGTGGGTAATTTTGCAAATCTGGGAATTTTTTTCTTGCCAAATGGGGGACTTTCGGTAGCATAGTCACAGTGTCGGCTCTTCTGTATGTGGTCGTTGCAGCTCAGGGCGGGCGCGTCCTAAACCTGCATCCTACTGATCGTACGGAGGAGGAGCAACCCGCCCTTTATAGAGAGAGAAGAGCCAAGATCAGTTCTGGCTTCGGCTGGACCTGCTTTTGGTTTCTTTACGTTGCGGGGTCGTTCCGGAGGAGGGCGGCTCCGCTTTTTTTCTGCGCCGAACGTCCCTCTACGTCCTGCCTGCCGGCCCAACGCTCCCCTGGAACCCTGCCCACAGCGTCGCGTCCAGGCCGTGCTGCAAGAGAAGCTTCTGATTGCCTCGCACGCGTTCCGCGAACCCCGCCGCCGCTTTCAGCAATGGCTCCGTCACGCGATCCTGCTCGACTTCTTCCAGGAACCATCGCATCGCTTCATTCGCGCCCTGCACCGCTTTCGCCGGATCGCCCAACTCCTTCGCATACCGGCAGCGAAAGCCCAGCGTCTGGAAAAGCGAGCTGAGAATGTGTCTCTGGCCCTCCTCGACAAGCGCGCATAGCAAGCCTGTCCCCTTCTCGACATCCGTGCTCGCCTGTTGCCACTCTCCCGTCCGGCTTCGCGCGACGGCCCTGTTGAGCAGGCAGCTCGCCAGGTCATTTCTGTGCAGCATGCGTGAGCCGGTGCCGGGAAGCGTGAGCAACAGAGGGAACAAAGCGTTTGTAGTAGACCTGCGTGCAGATCATCAGGACGAAGTCGGCGTCGCGAATGTGCTTGTCCATCCAACGGGGCCAGCCTTCGGG
>JAFGJR010000021.1 GCA_016928975.1 Sedimentisphaerales bacterium | reverse complement strand
TCGAGGGCGCTCTGGAGCGACTCGACGCGGAATGTGTCGGGCTCGCCCGGGCGGATGCCACGCGTGCGGCGAAGGAAGAACCGGATCTCCGCCTGGGCTTCCTCCAGCGTCTCGGCGGACTTGCCGGTGGCCATGGCCCACATGAAGGGGTCGCCCAGCTTGTCGAGGGTTCTGAACGGAATGAACACCTCGTACCTCTCCTGGCTGGATTCGCCGAAGTTCATCTGCGGGCGGGACTCGATCACGCCGATGACGCGGAACGCGTTATAGCCGATGCGGACCGTCTCGCCGATGCAGTCGTGATCGAGGCGCAGCTTGTTGCGCAGCTTCGGCTCGATCAGGCAGACCTGGCGGACCTGCAGATCGTCGATCGGCGAGAACACGCGTCCGAGAACGACCGGGCGGTGCTCAATTTTGTGGAAGTCCGGCTCAATACCCTGGATTTCCACGCGATCCACAGACTGCTCCCCATATTTCACGGTGCGCCATCCGACGCCGCCGCGACGACACAGGGCCTCGACGGAGGGACAGTGATCGAGCAGACCGTCCATTTGTTCCGGCCGGAACCGCATCTGCCACCAGCCGGCATGCTGGTGCCGTCCCCGGTCGGGGACTCTCGGCGAGATGAAGATCGTGTTGGTCCCCAGGGTCTCGACCTGCGTGAGAATCTTGGCCTTAAGCCCCGTCAGGGCGGCGATCACGGCGGTCACCGAGGCCACACCGATGATGATGCCCAGGGTCGTGAGCACGGACCGCGTCTTGTTCACCCAGATCTGCCCGAGCGCCAGGTACACGCTCTGGTACAACAACCGGATGAAGATCAAAGGCATGGCCAGCACCGCTTTCATTTCGTCACCTTTCCCAGCATCCCCGTCAGCTCCCCTCTTCGCCCCTGATCCTCTTCGGCTGAAAGATCGCTGTAGATACGACCGTCCTTCATGCGGATGATGCGCTTGGCATGCTGGGCGACGCTCTCCTCGTGAGTCACCAAGATGATCGTCTGGCCCTCCGCGTGGAGTTGATCGAACAGGGTGAGAATGTCCTCGCTGGTCTTGCTGTCGAGATTGCCCGTCGGCTCGTCGGCCAGCAGGATGCTCGGTTTGCAGATCAGGGCGCGGGCGATCGCGACACGCTGTTTCTCACCGCCGGAGAGCTGGTTGGGCCGATGTTTGATGCGGTCCCCCAAACCGACGCGCTGGAGCATCTGGGTGGCGCGCTTGCGCCGCGACCACCAGCCATCGCGGGAGTAGATCAAGGGCATCTCCACGTTCTTCAGCGCGCTGGACCGGCTCAGCAGCTCGAAGGATTGAAAGACGAATCCGATCCGCTCATTGCGGACCCGTGCCAGGGAGGCGTCACCCATGCCAGTGGTGCTCTGGCCGTCCAGCTCGTAGCGGCCGCTGGTCACCCGGTCCAGGCAGCCCAGCACATTCATCAGCGTGCTCTTGCCCGATCCGGATGGGCCCATGATCGCCACGTACTCGTTCTCGCGCAGCTCCAGACTCACGCCGTCCAGAGCGTGGATGCGCTCCACGCCCACCCAGTACACGCGCATCACGTTGTCCAGCCGTATCATGATTTTGTCAGACTTTGTTTGCATCGTTCACGTCGTTGGTGTCTTTGGCACCCTTCTTCTTGGCATCCTGCTCCGCCTTAGCCTCACGCTCATCCTTGAGGGCCTGATCATGCTTGAGCTTCTCCAACTCCTTGTACGGTCCGACGACAACCTTCTCCGCCTCTTCCACGCCGGCTTCGATGATCGTATGAGTCAGGTTGCTGGGACCGATCTTCACGGGCGTAATGAGCGCCTTGCCGTTGACGTAGCGAAACAGGACCGTCGCAAACGTCTTCGACTTGTCCACGTTGGGCGAGTTGTCCCGAATGTCGAGCGGCAGGCTCTCAATCTCACGCGTCATGACCGCCTGCGAGGGCACTGCCAGGATCTCCTTGTGCGTGTGTGTCTCGATGTCGACATTCGCGGTCAGGCCGGAATGCAGTTGCTGGCTCGTCGAATCCAGCAGGATCTCCGTCCGATAGTATTTCGTCCCTTGCCGCGACAGGTCATTGGCCAACGCGAGCTTGTATACCTTCCCGGCAAACTCGCAATTCGGGTAGGCGTCGATGAACACTCTGGCCTTCTGGCCGATCTCCAGCTTGCCCACGTCGGCCTCATCCACCTGAGCCACGACGAGCATCTGGGACAGGTCGCCGACCTCAAGGATTTTGGTGCCGGGGTTGTTCATCATGCCTGTCACGACCATCTCCCCGACCTTGGCGTTGACTCGCGTGACGACCCCGTCGATGGGCGAGAGAATGGTAGTGTAGTTGAGAGATTCCTTGGCCTGGGCAATGCCGGCGTCCGCCGCCTCGAGATTGTGCTGCAACACCAGCAGATTCAGCTCGGCTGCCTGCAGGCTGTGCTTGGCCCCCTCGCACTGCGCATCGAGATCCTCAACCTTCAGTTTCGCCTGCTCGAATGTCACCTGGGCGACGTCCTGCTTGGCAACGAGCACTCTCTGACGCTCCAGGTCCGTCTTCGCCTGTTCATAGGAGGCGATAAGTCCGAGAAGGTTGGCCTTCTGGCCGGCGATTCTGGCCCTCTCCACCTCGATCTGGGCCGCCTGCGCCTCGCGGCGAGCCTGGGCCGACAGAAGCTGGCTCTCCAGGTCCTTGGAGTCCAGACGAACAAGGATGGACGCCGGGATGGGTGGATCGGCGTTCGGGTCGCCCTTGGTCACTCTGTCGCCCACGTCGTAGGGCAGAACCTCGACTCGGCCGGAGGTCTTGGCGCTGATCTCCACCTTGCTCTTCGGTTCCGTTTCGCCCGGTGCGCTGACGAACTCGATCAGCTCCCCCGGCTGGACCTCTTCGACCCGGACGATAGTCGGTTTCAATGCGGCGCGGATCCGCATCTTGATGAAGAAGACGCCGGCCGAGCCCACGACGCCAACGGTGACGGCAGCCATGACACCAACAATCATCAGTATGCGAAATTTTCTCACTCTCAAGCCCTTCCTATCCTATATGTACGCTGTCCACGACCTCTCGGGCATTTCGGCATTATACCACTATAGACGCGCAGTGCGGGAAATCATTGCGTCAAATACCCTACGAAAATCGCGGTCCTTTTGCAAGCTCCCCACTTCCACGGACCCGATCGACGATAGGGTGGAACCTCGGTTTCGCATGGACATACTGTGCCGCCGCTATGTTACCGTTTGATTACGATTCCGTCCTTTTTCAGAGATTTTCGCACGTTGTCCAGACCGACGAGCCCGAGAAGGTATAGACAAACAACGGTCCGGACGGTACAATTGCGACAAGTAGGGCGCCAAGGCGCCATGCATGGAAGCGGTCGGTTCGGCTGGATGCCTTCAGAGTTTGTGTGTGCACGTATGCGCGTGAAAGGCGGCCACGGTGATGAACTCCTTGCTCAACACGACCAGCGGCAGGCGGCCTGGGCACTCCCGGCAGAAAGTCAGCCCGATTGTGTCGCTTCTGCTCATTGTCACGGCTTCGGCGAGCCAAACGCAATACAGCGGCGGCAGCGGTTCACGGGATGATCCGTACCTTATCAGCACGGTAAACGACCTGCTCGCGCTGGCCGCGGATGCGAACGACTGGGGCGGCCACTTCAGACTGACGGCGGATATCGATATGGCTGAGGTCCCTCGGGACACCATCTGCATGATCGGTGACGCGTCGATCCCCTTCCGAGGGACTTTCGATGGGGCCGGCAAGAGAATTCTGCATTTCACCTGCATTTGCCCCGACCGTGACAGAGTCGGGCTGTTCGGACATATTCGTGCGATCGACGGGGGTGTCCGCGATCTACGTCTGGTCGACCCCAACGTCGAGGGGGTCACTGGCATATCCGTCGGCGGCATGGTCGGACACCTGGGCACCGGCCGAGTGACTGGATGTCACGTGGAAGGGGGCCGGGTATCCGGCAATATGGCGGTGGGCGGACTGGTCGGCTGGAGCTATGCCACTCTTGTGGGGAGCACGGCGCAGGCGAAGGTGCGAGGCCACTACTCCGTCGGCGGCCTTGTAGGGCTCTGCGGCTGGGACGCCGAGATACGCGACTGTGCAGCGGACGCGAATGTCGTGGGGACCAGCCGGGTCGGAGGCCTGGCCGGCGCATGTACCCTGGCCGTCATACAGTGGTCCTCTGCAAACGGATTCGCCGCGGGATCGCTGGACACCGCGGGGCTGGTCGGCCGCAACGAGGGAGCCACCATACAGAATTGTTATTCCATGACGTCCGTAAATGGCGGTTCCATGGTCGGCGGACTGATCGGCTGCAACGAGGGGGCCACCATACAGAATTGTTATTCCACGACGTCCGTAAATGGCGATTCCCTGGTCGGCGGGCTCGTCGGTGGGAACGAAGCATCGTGTGACTGCAGCGTCGGTAGATTCCCCGGCGTGATCTACAATTGTTACAGCACCGGCCGGGTCATCGGGGATGCGAACACAGGCGGGCTGGTCGGCTTCAACAAGCCAGACTGCACCATCGACGGCTGCTTCTGGGATACGCAGACCAGCGGCGTGACCCATAGCGCCGGTGGAACGGGCCTGCCCACGGATCGGTTGCACACAGCATCCACATTCACGCAGGCTGGATGGGACTTCTCCCCCAGACTGGATTCCGGCGACTACTGGGTGCTCCTGCCCGAGTGGCACGAGCCACAGTACCCCGCATTTGCCTGGCAGATCCTCCAGGCCGATCCAAATGTCGGCGGTACCGACCCATCTCCACTGCCGCCCTCCGGGGAATAGCAGCGCGCGGCCTTCCACACCATGGAAATGGACATGGGCCTGAACGAGCCGACCGATCGTGGGGGCGCACACCGCTTGTCCGAGCGGAGGGGCCCTGGCTCATCGCACGCCCGATAAGATCTGCGAGCCGACTCAACTCATGGCAGACTGCTTCCTCACGGACGATGAAACCGGGGTGAAAAAAAGAGGCGTCGTTCACGCAACGACGCCGGAGAAAAAGATGAAACGGTTTTCATTGGTGGTATCGGCAAAAGCAACCCGAAATCGCCAGTTTTTTTGTGAAAAAAACCAGTTGCCAGGGACAGTCAGCCTTTGCCTGCCACGGGGCCGCTTCGAGGATTCCGCCGTGCTGCCACGCCATAGAGGTGATTTTTCGCTTGCATTTCTCGCCGCCCGGCTTTATAATGATTGCTGTTTGCGGTGGTATTGGCCTCGGGATGTTGTATGGGGTCAAGGCATGGGGGGACTGTGCAAACGAAATTGGAGGAGTGGTCGGATGAGATGTGCAGCAATTGCCTTTCTGCTGTTGATGTTCGGACTCGGTATCGCGCGGGGCCAAGCAGGTCCTCCGTTCGGTAGTGGCAGCACATCGAAGAGCACTACTTCGACAAGTTCCACAGTCAAAAGTTCCTCTACGACCGATTCCACGACAGACAGTCCCGCAACGACCGACTCGGATGCCGTCTTCTACTGGCCGATGGGTGGCTCCGTGGCATCCACTTACGTGGAGCCAGGTTCGAGAACGGCAACCTCCCGGGCAGCGACTTCCACGACGACAGTCAAGGCAGGGAGTTTCACCCCGGTGACGTACACGCCGGTGAACTTCGCCAAGTCCGGCCCCACATCGGTGACCTTCACGCCGTCAAGCTCCTCGCGAGTGAATTTCATGGCAACGGGCTTCTCTCGTGTGACCTTCACATCGCCCAAATCCACAGGAGTGACCTTCGCTGCGTCCGGCTTCTCACCTGTGAAATTCACGTCGTCGAGTTTCACGCCGATAGCCTTCTCTTCGCAGAGCACCTCACGGTAGAGTGCTCGTCTGACGATAGAGGCGGGTCGCAAGGATGAAACTGAGCGGGCAGTCCCGCTAACGTTCGCCAGCTTGACCAGGAGCCGACGATTCCCATGCACCGGCGCAATGTCTGGCGCATCGGGCTTTGCTCACTCCGTATGGGTTCTCCAGGACCGCCCCGTTGCGTGAGCGGGAGATCATGGAATGCCTCGGTGGCCGCTTGATAGCTCATCCAAGCGACTATGATTTCAATGAATCAGTCTCCATATGCATGGCGATTTCCCCGTCCAGGCGATAGACTACGATCGACCGGATCGCAGGACGCACTTGCCATGTGGAGCATGGGCCCTCTCGCCCGCTGTTCAGGCGAATCCAGCGATCAAGACTGGGAACAGGTGATACTCGATTGGGGAGACACGTCATGTCTGCTCGAGTTGTGACAGTCGTGATCGTCACGTGGGCCCTTTCGTCGTCCGTCATTGGCGAGGAACTACCCCCAATTCCCACGACGACCTACGAGGTGGTGGATGACCTGTCCTATTCTCAGCCGACGGCCCAGACACTCTGGGAGCCAATGGGACGAACGGAGTCTGTCTCCGTCGCGGACGTCGGCGGCCGGAAAGCCCTGAGAATGCCGTGCCGCTTCCAGGGCACCAGAGTTGACCGCGCTTCCTGGGATCGGCGTCTGTCGCTGGATCTTGCCTGGCGTGCGGGCATCCAGTTTCTCTTCTACTGCCCCGATGCAACACCCGTAGCCAGTTTCAGTATCTACCTGCACAGCGGCGAGGGGTGGTACCGGGGCAGCTTCGATGCCTCCTCCACGACCACGTGGACACCGATTCAGATCCACAAGAAAGACATGGCCGTGGAGGGTCATCCTGACGGATGGGCCAAAGCTGATACTTTGCGCATCTCCGCCTGGCGCGGCCAGGATGTGGACACAGAGTTCTACATTGCCGCGATCGGCCTGTTTGGCAAAGGCGAAGAGATCGCCATCGTTCGGAACGACTCAGTAGCCGACAGCGCCCCTGGGGAGCTTGAGGCGGTGAGGCAGTACACAGATGTCATGGCACAATCCCTCGACCGCGCAGGTCTTTCCTCGTTAATTGTGAGTGACGCCGACGTCACTGCAAAGAGACTCAAGAGCACAAAGCTCGTTATCCTCCCTCATAATCCGAAGATGTCGGACACGGCGGTTGACGGGATCGCCGAATTCCTCACAGACGGCGGCAAGCTCCTCGCCTGCTACCGGCTCCCGAGGGATCTGGAACCGACGGCAGGCATTCGCAACGGTGGGCACGTTCCTCAGAAGTACGCGGGCTATTTCTCCTCGATCCGGCCATCCGACAACTCGCTTGAGGGAATGCCGCCGGTCACTGGGCAGAGCTCGTGGAACATAAACGACATGTCACCCGTCGAAGGAAGAAGCCATGTAGCGGCGTGGTGGTATACAGACGACGGGCAGTCAACCGGCATGCCCGCCGTCGTTGTCAGCGACAACTGCATCTGCTTGACGCATGTTCTGACCCCGGACGACCAGGCCAACAAGTTGCGCCTCTTGCTGGCTATGGTCGGCCGTCTGGTCCCGGAACTCTGGCGTGACGCCGCCAGCGGAGCGATCGGCCGTGTCGGCCGCTTGGGTCCCTATCAGGACTATGACGCCGCATACCGGAGCATTCAGGAGCTTGCCTCTTCACCGAGCGATGCGCTAGCGGCTCTGCAATCCGCGAACAAACGGCGTAGAGAGGGGTTGGCCTTATTGTCTGAGAGCCAGTTCTCCAAGGCCATCACAGCCGCCGAGGAAGCGCAGCAATCCATGATCCGAGCCTACTGCCTGGCTCAGACCCCTTCCACTGGAGAACACCGGGCCTTCTGGTGCCATAGTGCCTTCGGAGTGGACGGCATGGATTGGGACCAAGCCATCAAGTGTCTGGCCGACAACGGCTTCACCGCGGTGTTGCCGAATATGCTGTGGGGCGGCGTCGCTTTCTATAGGAGCGATGTACTGCCTGTGTCGGACACAGTGAAAGAGAGGGGCGATCAAATCGAGCGTTGTCTGGCGGCGTGCAAGAAGTACGGCGTCCAATGTCACATCTGGAAAGTCAATTACAATATGGGTTGGGCCACCGACAAAGCGTTCGTCGCTCAGAGAAGGGCTGAGGGTCGGACTCAGGTGAACTACGACGGCTCGTCGAATGACCGATGGTTGTGTCCTTCGCACCCCGAGAACCAGGGCCTTGAGATTGAATCCATGCTGGAAATCGCGCGGAAATACGCTGTGGACGGTTTGCACTTCGACTATATCCGTTACCCGGATAGCGAGGGCTGTTTTTGCCCCGGATGCCGGACGAGGTTTGAGGCGGCCGTTGGAAGGAAAGTCAACAACTGGCCGGCAGAGGTGCGAAGCGACGATGACCTGGCCGCGAAGTGGCTGGACTTTCGCCGCCAACAAATCACCACCGTCGTGGCTGCGGTAGCCGAGCGAGCAAGACAGACTCGACCGGGGATCAAGGTTTCAGCGGCGGTCTTTCCGAACTGGTCGGCCGATCGTGACTCCGTAGGGCAGGACTGGAGACTCTGGTGCCGGCAAGGGTATCTCGACTTCGTCTGTCCCATGGACTACACGGCCTCCGGCAGTCATTTTCGGCACATGATTCAGCAGCAGCTTGCATGGGCCGGCAGGGTTCCCTGCTATCCTGGGATCGGCCTGAGCACCTGGAGCGACCCCACGGATGTCTGCAAGTTGATTGAACAGATCGACCTCACCCGCCAATCGAAGACGGGAGGTTTCACAGTCTTCAACTACGGCCGTACGGAGGCGACCCACGTCCTTCCCCTGCTGGGAGACGGCATGACACGCAAGAAGTGACACGGGGCGAGACCTGGCAAGTGGACGACCCCTGGTTTCAATCCTGTGCCCATCGCTCCGTCCGGGGAGCCCTCGCTTGCCTTCGCTTGAATGATCCAATAACGTGCCTACACAACCACGGATGTATCCGACGTCTGGTCATATCTCATCCGTGACCGGGCTCGTGCCGGATCAAACGGACACATCGCCTCCTTCAACGACAGGCCGAGAACCTCGATCCGGCTCGGATCGTTCGTTCCCATCCCCACCGCCGCCAGGAGATTCAAGTAGTTGTGACCAGGGAATGGAGGTTTCGTGTCTGCAGCTTGCGGGTCAAATCCCATCACGACTGTACCGATCGCGTCGGCGCACACTCCGTTTCGCCCTGCCAGCAGCACCTTGGGCTCGACCATCCTGATCCCCCTATTCCATGACCCTTCCCCTCCCGCCAGCGTGCGAACGCCATCTACGACGGTCAGATCCACCGGACGAGCCCCGTAGATGTCGGCCACGATCCGGGGCACTCGCACCATCGCCGAGTTGGACAAACCATGCGCGAGCTCGTCAGGGACTCCCGCCGACGGACGCTTGCGACCTGAGTGGAACATGGAGGTCCTGTGGACCAAAGCGTTCTCGTTCGGGGCATCGTTCCCGTACAACGCGCAGGGGGTACTGCCAAACATGTTCTTGATCGTCATCGTCACACCGGCACAGGTGTGTTGTTTCAGCTTCGAGAGCGATGCCAGCACGTCCGTCTTCTCGAATCGCTGGTTCAGGTCAAAGGCTGGATAGATGAATCCACCCCAGGGAACCTTGAAACGGCTATAGGCCGGCCATGACCCGCGGTTGCGCACATCCTCAAAGCTGACCCTGTGCCCGCCGGCGGACCTGATGGCCGCGATGTCCCATCCAGCGGCTGCAAGAATCTCCTCGGGGGGCTCGTCGCGGTAGTAGTTCTCGACTACGATAATCCGCCGAGCCCCTGCATCACTCAGTGCGGCACAAAGGGCAGCGAGGGTTGAGGGGTGAGTGATGTAGGTCTCCTGGGCGGGCAGGCCGCAGCAAGGGTCCCAGCTCATGCCCGTCAGATTGATCTTGATCGTGACGGTCTTGGCTCGGACGAGAGCACCAATCCCCCCGATCAGATCCAGCACGGCATCCAGCTTTCTTCGAAACAACTGGGGTTCGAAGGACTCGCACCGCTGGATCGCCACAGGTGCGCTCGGAGCGTTGGCTGGTGCCTCCGTTGCGGATGACGCTGCGCAGGCGGAGTGCGCCTGCCAGGCGGCGATGGGCGGGAGGCCAGCCACGAGACCAGCCGTGCCGATCGCTCGCTTCATCATGTTACGTCGCGTGATTTCGTGTGGCATCGTCACTTCCTCCCATGGAATAGGCGACGCTGCTTCTCTGCCAAAATGCATAGCAAGGCCCTCGGGCCGTTCTCACGCATCTTGTGTACTCCCCCGCCGCCGGGTTGTCCACGAAAAAGTAGACGTTGCAACGCCTGCGACAGCCCCTCTGTCGACCCGGTGACGATTGTCAACATACGCGTGTTCTCCGGCTATCCCATCCAGAAACCCTTGCGGTGGGACACCCCGAGCACCTTGCGGCAATGGGGGCAGAAATACACATAGCGTTTGCCCAAAATTCCGCTGATCATCTGCGTCCAGAGAGCCCTTAGCTCCGTCAGGCAATGCGGACAGATCGGCTGAACATCTTCTCTCGTTTCCAACTGCATCATGAGTTGTCTCCCCGTCGAGTCATCGGATAGAGCCCACGTGCCAACATCCCTGGCAGAGCGGAATGTCGACCTCAATTCTCACGGACAATCGAGCGGATTGCCGCTTCAAGCTCAGACGGTCTTGAGGAGCCGACAAGCAGCCGGCGGCGATCTTTGAATATAAGCTGCACGCCTCGATTGCCACTGACATTGTAGGCTCGGCCCTTCCAGCCGTATCGGATGCCCCAGCCCCCGTATTCAACGAGCGGTCGATACGTGCGAACGTGGTATTCGCTCAGGTCTTGTAGCGCGAACCGCCTGAAACGCCGGTGGAACGGGACATAGCGGATGTACAGCCCGTCCTGGCGAACCTCCGTTTCGAGTCGAGCAACCCAGATCAGAAGGCCGACGCCCATCGGAATGAGAATTCCGCAGAACGCGACAACAGGCAGCGAAGCCCATTGCCAGGTGTCCCGCGTGAGTATCACGACTGCGGAAACGACCCCGCCGGCCACACCCAAGAGGCACAACGCCATTAACAGGCACCGAGACGTGAGACTCCACCGCTGGACTTCCCGATAGATAGCCTCACTCTGTGGCTCAACCATGACAAGCTCCTGTGTCCATCTGCGCAGCCGGCGACTGAGATGCCGACGCTTCTATGTGCAAAGACGCACGGAGCCCGATTTTCTTCGAAGAGAGTCGTGTGAGCCGCCCGTCCGCCAATA
Source organism: Sedimentisphaerales bacterium (assembly GCA_016928975.1). The sequence continues at coordinate 3,722 of JAFGJR010000021.1, read as the reverse complement.
GAGCTATCTCCGACCGCCGTAGATGAGCCAATATCTGCTATTCTCCGAATGCCGCCAATTCGGCACACGAGGCGAAGGCTTGTGCGGGATTGTCACCGGAGGCTGGCTTTCAAACGCCAGGTCTTTCGCCGTCAGACCCACCAGCGCAACGTACTGCGGGATTCGGATTCCAGGATTGTCCGCTCGATCGAGGGCAAGGACCAGGGGCCCTGCCGTCACCGCCACGCGGCCTTCGTTGGAGCCCGAGCCGACACGGACTTGCGGAACCAATGGGAAGGAGAACTCCACCACAGCGCCGTGCCGCCACAGGCGTTCGACCGTCAGGTATGTCCCCGGTTCGGCCTGGAAGACTTCGTCGCCGACCCGCACACGAGCCCTTGACGTCCAGCGCGGAATCCGAAGAGCCAGAGTGAAGCTCGCATCGCGTTGTGGGTCCACCCGAATCGTACCGACGCCGTCACTTGGGAAGCCGCCTCTCAACGTAATCGTGACCGGCACGCCACTCATGGTCACGTGCCAGCACGCCGGGGCAAATGTATTGATGCGAAAGCCATCGTCATCTACCGTGCCCAGGAAGGTCGGCGCCAAGCCCAGTGCACGCGGTCCGGAGGAATTACAGCAGTCCATGTCACGGGTCCCGGGAGAATCCGGCCGAAAAGGCTTCTGCCCCTCCAGGGGGGTGAAGTAGGCGTAGCCCGATCCGTCAGGCTTCTGCGCGCCGAGCGTTTCATTGAACAGGACCTGTTCGAGAGCCGCCGCATATTTCTCTTCACCCGTCAGGCGAAAGAGCTGCCAGCAAAGCTGCATCCAGGTCGTGGTGACGCACATCTCCTGAATGTGTGAGCCGACATCGTTGGGGAGCCGACCGTCAAGCTGGAAGTGCTCGCCGGCACTGGCGCCGCCCGTGATATAGAGCCGCTTGGCATTCACGTCTTCCCAGGCGTACTGGGCAGCCTGGAGGAACTCCGCCTTGCCCGTGGCTCGATAGAGCTCGCACAGGCCGACATAGTTGGAGAGCATTTCATAAGCCTTGCGATTCCCGACGGCCAGAACGGTCTTGTCCTTGAGCATGGCCGACAGGACTTGGGGCCCGCCCGGCTCGTCCCAGGAACTGACAATGTACAGAGCGAAGTCCAGGTACTTCTGCTCGCCCGTCGCCCGGTAGAGCAGCACGATTGGCTCGAGAACTGAGGTCGCCGCCATGCCGACGTGGGTTCCCGCCTTGAGGATGCTCCGCTCACGTGGAAACACCGAGGCGAGAAGGTCCCCGGCCCGTCGGCATGCGGTCACGGCTTCGGGGTCGCCAATCCAGGGATGAGAGCCCGGCCGTGACCGAAAACCGCCGAGCAGCACGTCCTCGTCGATGTTCATGATGCGGTTGAAGGCGTGGGCACGGATCCGCTCGCCCAGCAAGCCGGAGACTTCGACAGCGGCAGGTGTTATGGGCGACGTCTTGTCCGCCATGACCGGGTCCAGAGTCGCTGAGACAGGGACGGAGCTTGCCTTCTCCCACGTGATGACAGGCATGGCAAGCGCCAAGGCAGCCAGGATAGTACCAAGCATCGTTATGCTCCTTTCAAGGCTCCACCATAGCATGGATGGGCCCAAAGCAAAAGGCAATGAGGAGGAATTCATCTCTGTTCCCGGCCGAGGGAACCAGGCAGAAACGCCACGCGTTCACACGAGCATGGCCGCAGCCAAATCGCACCAGGAACACGGAGAATCGCCATGGACTCCAGCGACAGCGCGGTACCGGCAGCAAGGAGAACGATGGTCTCGGGCCCCTGCACAATTCTCCTGTTCATGCTTGACACACCCGTTTGTGGACGCATAGAATCCCATACGCTGACGGAATCGCAGGCGACAACTATGTATGCACTTGTACACAAGCAGATGAGCACGTACAGAACCCTGGCATTGGGGATCGCTATGGTTTACGTGTTGATCACGTGGGCCGTGCCGTTTCTGCACGATGACGATTGTCCGGCCGCCCATGCGAACCGGCGGGCTCCGCTCGATTCCGATCGCCCGTGTGCGGCCTGCAATTTCTTGTCCAGCGCCCAAGCGACGGGAATTCACTGGGATTCCACTCCGGGGCTGACACCCCTGGCTATGCCGCCCGAATTCACCTGTGATTCGGTGGTTGCTATCACTTCACCCTTTGCGGGTTCTATCTTCCTGCGCGCCCCACCGCTCCTCCCGCTTTCCTGATCATTTCCGCGTACGGGTAGGCAGACGCTCTGGACCGGTGCGATCGTGTGCCACGACGATTGGAGATCGGTCGGTTGGTTAACGTCTCCGACCCATCTTCAAAGGATGCAGGACCTCTGAAAAGGAGGACAATCATATGCCAACCGCTGTGTATTTGATTGCTGTCTTCTTCTTGCCGGCGATTCTGGCCACCGCGAGCCGGGCGACAGTCAGCGAGCCCATCTCGGGCGGTCCCGCCGAACCAGGCCGGCAAGAGGAAATGCGGCAACTCCAGGACCGACTGGACCAACTGACAAAACAGATCGAACGGATGCAGGAGGAAGACCGGGCTCAACAGGAACGAATCGGCCGGTTGCAGGCCGAAATCCAGGCGCTCAAGGGCGAGCCGAACGAAGCCGGCGATGAGGTGGCTCGGTTGCGCGCGCTGGCGGAAGGCCTGGCCGGCCCCAAGAAGCAGGAGAAATCTCCGGAGGAGACCATCTACAAGTCGCGCGGGCTCAGTCTCCAGCAACTCAACCCGGAGATCAGCGTATCGGGCGATCTCCTGGCCTACTACAGAAACCAGGATGGAACGAGGCAACGCTCAGATGTCTTTCTGAGGGCGTTGGAAGTGAATTTTCAGTCTTATCTCGACCCCTTCTCCAAGATGAAGGCCACCCTGGAGATTGACCGGGAGGGCCAGGTCGAGGTGGAGGAGGCCTACTACTCGCATTTCACACTGATCCCTGGCGCGATCCTCGACCTGGGCCGCTTCCGTCAGCAGTTTGGCGTGGTCAACCGCTGGCATGGGGATGCGCTCGACCAGGTGCAATATCCGCTGGTCCTGCGGCAGGTCTTCGGCGAGGAAGGGCTCCACCAGACCGGCGCCTCCGTGGAGTGGTCGCTGCCGGAATGGGCGGGCGCTCACCACGGGCTCACGCTCCAGGTCACGAGCCCGGAGAACGAGCGTCTGTTCGATGGCGATACCCTGGGCACGCCGTCGCTCCTGTTCCACTACAAGAACTACCGCGACCTGTCCCGTGACACATACCTGGAGTTCGGCTTGAGCGGGCTGTTCGGCTGGAGCGACGAGTGGGACATCCAGGTGAACCCGACCACTGTCGTGACACGGAATGATGCACTGGGTACACGCGTGCTTGGTGCAGATTTGTCGGTGCTCTGGGAGCCGGCCGACCGGGCGCTCTACCGGAATATCGAGTGGCGGAGCGAAGCCTACGTCCTGAATCGGGATATCCTCGCGCCGGATGGCTCGGGACGGGACACGATCAATGCCTGGGGCGCTTACAGCTATCTCCAGAGCAAGATCGCACAGAACCTGATCATAGGGGTCCGCGGCGACTACTACGAGCCGGCAAGCAAGGATTACGCCATTCTGCCCGGTGTCTCTCTCGTTCCGCTGGCTTACCCGGCAAGCCATCCATACTGCTGGCAGGTCGGCCCCTACATCACCTGGTGGCAGAGCGAGTGGGTGCTCTTCCGCGTCGAGTACGACTATGCCTGGGGCAACGGGA
>JAFGJR010000131.1 GCA_016928975.1 Sedimentisphaerales bacterium | reverse complement strand
TTGTGGCTCTACTGGGGTGCTGTGGGTATAATGGCAGCCGCTCAGACGAGGCGCCCCGTCGAGAGCATGAAAGGTCATGCGTATGAGGCCGTTGACCAACACGGGTGACGAGATCCTCGTCGGACGTGAGCCATCCTTCGAGTCCGCGAGTCGCGGATATCATTGTCTAGGACCATGTGCAGGGTTTCTCTGCGCGCGGTGTCGTTGCGATCAATGGACTCACAGGCATCGAGCGTCAGGTCTTTCGACTCCTGGTGGGAGGGCAGACCGTCACAGGGATTGCCGCTCGCTCGCGCATGAGCGGCAAGACTGTGGACGCCGGTCGCCGCGGCGTCACGCACAGGCTGCGAGCCCCTGCCGTGGCCGGTCTGGTGAGGTGGGCACTTCGAGAGGGGTGAACCGCTCTCGATTTTTAGTTGAGTTCGTCGGACTCGTCTCGTCCATGGAGTATGACTCCATGCGGCGAGATAAGTCCAGGGAAGTGCGAGGCTGTCGGTGTCGCCTTAGCTGCGGGAAGGGAACGGACAATGTCGGATGGCGCCAAAGACGAAAGGATGCCGGTTGACGAAGGTGGGCTGTCTCATTCGGGTCCGGACGGACCCGGGAGCCTTCGTGAGCGGACACAACGACAGGTCAGGCAAGACATAGTCGAGTTCCGCAAAGCGGCCAACCAACAGGACGCCGCTTCCCTCGCCGCCGAACTGGAAGCTCGCCAGATCGAACTCCGGATGCGAGAGGAGAAAGTCCGCCAGAGCGAGGAGGAATACAAACGCCTGTTCGAGAACGCGCGGGAGGCAATCCTCCTGGTCGATCTCGAAGGGAATATCACCCGCGTCAATCGCCTGGTCATGGACTACGGCTTCACGCGAGAGGAGTTGATCGGACGGAGGCTGTTTGACTTCGTCGTCGGCGACCACAGAGCCAGAGCCATGGCCGATTTTGAGGTCCTCCGTGGCGGAGAACCGGTCGAAGGTGAGATGGACGTCGTGACCCCGAAAGGGATTGTCTCCGTCGAGTATCACGACAACCCGATACGACGAGCCGGTCGGGTGGTTGGTGTGCAGGCCGTCCTGACCGACATCACGAAACGCAGACGGGCGCAGGAGGAGCTGCAGCGCGCAAGGGATTTTGCCGAAGGCATCATTGAGACGGCGCGGGCCATTGTGCTGGTAACGGACACCCAGGGGCGCATCGTCCGAGTGAATCGGTACATGGAAGAGATTTCCGGATATACCCCTGCAGAAGTGCAGGGCAGAGACTGGTTCAGCACTTTTCTGCCGGAGCGTGACCGGGAGCGTACCCGCACTCTGTTTCTGAACGCGATTGGCGGCCTCCAGACGCGCGGCAACGTGAATCCCATTGTGACCAAAGATGGGCGCGAACGCGAGATTGAATGGTATGACCGGACACTCAAGGACAGTGCAGGAAATGTCGTCGGATTGTTGTCTGTTGGGCAGGACGTCACCGAGCGCAGGGGGGCGGAAGCGACGTTGCGGGAGAGCGAGGAGCGGTTCCGCTCGTTGTTCGAGAACTGCTTGGACGGGGTCCTTCTCACCTCGCCGGACGGCGGAATTCTTGCTGCCAATGCCGCCGCCTGTCAGATGTTCGGCCGGTCCGAGGAGGAGATATGCCGGCTTGGGCGCTCCGCCGTGATTGACACGACGGATCCCCGATTTGCCCCTGCCCTGGAGGAACGTGCCCGGACGGGCAAGTTCCAGGGCGAGCTGACCTTCCTGCGCAAAGACGGGACGAGGTTCCCAGGCGAGATCACCAGTCTGATATTCCGGGACAAGAGCGGCATGTCCAGAACCAGCATGGTCATCCGCGATATCAGCGAGCTCAAGCAGGCCGACAGAGCGCTGCGCGAGAGCGAGGAGAAATATCGGGAGCTCTTCGAAAACGCCCGGGAGGTCATCGTCATTCTCGATTTGGACGGGATCGTCACGGACGTCAACCCATACGTCGAAGAGTACGGTCTCCACAGAGCCGATCTCATCGGGCGGAATCATGTGGACTTTGTCGTCGAATTCTATCGGGAGAAGGCCGCCCGGGATTGGGCGCTGCTGCGGCAGGGAATTCCGCAGGAAGGCGAATACGAAGTCATGACGCCCAGGGGGCAGATCGCCGTACACTACCTGGATAGCCCGATTGTGCGCAACGGCAAGGTGACGGGTGCACAGTCCGTAATCACCGACGTTACCGAGCGACGACGAGCGGAGGAAGCCCTGAGAGAAAGCGAATCTCGTTACCGCCTGCTGGCCGACAACGCGTCCGACATGATTTGGACCGCAGACCTGAGCCTCCGTTTGACGTATTGCAGTCCGTTCGTGGAACGGCTGCTGGGATATACGGTGGATGAGATGCTCAGCAAGAAGGCGAGCGAAATCCTGACACCGGCTTCCTACGAATTGGTGCGGAAGGTCCTTGCCGAGGAGATGGCGGTCGAGAGGACCGGCAAAGGGGACCCACTGCGATCGAGAATGGTAGAGGTCGAGGAAGTCCGCAAAGATGGGACGGCGCTCTGGGTCGAGGTCAGGGCCAACTTCCTGCGTGACGCCCGGGGCAAGGCCGTCGGGATCGTAGGCGTAACGCGTGACATCAGCGAACGCAAGAAGACCGAACGACAACTTCTGGATTATCAAGCCCGGCTCAGGGACCTTGCGGCTGAGCTGACGCTTGCTGAAGAGCGCCAAAGGCGGCGCATCGCCGTGGGAGTCCACGATCAGATCGGCCAACGACTGGCATTGACCAAGCTCACTCTGCAGTCGTTGGCGGCAGCGTCGTCGGGGGAGAACGTGTCCAAGGTCCTGAACGAGGCCTGTGAGGAGATCGAGAAGGTGATCCAGGAATCGCATTCCCTGACTTTCGAACTGAGCAATCCCGTGCTGTATGAAGTCGGGTTCGAGGGGGCCGTGGAGTCGTGGCTGATGCAGCAGGTGCAGGACCGACACGGAATCGAGTGCACGTTCACGGCCGACCGGCATCCCCTGGGGCTCGACGAGGAAACGAGTGTCACCCTGTTTCACGTCGTGCGAGAATTGCTGACCAACGTCATCAAACACGCGAAGGCCAAACACGTTGACGTGAGCATTCACCGAATCGCAGAGACAGTGCAGATCACCGTGCAAGACGATGGGATTGGTCTTCGGCCTGCTCCGGAGGGCCGAGCCGTCTCGAAATCCGGGGGATTCGGTTTATTCAACGTTCAGGAGAAGCTGGACTATTTGGGAGGGAGCGTTAGAATTGAATCTGGACGTGGCAAAGGAACGTCTGTCGTGATTGTGGCGCCCCTGAGAGATGTGCGCAGTACAAGGAAAGGGGACCGTCGCTATGAGGATCATGATCGCGGATGACCACACGATTGTTCGGCAAGGACTGAGATCGCTCCTTGAGAGTCACGGCGGAATCGAGGTGGTGGGCGAAGCGGAAGACGGCCGGACAGCCGTGCGCCTTGCCGAGGAACTCCGTCCCGATGTGATCATCATGGATGTCACTATGCCCGACCTGAACGGCGTGGAGGCGACCCGCCAAATCTGTGAGCGACGTCCGGAAGCGAGAGTGATCATCCTGTCCGTGCACGCGGACAAGCGCATCATCAGGGAATCGCTGAAAGCGGGAGCCCTGGGATACGTACTCAAGTCCCACGTGTTCGATGAGTTGTGCAGAGCGATCAACGCGGCCGCCGTGGGCGATCACTACCTCAGCCCGCGGATCGCAGATATCATCGTTGAGGATTATATACGCGGCGTTCCTGCGGATGGGAACTCTTCTCCCAGGGAACTCACGGGCACCGAACGCCAGATTCTCCAGTCTCTCGCGGAGGGATTCACCGTCAAGCAGACCGCCAAGCGTTTGCACGTGAGTCCCAAGACCATCGACGCCAGGCGCCGCGCCATCATGAACAAGCTTGGGGTGTCGAACACGGCTGATCTGGTCAAATGCGCGATTCGGGAAGGATTGACCTCGCTCGATTTCTGAAGGACCGTCTTGAGGCTGCGCCGATGGAGCCGCCGGGTCCTGCACGTCTGCTCGCTGGGAAAACGCCTGGTCATCGCCAGCAATTCGCTGGGTCGGCCAGGGGGTTTTCTCCTGCAAGATCGAGGCTTTTGCTGGCTTGAGTCGGGAGTTGTCCTCTGCCCGTATGCCGTCCATAGTGCCGATAGCACAAGGACAGGAGCAGAAGGTCCCAGGGGGTGGCGACCTATGCAATGCAGGAGCCCCCGCGAAGGGATTCCACGGAAGTGACCGGAGTCACCAGGGGAAATGGGTCGTCACCCTTCCGATTGACGCTTTGATCGATGAAAGGGATCAGAGAGATGCCTCGTTTCCTTATCGAGCAATCGGTCGGCGCCATACGTCCGGCAGGGCGTTGCACGGCCGACAGATGCCTGATTCTCCAATATCGTCGGATAGCCCTGCTGTCCCACGATCCTTTGAGACTTGCGGTTCAGCCGTGCAACTTCGAGAGGCAGATGGAGTATCTGGCTACGAACTGCAACGTCATATCGATGGGCGAGTTGAAGTGGCATTTGCAGACCGCCACTCCTTTCAGGGATCATACCGTGGTGGTAACCTTCGACGGTGGATACGCCGACCTTCTGTACACCGCCAAGGACGTGCTGGAGAGATATGAAGTCCCCGCCGCCGTGTTCATTCCATCGGCAGGCCTTATCGGGAGAACGCGATTCTGGTGGGACGTGCTGGAGGACGCCCTGATCGCGAGCAGCTCCCGGGATCGACTTGTGATCGACCTGGACGGCCGGCCGTGCTGCTGGCCTCTGGCGAGCCGGTACGACAGGTTCCGCGCCTTCGATGATCTGTACCAGGTCTTGTCCGGGAAGATGCCATCGGAGCAACAAGAGATTGTCGCGGAAATCGCCGGGGGGTTGGATGGTTCCGGCCGAGAGGTCGATAGCCACGCCGTTCTGGGCGTTCAGGAACTCAGCAAGCTTCAAGAGTGCCCGCTGGTCACCGTTGGCGGGTACACCCACAACGGCACGATGCTGTCTTTGCTGTCCGAGTGGGAGCAGATGACGGAGATTGGCCGCAACAAGGAGATCCTGGAGGAGATTCTCGGACACCGAATCGAGTATTTCGCTTATCCCTTTGGGGATGAGGAGGGTCCTACCGCAGGCACCACGACGATCCTGAAGACCTTTGGATTCACCCTCTCCTGCCGCACGTTCCCGGACACGATCAGCGTGGCAGAACCCCCGAGTCTGCTCGATCTGCCGCGACTCGCGGTCGGAGACTGGAATCCGTTCACGTTCTACCGGCGCCTGAAGAGTTTTCTCGACTGAGCCGCACGGAGAAACGAAGATGCCGATCAGAGTCCTGATTGTAGATGATTACGAGCTTCTGCGAAGGGCCATCGCCCTATGCATAGCCAAGGAGCCAGATATAGAAGTTGCCGGGGAGGCCGAAGACGGACGCGTGGCAGTGCGCCTGGCCCTGGACCTGAATCCGGATGTCGTCGTCATGGATGTCGCCATGCCGAACCTGAATGGCGTTGAAGCCACTCGGCAGATCGTGCATGAACGGTCCGATATGAAGGTCATCGCGTTCTCGCCGGCTGCGGACCGGCGTTCGGTGCAGGAGATGCTTGAGGCCGGGGCATCCGGGTACGTGCCCAAAAGCTGCTCGGTGGACGAGCTCATCACGGCCATACGCAGCGTCGCCTCGCACCGGGTATACCTGAGCCCCCAGATCTGCCGCATGGTGGTCGATGGCTACATCAACCGTTCTCGGGACAACAGGTGCGCCGCCGGCACGGAGCTGACGGCCAGGGAACGCGAGGTGCTTCAACTCATCGCGGAAGGCCAATCCACCAAGACGATGGCCAAAGTGCTATGCTTGAGCACGAAAACCGTCGAATGGCACCGAAGCCGGATCATGAAGAAACTGGGCATCGAAAGCATAGCGGGTCTCGTGCGATATGCGATGGCCGAGGGGCTGACGAGCGTCGAGTTGACGGCCTCGGGACTCCCGTGATTTAAGTACCGCGCGCAGGCGGGGATCATCTGCGAAAAGCTGTGTCAAGGCTGCGAACGCCAGAGAAGGATCCTCCTATGAGAGTCTTTGACATGGTCGTCGCTGGCATCATTCTCATGGTGACCTGGCCCATCATGCTGGTCGCGGCGCTGTTGATCAAGCTGACGTCTTGTGGCCCGGTGATCTATCGGCAGCGGAGAGTCGGCAGGAACGGCGTGGTCTTCACGCTGTACAAACTTCGAACGATGATCGACGGGGCCGAGAACGACACAGGGCCTGTCTGGGCTTCGGCGAAGGACCGTCGGGTCACGCCCATCGGTCGCATCCTGAGACGAACGAGGATCGACGAACTGCCACAGTTGCTCAACGTCCTCAAGGGCGACATGAGCCTGGTCGGCCCACGCCCTGAACGTCCCTGTTTCGTGGATCGATACGAAGCTCTCCAGGGAGTGAGGCTCACCGTGCGTCCGGGAATCACGGGCCTGGCGCAGATACGCGCGAGCTACGACCTGAAACCCGAGCATAAGCGGAGGTATGACATCCTCTATATCCAGCACAGGTCAATACTCCTGGACGCCTACATTCTGCTCCAAACCGTCCCGATCGTGCTCATGCGAAAAGGCTGGTGAGACCGTCGCCGGCGTCGCCTGACGCAGCATGGCGCTCATCCCAGCGGACAGACGCCACGCGGCAGCCGTGCAGCCCGGCTCGGCGCCGCACGGAACGGACTCGCCACAGCAAGTTAGACAGCATCATCTGGGACGCTTTCGTCTTCGATCGGGTCTATTTCCTCGACAGGGACAACCAGTTTGGCCGTCGGCCGGTTGCTTCATAGGGACCGGCCTATGGACGTGCGACAGGAGCCGCGGGTTGGGACTGGCTTGCACAAGGCCCTCGTGATACCATATCCTGATGATCGCCATTCCAGTAAGGCAGCCGCGGAATCTTCGTAGGACGCGGCGGGAGTGTCCTGCGGTGAAGTCTCTGAAGGAGACTGCAATGTGCCACCGGATTCTGTCATGGGTTCTTGCAGGGCTGGGCCTGATTGCGCTGGGCGTCGGCACGTCACCGCCGGCAGCCGCATATTGTCTCTCCCCCATCGGTGACGACGATATGACGAGGGATGCCCGGCGCCCCTGGCGGGCCAGCACACATGTGATGGCAGAGCTGGGGGTGGGGGGATCGCCGCGTCCGCACACCTGGCAGCGGTGGGAACGTGCCTTGACCAGCACGCGCCACTACGACAATCCTTACGCCGACGTGGTCTTGCGCGTGAGCTGTGTCGGGCCCGGCGGTCGCACACTCCGTGCGTATGGCTTCTGGGACGGTGGGGATATCTTCCGAATCCGCTGTGCATTCCCGGTTGCGGGCACGTGGCAATGGGAGGCGGAGTGCTCTGACGTTGCCAATTCAGGGCTGCACAGGCAGCGTGGTGCGGTGGAGGTCTCACCATATCGTGGTGACAATTCGCTCTACCGGCATGGTTTTCTGAAGGGGAGCGAGAACCGCCGCTACCTGGTGTACAACGACGGGACCCCATTCCTGTGGATGGGAGACACCGCTTGGGCGGCACCGATGCGAGCCAGTGACGACGAGTGGGCCGCCTACCTGGCGGACCGAACAGCCAAACACTTCACGCTCGTTCAAGTGGCGCCTGCGTCCGTGTGGGCAGGCTCGTCCGACCGGCATGGGGAAAGGCCATTCAATGACAGAGCATGCTCTCAATGGAACCCGGCGTACTGGCAGTCCTTCGAGCAGAAGGTTCAACGCGCCAATGAGGCGGGTCTGGTGGTACTGCTGGTCGGCTTGATGGAGCCCGTCCAGCGCTATCCCGAGGCCGACAAGGCTTGCCTGTTTGCCCGGAACATCATCGGGAGGTTGTTCGGCAACTTCGTGGCCTTCTCGCCGAGTTTCGACAGTGAGTTCATGCCTTTGGGCAACGAGGTGGGCCGCGCCGCCCGCGAGGCCACGGCTGTCCATTTGATCACCCAGCACCCGGGCACGCCCTGGAACCAACCCACGCCGACGTTCTCAGATGCATACTACGACGAGTCGTACCTGGATGTCGCCGGCGTGCAGACCGGACACAACGGAGGCCATCTGGATTGGTGCGCTCATCACGCGATCGGGTGGGTCCTGCATCTCTACCGCCACGAGCCGCACAAGCCTGTCATCAATCTGGAGGCCATGTATGACGCCCAGGGCGAAAACGGATGGCGAGCCGTGGACGCACGATCGCTGGCGTGGCGGACGTGGCTCTCGGGCGGCATGGGCTATACCTACGGCGCCGGCGATGTGCCGCCCAAAGTCCCGCAGGGCGGCGGCGCCATATGGAAATGGGTCACTGATCCCCAGAAGTACGACTACTGGAAGAAGGCGATTCAATGGGACAGCGCCTTCCAGATGCAATACCTGCACGACTTCCTGGCTGCCATCGAGTGGTGGCGTCTGGAGCCGGCGCACGAACTCATCCGCAATCAAGCGGATGACGTGACCCGTCGCATGGTGTTGGCGAAAACCGCCTCCGGAGATCTTGCTGTGGCCTACTTGCCAAACAATGACGTCATTGAGATTGACGTATCCGCCTTTCCTGCACCGCTCAGGGGCCGCTGGTTCGACCCGGTGCACGGCAGGTACTCCGCAACCACCGATCGCATCGAGAATAAAGGCACGAGCCGCCTTTCACCTCCGACGAAGGGCGACTGGGTCATTCTCCTGCAACCAGCCTCGCCTGGCGGGCTGGGCCTGTAGTTGCAGGAGTGGGGACGGCTCCCGTGGCCTTGGATATAATGATCCACAGCAAAGAGCAAGGTTGCGTTACGACCAATGCGTCGGATGGTCTGGAGATGATACGCCATGAGAGAAATGGGTATGTGGATGAGATTCTGTCTTGCCTGTCTGGTACTGCCAATGCGGACACAGGTCATTGCCCAGTCGACGACGTGGGATTTCGAGGGCTATCGTTTCGAAGGGACCATCTCGCGGGAGGTGCTGGAGAACTACCTGGATCGCTCCGTGACGATGGCGTATTTCCTGGTCACGGGGAAGACCGAAGGCAATCGGGAGTACCTGTATCGGGACGACGACGTGCGCCTGATCCGCGACGTAGGAGCCAAGTTCATCGGCCGAGCCATTTACCGCTGGAATGGCGAAAGTCGCTTGAACGATCCCAACTTCTGGGAGGATGCGAAAGCGCTCATCTCGCAGGTCCGTGCCTTCGACCCGGATGTCATCTTCCAGGGCTGCCTGTTCGAGACGATCAGCCGAGACGTGGAACGCGTGAAGGTTCCGGCCTGGGCGTTCACGGATTTCGGCCTTCCCGTCGAGGACCGGACGTTCTCGTATGACGCGATGCTCAACAAGGACGGCAAGCTGGCCAACCATTGGGGCCGAGCCAGTGTTCCCGATGTGACCCGGCCGGAAACGCAACTGTGGTTCTACTATCTGGCGGGTTCGTACATCGACCTCGGCTGCGAGGCCCTGCACCTGGGCCAGGTGGGTTTGATCGGCATGGCCGATCGCGACCTGAAGGAATGGTCCCGCGTCATAGCCAGAATCCGCGCCTACGCGAAGACCCACGCCCGCCGTCACCTGGTGCTGCTCGACGCTCACGTGCCCACCGGCGGCATGATCGTGGACGGCGTCAGCCTCCTGGACTTCAACTCCTTCCCGATGCGGATCAAGGCGATCCCGGAACGACCTTATGAGGCCGAGTTGCAGGTGGGTCATCTGGACAGCCTCTACAAGCGAAGCAAGGGCTGCATTTCACCGAGTGGCTGGAGTTGCCAGAGTCTGCCGTACCTGGTCGAATTCGACAACTTCGGCCGCAGCCGGACACCCAACATCGCCGACACCAAGTCGATTTTCGTCTGGGGCTGGGACGAAATCTCCTGGTTCTCCCTCCAGCCGGAACAGTATCGGAACAAGTTCCTGATCCACGCCTATGACTGGCTCAAGGCAACCGACCCGAACGGCCACCTGCAAATGCCGGTCAGCCGGATGATCACCTGCCCGAACGAAAGCCACGGCAACTACCGCGCCAACACCAAGAGTCCGAGTTGCCCTATTGGATACTCACAGGAGGAGACGATCAGAAAGATATGGGGTAGCAACTCTCGGTGAGCAGGAAGCCGGACGGCTGAGACCACATGAAGGAGAGTCAATCATGGCAACCAGGCACCATCGGGTCAGCCGCCGGGACTGAGTCCGTCGACAGTTGGACGCATCCGGCAGGAGCACGGTCGAAAGCTGCATCGGATCGAGACGTTTGAGCGGTCCAACGATCTGTCCGGAGCACGGAACTCGTCCGCCTTGATGTGCGTGCTACTTGCGCTGCACCCAGATGAAATCGATCCCGACCTGGGGATTGCTGACGTCATCGGGAGCATCCTCCCATTCGAGCGCAAGTGTGTGGTCCCCTGCCTCCAGCTCCACGGGCGTCAACGCAATGCTGCGGAGCAGGGTCCTGTATGGGCAGTGCAGCTCGACGTTCTGGGCGCCATTCTCCAACGAGACGGGTCGGTCGTCCAGCCGGAAGGCAATCCTGCCCGACTGGGCCGTCATTGCGAGAGCGACGTGAATTTGCTCCTTGCTGCTTACACTGACGGGAATCTTGAAGCTCTTGCGATCGCGGCCGTTCGTTGGAGTCCAGACAAGCAGCTTCCCGCCGGCCCAAAGGCGACCGTCCACCAGGTGGGTGTCCTCGCCGTCTGCCATGATGTCTTCAGCAGCGAAGAAGACGGCGTTTGCCGCGCCCATCCTTGCGGCCGGCTGCCAATTCTCCGGCAGCCTGGGAAGCTGGAGGTCGTCCGGCATGATGGCCTGGTGATCGTCAGTCAGGCCCGGCCTTGCGTAGTGGTGCCCGATGCGGGCGTACGACAGGCCCGCAGTTCGCTCGTGACTGTAGAGCTCCATGTAGAAGCGAATGCTGCTCTGGAAAGGAACCGGGTCGAGCACGTGCCAGCGGTAGTTCGTGACGAAGCCTCGATTCCCCGGACCATCGTTTCGAGGCTGGCCGCAATATGGATAGATGAAGATGTCCGGCGAGGACCAGGAGTAGTTGAAGTAGTCCTCCGACCCCGTGCCGAAGATCGACGGGACACGATCCTCGTCCACGAACACTTTTTCATCTCCTTCGCCCCACCAGTTGCCGTAGGGCGTAGGCACAGCAGCAGGATTCATCAGATAGACCGCCGTTCCAACGTAGACGCCCTTGCCGGATGCCAGGAGAAACGGCAGGTCCTGCACTTCCCGATTTGACGCAACGAGATTGTGGCTCACGCGCCATCGGGCTCGAAAGTGCATCGTTCGTTCATTCCAGACATACGGCATGGATGCCACGGAACTCTTGACACCGACCGTTTGATCCCCGCCGTTATACACCTCGATCCGGCAGGACCGCTCAAAAGGCATCACGAACCGGCAGACCATCGTGCCATCCGGGCGAACGGTGAATGGCAATGACTGGTATGGATTGATGCCTGGCGCTGCCCCGAAGAAATCCCCGACGGGCGATTGAACCTGGCCCCAGGGGTAGTTGTCAAACGTGATGTACAGCACGGTCTGCCGGAGGGCCTTGTCGAGGTCGCCTGCACTCAGTTGCAGGCTCAACCGTTCGATAGCCTGGGGGCCGTCGAGGCGCACCAGAGTCTTCTTTTCGGCAGGAGCCAGGTCCACATCGGACCGTTGCGGGCGCTCTGACGACCGTGCCGTGAGATTCGCATCCGGATCGGCCAGAGCCAGAGTCACTCTGTCAATCGTCTCCTGGTACGTGTGGATGTCTTCAGGGCGAAAGGATGCCACGGTTGCACCGTCTTCGTAGAGGCGCACCTGGAGGTGGTAGAAATGTATCTCCTTGATGTTGCCGGTCCAGATGACCCGGAGGCCCCTGGCGAATGGGATCGGCGCGTAGGAGGCGTCCCGCTGGTATATGGTCCGACGGAACCGATCTGTGTCGATGTCCCGAATCTGTGGGAAGTGATCGTAGGGTCGGTGAAAGAAGTCATCCGCGCTGCCGTCGTAGACCGGAGTCTGCGAGCCATCGAGGTACATTCGGATGTGCCCGGAGATAGCTGCCGTCCACAGACGCACGATGGCCCCCGGCCCTTTGACGTCAGCGACCAGGTACTCGCCGACCCCGTTGGCATCCGGGGCTTCCAAGACCTTCTCGAAGTTTGGGATCGGCTCGCCTCCGAATCCATCCGCGTTGGCGAACCAGTCGGGCCCACCCGGAAGGCGGCTCCGGTGATCGTAGGAGGAGAACTGCACCGTACGAAAGGCGGGTTCCGGAAAGCTCGCCAGGCGCGCCATGTCCACCATCTCCTCGAACAGCGAGCCCGTCGTGATGATCCGTCGATCTGTTGCCGGACCTGCGAGAACCACCGACGAGCATGTCAGCCACGCAAGGTACGTCAACCCCAGCCTTCGCATGTTCCCGTGCATAGTCTCTCCTGCTTCAATCGCATGTATTCCAGCATGCTCTGGTGTGCACTAGTTCTCCACAACGACCTTGACTTTCTGGGTCACGGGCAGCCCCGTCGCACTGCCTGAGACAGTGACAATATGGATCCCCGACTTCTTGAATTGATGGGTGATCGCGGAGTACTCACGATAGCCCCGGACGATCGTGCCGTCGCCGAAGTCGACCTGGATTGCTCTGGGCTTGGCGCCCTGGGACCAGATCCGAAAGTTGACAGGCTGATCCACGCGGACTTGGGCCGACGGAACGTAGGTGACGAAGAGCGTGCCAATAACGTCTTGCGGCGCGGATCTGGAATAGACCCTCACCGAGGAGAAATCGACGTCACGGTCTCCCTGCTCGTTCGTGACCCACAGGGCGGCCGCGTAGCATCCGGGTTTCTCATACACCTTCTCCACTCCGGGCCCTTCCGCGAAGGTCCCGTCATCGAACTCCCACTGGAAGGAAGTGATGGTCGAGTTGACCGCCATCGAGCGCGATCCGTCAAAGAGCACCTTGTCCCCCGTGAGGGCCATCCCGTGAGGACGCGCCACGGCATAGAGGCTCGTGTCGCTGTCCTGTTGATACGCGGCGACCAGCCAGGGATACAGATTGAGGTTGCGATTGAGACGACCTTCGGCCATTGCAGACTCGGACAGGAAGCCTCCTACGTGGAGGTGCGAGAAGTTGCCGGATGCGCCGCGCCGGCCAAGCAGACCGACCCACTGACCTCGCCTGACCTGGGCTCCCACCTTGATGTCGGGGAGAATCGAGTCCAGGTGGCCGTAGTACAGCACGAAGCCTCGATCGTCC
Source organism: Sedimentisphaerales bacterium (assembly GCA_016928975.1). Next base: position 22,809 of record JAFGJR010000131.1, on the reverse strand, counting down.
CGAATGGAGAGGTCGCCTTCGTCGGGGTTGATCTGAACGACGGTGCCGTCGATGCAGCTCAGAACCTTCTGCCGGCCTTCATACCCGGCCAGATCGACGCCGTAGTTGTGATAGAAGCGTTGTCCACCGGGCTCGCCGTCCCGGTCGCCCAGGTGCACGGGTTCGTTGTAGGCCTGCATGCCGTGGGAGAAGAGGCGGTAGCCGGGCAACGGAAAGCAGAAGAGAGTCGTATCCACGATAGGATCGGAGGCGTCCCACAGGGCGAACTGCACGCGTTTTGGAATCCTAAGCCATGCCGATGTAGTGTCAGCCTGAATCCGGAGTCCTCGCACCTCGGTAGGCATGACGTAAGGGGCGCAGGTCAGCGAGATCGGCTTGCCGTCGATCTCGACCTCGACGTCCGCCCGGCGAGTGAGGTGAATGACAGGGTCCTGGTATTCCTTGACTGACACAAGACGGATCTGCCTGTTCGCACCGTTCTTGAGTCGAAAGCTGAGACTCTCCCCAGGATCGAGATAGACGAATCGTTGTGTCGAGTACTTGATCTTCGCCGTCTGGTCGGCTGTCATCTCGTACCGCAGCTCAGACCTGGCGCCTTCGATCTCAACGAGGTGGTGAGTGATACCCTCCCGAAGGAGGAAAGGCCCATCGAAGTGAAGCCGTCCGTCTTCGAGCCAGACCTTGTCATATCGTGTGGAGACTCTGCCGTCCGCATGTTTGAACAGCAGCCGTCCCGAGTCGTCGACAAGCCACGCACTCTCGTTCGGGCTGCGAATCCCTTCAAGGGAGCCATCTTCTTTGAGTGTAGCGACGCCGTTGACGCCGCCTCCTTCATCCGAAGTCCATGAGAACCGAAAGCGCTTGCCGTTCAGGGTAGCTCTATCGACAGTGTTTCCGTCGATCCCGCCGGACGATGACGGGGGGACGAACGCGGTGCAGATCACAACGAGAAGCACAATGCTCTTGGTCTCTCGACTCATCTACAGGCTCCCATGACTCCGGCTGGGGGTCCTACGTGGGCTCCAGGGTCAGTTCCACAGCAGACACCGAGGCGGCTGGAAAAGCCCACGCTGAATTCAGGTCCAGCCTGCCCTCAGCGGGGAACGTGTGTTCCGGGCGGTACTCGAAGACCTCGAACTCGGGATCCAGACTGAACCAGTGCACGCGACCGGCGGTGATCCTTCTGCCGCGGACCTGGAAAGCGGACTTGACCGACTGCGTTCGACGCGTATTGACCACGTGGAGGTAGCAACGGTCGCCGGTGCGGCTGGCGGCCACGTCGAGACCGTCCGGGGTCCCGGTCACCTCAACCGCCTCTTGTCCCGAGTGCCTTCGATACAGACTCATGACCATGGCGACCGGCATCATGTAGGATTTGCCAGCGGGAACGGGGATCATGACGGCGTTGTTCTGCCAGCGTGTGCCGCAGAAATCGGCCAGTGTGGCGATCTTGAGCAGGTCGCCGTTTCGTTCGTGGACGTTCAAGGTGCACGCATTGGCCACACCCGCCGCCCAGGTGGATAGCACCTCGCAGCGGTTGCGCCCGGGCAAGGTGAAGTGGCATTCGGTCATGGCCAGCGGAATGTTGTACTTCGCGACCTGCCGGCGCACGTCGTCGAGCTTGGCTTGCTGGGCTTTGCAGGCCCTCAGCAGGTACTCCCAGGTCTTGTCCGGATCCTTGCGGTACTCGATCCCGTGGAGAGGCGAGGCCTCACCGCCGGGCCCAAAACCATTGTGGAAGGCTATGTACTGAAGCTCCGGACCGGCGATCTCCGCCATTCGTGCGGCCCAGCCGCTGTCGCCCCATCCGATGATCTGAATGGTCGGGTCCGCCTGCCGCATGGTCTTGGCGAACTCCACGGTTTTCTTCGCCGCCGTCTCGACGTCCATGCCCTCGCCATAGGAGGTCTCGTTTCCGATCTGCCAGAGCCGCACGTTGTACGGGTCCTTCACGCCGTGCTGCCGTCGCGAGGCATTGGAGGGGCCGTTGCAGTAGTCCACCCATTCGCCGGCCTCTTTGGCGTCCCCGGATCGGACGTCGCCCTTGGGCGATACGGCCCAGTACTTGCGCCCATCCGACTCGAAGTTCACCACGATCAAAGGGTCGGCCCCTACGCGCCGGCAGAAGTCCACGAACTCGTGCGTTCCCACCTGGTTGTTGTAGACCCCGCCCCAGAGCTGGTTGAGCATGGGTCGGCGCTCGCTCATGGGACCCACCCCTTCCTTCCATCGGTAGTACGAGCAGAAGCAGCCTCCCCAGCGCATGAGCGTGGGAGCCAGCTCCTGGGTGATCTCGACCACGTCCTCGCGCCAGCGGTCGGCCCCGAAGTCCCAGGCGGCGTCCACCGAGCTGTCCGTGACGCCGAGCGGCTCCATGAACTGCATGTAGAGATAGGGGGAAAGCTCAAACTTCGGCTTCGGATCGATCGATATGAAGCCATCCGCCCTCGCGTTGCTCTGCTGCCCATCGAGCGGCCGTTCGGACAAGGCCATGGCGGCAGAGCCCAATCCTATCGCCTTCAAGAAATCTCGCCGACCCACGTCATTCTGGCCCATAATCTTCTCCTCGACGCTATCGTTTCACCAGCGAGTCGATGTCGCGGAGCATCAGTTGTTTGGCCTCTGGGGGCAGGCGGGTTAGCCCGAACCCATCGCCCCAGAGACAGAAGTTGGCCATTGAGCAGTCGCTGGCGAACAGCGCCGTATTCGTGCCGAACGAGCGCGCCGCCGCACGCAGCCTGCGCATCAGGTCGATGCCGCCGCGGGACAACAGGCCGCCGCGGTGGCCGTTCGCCTCGCTGGAGGAGAGAAAATCGTAGTAGTGCACGCGTACGTCGCGAGGCCATGCAATTGCCGGAAAGCCTTCATGGTGACCCAGCGAGATCTGGAACGGCCCACACTCGCCCCTCGGTTGATCCCTCCTCAGAAGCACCTCCCGGCCCAGCTTGCCGGCGTCGATCACGTGGCAGAAACCGTCAAACGGGCCAATGTCCTCCTCGATATCGATCAGAGATCGCCCGTCGACGGCGACGAGATCGAACAGGCCGGAGTCTTCATGCCGGTGCCAGACGATCCCCGGACTGTCGCTGCGTCCCGGCTCCGCGCCGAAGATCAAATCGGAACCGGTTGCCGCACACGACAAAGCCGCGCCACATGCGGAGATGAACTCGCGTCGATTCATTTGGCCCCTCGAAACAAGGCTCCAGCATAAACGAAGAGCCCGGCAGGGGTCACAGACACCCCCAACAACCCGACACCCAGGATGCGAGCCGGACTGGATGGCATGCGACCTCTCATCTATGTTCCTTTCTGTACAGCGTGGTTCCCTTGCGGCACAACAAGTCCGCCGTGATTCTAATTCATGATGGTGATTCTGACAACTGCTGCGCCGCACGGACTGCGCGGGCAGGAATGAGCTGCAATCCTCCACCCGGCAGAGCACAATGGTCCGGACGTTGCTGAACGATCTCAGAGTGTTGGCTGCTTCCTGCAAGCGAAAGAAAATGAGGAATTCTCCATGTGGGACAGGTGTCTTGCCTCTGCCGCTCACCGACTATTCATCGGCGTGGCTCTGACGGCGTCTGTCACGTTCCCCCGGGACGGGCTGGCCGGATCGCCTTCCAGCGATGCCCCCAGTGACAGTATCGACCTTCGGCCGGCCTTCAAGAAGTGGGGCTTGAAGCCACGGGTTCAAGGCAAGCGGAGTACCTGCTCGGTCTTCACGGTGGTCGGAGCCTTGGAATATGCAATGGCAAGCAAGACGGGCCAGGGAAGATCAAGAATCAAAATGCAAAAATCAAAACTGCGGAATCGCTTCGCGATACCCTCTGATTTTTGATGTTTGATCTTTGATTTCTGTTGCGTCCACATTCTTGCCGACAGCATGATTGCGGACTTGTGAATGCGCAGTCGAGGCTGCAATATACTCACTACACTGTCCGACCACTACAGCGGTGTGGTTGCTCCGGCGCGTGTCGGCCGGGATTGCTGTGCTGGCCTGTTCAGGTCTGAGTGAGTGGATGGTTGGCGAATGGAGTGCACAATGGAGCATCGGTAGAAGCCTGTGACGCGTGTTCACGGGCGATTCGGAATATCTCGGAGGACAAGGAGGTGATTCGACCTTGAACAAGAGAGAAAGCGCGCAATTGGCTGGACGGAGGAAGGCTGTGCTGGTCGCCGCGGTGCTATGCATTCTGCTGGCTGCGACGAGTCCTGTCGTGTATGCGGCGTCGCCGCAAGCGATGACGAGCACACCGGTGAGGCCGGTGATAGTGATCGATCCTTTTGCAATCAAGATGGTCACGGTATCCGTCACATCGACGACCACGCAGTCTACGACGAGATCATCCACGTCTACCACTGGAAGTGAACGGTCTACTGTACGGATCCCCCCGAGAGCGCCTCTACGCACAGCGTTTCATCCGATCCTGTAGTGCTTGCTGACTGAGGCGCCGAGCGCCGCCGGGCAGTCCCAAGGCTGAACATGTAGATGGTTGTGCGGGTGATACATGTCACCGGGCGGGGGTAGGTCTGTGCGCAACGCGCGTGGAGAGTCTCACGGAAGGGTGTCTCTTGAGGCGTAACCGAGCGCTGGTCTCAACACGGTGACACTACGTCAACAGGGTCCAGGTCGCCTCGGAGAGGTTATTGACAGTGGTAACACCAAGGCCACGGCGTACGGTTCGGCCGGAGGCCGGCAGTCGGAGTCTGTTTGCGCAGAGCGGATCAAATGACAAGGGCACAGCTATATCACGGGGGAACAGAATGTCAATGCCCTGGCGGCGCCGGGAGACGTTCATCACCAGGCTGGAATTGCGCGCGAAGGGAAACACCTCGGCACCGTCGGCGGCTCCTTCTTCTTTGTGCGGGCGTGTGGTTTGCGCTACTGGCATCGGGCTGCGGTGACCGCACGCTCACGCCATCCGCGCAGGAATTGGCCGAGTTCCAAGCGGCTATACCGACAGGACCGTCGATCGATATGGAGCAGATCCTGCGGGCCAGGATCGTGGCCGGTCCCTACCGCACGAGGGTCGGTGACGTTCTGCAGTTGGAGATGCCGAAGGTCGTGAACCAGGAGGGCTCGAATGACGCGGGCGCTGGAAGCAAGGAAAGCTATATCTGTCGAATCGGGGATGACGGGACGATCGTGCTTCCGGTGATTGGCTCGTTTGCGGTGGCGGGCAAATCCTTAGCGGAGATTGAGAGTGGCATCCTGGCTGCGTATTGTCCCAAGTATGTCAAGGGGCCTCTCCCGGTTTATGTGAGTGTCCTGGAGTACACGACGCGGACGGTTGCGATCGCTGGAGCCGTCGCGCAGCCAGGCATCTATGCTTTGCGGCCCGATCAGATGTCGCTTGTGTCGCTGCTGATGAAGGCGGGTGGCATAGTCCAACGAGGTGCGACCGTGATTCGAATCGCACACTCCGGCGCTTCCACGTCCACTCCCTCTCTGGCTTCTCCAAGATGCGCACCCGGGTCCCTCACACGGACGTGCGTCTGGCGCGGATCGAACGTCGCCGGTGAGCCGGATGCCCAGTCTGATCCCATCACGTGCCGCCTGGCCTTCGAGCGAGGAGGTCCCTTGCGAACGACCGGCTGGTTGACCCTTGCGGATCGAGAGAACGTGCGGATTCGTAAATGGCTCGATCTCGGAAGTGAATCGCAAAGATCCGCATTTCTGCGCGAGGCGGCTGCCGCCACGGGCCGGCCCCCGGCGGCAGGGATACAGATGAGGCTTGTCGGATTAGCGCGTGTGTTGAGATCTGTGCCGCCGGGGCAGGAGGACGTGACGACGCAGGGCTGTGGCTGGAACGCGGGCGACGGCGGGTGTCTGGTCGCCTCTTTGGACGTATCTCCTGGCGGCCGCCAGACGGCGTCGGAGGCAATCGCTGTACCTGCCAAGTTCACCAAGTCGATCGACGAGCAAGCCTCGACGACTCTGGCTTTGCCGGTCCGAGGATTGAATATCCCGTTTGCTGACGTGCCGTTGGAGGAAGGTGACTCCGTGGTGGTTGAACCGTCCGCGGAGCAATTTGTCTCCGTGCTGGGTCTGGTCAGGAACGCGGGCAACTTTCCCTATCCACCCGACGCTCGGTATAACCTCGCCCAGGCGATCGGCTCTGCAGGCGGCTTGGACATGGTTGCGGACCCGCGATACGTCAGCATCTACCGTCTGAAGCCTGATGGGGGGGTTGCGACCGTCACCGTCCAACTCGTGAACTCCGGAATGAACAAAGATGGTCTCACAGAGGCTCTGGCGATGCCGTTGAGACCCGGCGACGTTGTGGCCGTCGAGCAGACGTTGCGTACGCGTACGAACATCTTCTTCGACAGGGTATTCCGTGTGAGTTTAGGTCTGTATTTCAGCCCCGACAGCATTTGGAACAACTAGTGATGGACGGAACACGACCATTAGACGGCATCAATCCTATTGTTAGAGGTGATGGAGCCGGACGGCTGGAAAGCCTGGGACCTGGTGTCTCCCTGGCACGTGTCCTCCCGGGGACGGAGCCGGTGTCTTCGGTGGCAGGAGCCGGCCCGCTGCCGGTCCTATGGCGCCATCGGTGGATCATGTTGGGCTGCGTCCTCTTGTCTCTTGCCGCAGGCGCCATATACATTCAGACGGTCACTCCCATCTATGCGAGTACGGCAAGACTCTATCTCGATTACGCGGGTCTCCGTATCAGCAATCCCTATGAGCCGGGCGGCAAGCCGCAAACGGACAAGTACTTGTATACCCAGGCGGAACTCATCAAATCGTCGCCGATTCTTGCTTCTGCCCTCGAGGAATTGACGCCGCAGCATCTGCGGACGTTCTCGAAGGCTGGCGTTCCGAGCGCCTATCTGAAGAAGCACATGGCCGTCGAAGTGGGCAAGAAAGACGAGACTGTCTCCATTACCGTTCACTCCGCGTATCCAACCGAGGCAGCGCAGATTGTCAATCGTGTTGTCGCCGCATACCTTGCGTCCAGGTCTGAACATGAGCACAGAAGCGCATCGCAGGTCCTCGAAAGCCTGCAGGCGGCAATGGTGTCCGCCAAAGAGGAGCTCGACAAGAAGTGGAATCAATTGCTGGAATTCCAGAAGAACAGCAGCACGGCTTTGTCGCCGGGATCCGATCAGGGCACCGCACTCATGCAACAGTATCTCCTGGCGTTCCAGGATGCCTATGCGGGGGCCCAGATCAAGACGGTGAAGGCGGAGGAGTTCTATGGGAGTGTCCAGGCCTTGGCGAATGACCCCGTCGCATTGCGGCACTACGTGCGCATGAGACAGGAAGCGAGTGCGTACACGGGTGAGGATGCGGAGAGAGCCCCGTTGGAACTCAGAGCGGTCGATCTGGAACTCCAGAAAGGCAGTTCCTTGGAGCGCGTCACATCCGATCATCCCAAAATGGTCGAGCTGATCGCTGAGGCGGAGCGGGTCGAGGCCAGGCTCGGCGCGCTGGACGATCGTTTTGTCAAAGCAGTGACCACCGCCGCGGAGCAGCAGTACGCCGAGGCGAAGAAGCATGAAGAGCGGTACGCCCGACTGTTCAGTGAACAGCGGGAGCAGAAGGCGAAGCTCGGTGTCGAAGTCGAGGAGTTTGGGCGGCTGCGGTTGGAGGTGAACGAGTTGACCGCCTATTGGCAGGATCGCGTGAAAGACGTCCGCAAGATCACGGAGATCATGGGAGAGGAAGTCGGCCAACTGAGGATGGCGATTCTCGAGCCGGCTGTGCCGGCCGAGAGACCTTCTGAACCACAAAAGGGAAGGACCATGGCATTGGCCGTGGTGCTGGGGCTGCTGCTCGGAGGTGGCGTTGCTGTGATTAGAGACTCGCTGAATCAGACGCTGCGTTCCACGGACGAGGTCTCCGCCTTGCTCCATCTGCCCGTGCTTGGCACGGTCCCGGGAATGTCCCACCGTCAGCCGGCGCAGGAGCGCGGGCAGAGGGTGTTCCGTCAGCCCGAATCTCATGAGGCAGAAGCCTTCCGGACGATCAGGACGGCTCTGTTCTTCGGGGCGCCGAAAGACAAGGCAAAGATCATCATGGTCACCTCACCTACGGCGGGGGACGGCAAATCGACGATCGTCAGCAATCTGGGCATTGCCATGGCGTACGCCGGACAGAAGACGCTCATCCTCGACGCGGATTTCCGACAGCCGATGCAGCATACGATCTTTGGGATGGACCACTCGGAGCGGTGTCTGAACAACGTGTTTGCAGGAAAGCTCAAGCTCGCCGCGGCGATCCAGCCCACGCAAGTGAAGGGCTTGCATCTTCTCGCATGCAGTCATCCCATCGCCAACCCCACCGAGGTTCTCAGCAGCGAGCAGTTCGCCCGTCTCTTGAGGCGGCTTGCCGAAGTGTACGACCGAATCCTGGTTGACACGCCGCCCGTCGTGGTCGTCACCGATGCTCGGATCATCGGTGCCCTGTGTGATGTCGGCGTGCTTGTCCTCGAAGCCGAGAAATCGACGAGGAGAGCCGCCGTGCATGCGCGGAATGCACTCCAGAGTGTGGGTGTATGCCTGTTGGGAACGGTGATCAATGGCGTTCGCAAGGGTGGCGACCGGTACGGCTACTACTATGGCAAGTACCGCCGGTACTGTGGTTCGGACACGAGCGGCCGCAACGGTGGCAGGCAGAAAGACGAAGCTGGAATGGGTGCACGACTTCAGAAGGCCGCCAGTTAGAGGGCATTTGAGGAGCCAATGACTCCGAGAGGACAGAACAGTGAGTGTCACGAGTGCCAGGGTTTCGCGGGCAGTGCCTCCGAAGCGACGGAGACAAGATTCGTGGACCTGCATTGCCACTGTCTGCCGAACCTGGATGATGGACCCGATTCTGCCGAGGGTGCGGTTGCACTCTGCAGGGCCCTGGTGGAGGATCACGTGTGCACCGTGGTCGCCACCCCTCACCAGCTTGGTCAGTTTGAGAACCGTGCGACGGCAAAGGAGATTCGCCTGGTGGCTCAATCCTTGAACCGAGAGCTGATGGAGCGCGGTGTTGATCTGGAAGTCCTTCCGGGGGCTGAGATTCGTCTTGACGAGAGGATCGACCGGCTGCTCGCGGAGGAAGAGGTTCTGACCCTTGCAGATAGGAAACGCCACGTTCTCCTGGAGCTTCCCAGTGATGTCTTCATCGACATTGAGCCACTGGTGCTTGGACTTCAGTCTCAGGGCATAGACCTTGTCATCGCGCATCCGGAACGGAACATTCCCCTGCTTGAACAGCCGCGGCTTCTTCGGCGGTGGCTTGGTTCGGGAGTCACTTTGCAGGTCACTGCTGCGAGCCTGACGGGTGAGTTCGGGCTGCGCGCCGAGCGGGCGGCCTGGAGGCTGATCAGCGAAGGGTGGGCGGCGATGATCGCGACCGACGCGCATGATCACTACTCTGATCCGCCGCGCATGACTGCCGCATTCGAATTAGTCACGGCCAGCCTCGGACGCGATCTTGCCCAGCTCCTGTGTGTTGAGAATCCATCGAGAATCGTCAGAGGAGAGAGACTCGTCCACAGTGGGGCGCGGCAGAGGGAGGAGGCTCGATGACGCTCGCTCAGTGGAGAGCCTGGGAGGGGGACAAAGACCGGAACCGTCTCAGCCAGGCCATTGAATGGCTGCTGATTGCCTTGTTGGCGTTCTCGCCACTTGCCTTTGGCGTCGAGGCAGCATGGAGCGAGGAAGCCGTTGTGGTTCTTGTGGCGATCGTCTCCATTTGCTTCTGCGTGAAGGCGGCCATAGCAAGAGATGTGTCTGTAACGTGGACTTGGGCGTATGTCCCTATCCTCGTGCTCATTGTCCTCGCGACGGTGCAGATGATTCCCTTGCCAGTCTCCTTCGTTGGATTGATTTCCCCGAACACGGTGACCCAGAAGGCCGAGTTGCTGAACGATCTCCGCGGCACAGAGGAGCTGCCATCGTCTGTGCAGATCAGCTTCTACCCATATGCGACGAGACACGATCTGCGGCTTATGCTTGCCGCAGCAGGCGTGTTCGTGGTTGTTCTGAGTGTGTTCCGTCGACCTGACCAGATCATGCGGTTGTTGCTTGCCATAGCGGCCGTTGGGGCAGGTGTCGCCCTCTTGGCGCTGGCGCAGGATATCGCTGGAAACGGCAGGATCTACTGGTTGGTCACAAGTCCTCACGGCAATGCGCTTTCGGGCCCTTTCGTGAACCACAGCCATTATGCTCAATTCATGAATCTCTCGATTGGGGCGGCTCTGGCGGTGCTCTTGGTGAAGGTGCATGAGGCTTTTGGAGGCCGCACGGTGACCCCTGCGGCCGTCGCGGAATATCTCGGTACCCTCGATGGAAGACTCATCTGGGGCTTGTGTGCGATGATCGCGTTGGGAACGGCCACGATCTTCGCATCGCTGAGTCGGGGGGGGATGGTCAGCCTGATGATTGCCGGGGCCGTTACGACTCTGGTTCTCAGTTTCACGAAATCTGTGAGAGGCTCCGGATGGATCACGGCGTTGATCATATTGGGAGCGTTCATCTGTGTTCTCTACGTTGGCTTCGATGCGGTCTACGACAGGCTGGGCACTCTGCGAGATCTGAATCATGTGGAAGGCGGTCGCTGGCAGATCGTCAAAGACGTGGCTGTCGCATGGACCAGGTTTCCCGTGATGGGTACCGGTCTGGGAACGCACGAGGTGGTCTATCCGATGTTCGATCGCTCTACGTCTGCCGCGATTGCATCCCACGCGGAGAATGAATATGCCCAGGCGGCTGAGGAGACCGGTGCGATAGGGCTTGCCGCTCTCTTTGCATTCGCGGTCTTTGTCTGGGGTTCGTACGGACGAGTCATTCGAATGGCTCGTATGCCGATTCATTCGGCGACCTACGGCCTGGGCTTCGGATTGATCGCCATCATGATCCACAGCTTCAGTGACTTCGGGCAACACTTGCCTGCCAACGGGTTCCTATCCGCCATCTTCTGTGCGCTGATGATCCGTTTGTCTCGTCTTGGCGCGGATGATGGAATTGCGGACGGGGAACGCACGGTGGCGAGGAGGCGGCCTTCTCTTGGTGGACTGATTGCACTGGCGGCTGTGGGTGTGGTCTTGACGTGGGTAGTTCTGGGCGCGGATGCGGCACGGCGAGGCGAGGCACACTGGGCCAAGGCGATGGTTGTGGAACGCGACCTCCTCGAGGCACAGTGGGAGGGCAATAATGAGGCGTACATGGATCTCCTGGCGAGTGCGACCGCAGCTCATGACTGTCAGCCAGACAACATGAAATACGGATACTGGCTCAACGTGTACCGATGGCGGGCCATCAGCCGGCTGACGGATCCGAACACGGGTGAAATCGTGCAATCCGCGGAACTCGTGAGCTTCACTGAGCGCATTGCATCCGAGTTGCGGCGGACGTTGACGCGCTGCCCGACGTTCGGGCCGGCGTGGTGCGTTCTGGGGCAACTTGAGAGGATCATCCTCGGCCGGGATGAACAGGGCGCCCAGCATATCAGGCGGGGTGTCAAACTCGCACCGTGTGATCCCACCGCTCGCCTTGTGGCGGGGATACTGGAGGCCGAACAGGGCCGGACGCAGGTTGCCCTGGACCATCTGACGAAAGCTGTGACGCTGGATGGTCACGTGTTCAGAGATATCGCATCGCGACTGATCGGTCTGTCCGGCGGGCCCGACTTGGCCCTGCGGGTGGCCGGTGACGACATGGTCCGTCTCAATGTGCTTGTCAGTGTCCTATCGACGTCAGGTGGGTCGGAGTCAGCCGATGAGGTCCGAAACAGGATCGCGGTGCTGCTCGAACAGAAGTGCCAGGACCCGGCGGCTCCTGACTGGGCGTTCGCCTGGCTGGCGTCGGTCTGCCAGAAGAGTGGCAAAGTCGCTGAAGCGATCAAACACTACCGGGAAGCTCTTGCTCAGAACTGTGGTGAAGTGGACTGGCGGTTTGCCCTGGCACAACTGCTGGCCGACACGGGTGATGTTCGCGAGGCGATCCAGGAAGCTGAAATGTGCCTTCGGTTTCGTCCGGAACATACGCCATCCAAGCGATTGATAGAGCGGCTTTCTGTCGATCCGCGCGTGGTGCCGAAGCGCAGTCAACAGCCTTGACCGCTCATGCAGCCTGGCTCGTGGATGCCGGGCATGCGTTTGGCGGCTGAACGGCGCATCCGTTCGCCGCGAGGATACTCAGCCCCGTGGGTTTGAGCATACACCCACGAGGACGGAGTCTGCGCAGGACCAAGAGCGGGCCGACTCAGAACCCTGTGGAGAGTCCTCCGTCATGATGGTCGCACGCTGGTGGCGAGGCTCTCGGCCGATCGTTGTCGGCGGTGCCTTGTCGCTGGTCACGTGACTCGAACATAGAAGGGTGTAAGCTGTGCAATACATGTCGCAAATCCTGATTATCCTCTCATCTCTGTCCACGTGTGCTGAGACCCTTGTGTCGCCGGGAGGCGCTGACCAGGACAGTAACTCTGTGATTGTCGTTGAGAAGACGGCTACGAGTGATGGGAGCCCGCATTTCCAGAGCATACAGCAGGCCGTGGATCAGGCCAAGGCTGGGGATACCATCCTCGTCAAGGAAGGCACATACCATGAGACAGTGACCGTTCGCAAGGCAGGCATCACCATCGCGGCGTTTGACCCCTGTCACCCGCCGGTCATCGATGGCGCCGACCAAGCATTCGGCCGGCCGGCCTGGGAACATGTTCAAGGCAAGGTATACAGGACCTCCTACAAATGGTACAAGCCGCAGTTGACGCAAAAGGAGTTCAACCAGTATGGCGGAGGCGAGTCGGCGGATAGCATCGCAATGCAGGTCTACGAGGATGGCGTCCTGCTGAGGGGCTACGTGGGCGCTTTCGTGGACTATGGCACCAGCGGATACGGCGCTCCCTACAGCACCATCGACCAGCTCGACCCCATGAGTCCCATGTTTCATCCCGGTTTGTGGTACAAGCGCGAGATACGCATTCCGGGACGGTTCCTGTACGATGAACAAAACGCCAAGCTGTATGTATGGAGTGCTGCCGAAGACGATCCGAGTCTTCATGTTTATTCTATCCCTGTCCTGCAGAATCTGGTGGTTCTGAATGCAAGCGCTGTCAGCTTGCGCCATCTTGTGCTTACAAACTCAGCCGGCCCTGCTGTGATCGTTGAGGATCTTGCCCACGACGCTCTGATCGAGGACTGCTGTTTCGTCAACAACGTGTATGCGATCTACGCGAAACGCGCCGACAATTTGAACATTGTGCGGAACTTCTTCCAGCAAAAGGGAATGTGGGAGCGCTATTGGTACTACGACTGCAAGGACACGGTCCTGTGGGCGCATGCGATTGCCCTGGAGCACTATCCTGACCTCAACATGAGGCACACCGAGATCGAAGGCAATGTCATCCACGGGTACTACGCTGCCGTGCTTGCCAATGGTCGTGCGTCCATTCACGACAACATTCTGTCCCACTGCATGTCTACGCTCGTCAACATAGACAGCGACTGCCTCAAGATTCAAATCTACGACAACGTTTGTCACCACGTGGACGACACGGCCATCGGCCTATCCGGTGCCTTGATCGGACCCGTATGGGTCTTCCGGAATCTGTTCTACCATTGTGGCAGTTTGAACAAGGCGGGCACGGATACGCCAAACGCGACCAATGGGATGTGCTATTTCTACCACAACACGCTCGCGCTGAGCGCTCTGATAGCGAATCATCCGTATGACTACCCGGTGTTCGGGCGTCACGTGTACCGGAACAACATCTTCCACCTGCAGTACCTTGAGCCGGGGAACGAATTGTACTGGCGGTACGCCAGGAAAGACCCTTCGTTGGGCTGGGCGTTCACTCCTTTCGAGAACGGTCCGGATTCGGACTACAACCTGTACTGGATAGGCCCCAAAGGGCCGTCCCGGTACATTGCGTACTTCAGCTACGCCGGGAACGCAGCGGAAGAGTATCTGTATGACGATTTCGCGAAGATGAAACAGGAAACGGGCCTCGATCCCCACGGGTTGCAGGTGTCCCCCATGTTCTGCGGGGATCTGCAGCTCGATGAAATGACGGACATGACGCCGTACGACACGCTTTCGACCATGGACTATCGGGATGTCATCCGGGCGGGGCTGTCCCATCTGCTGGCAGCTCAGTGTCGTCGTTTCTTTGAAGTGTTCGCCGTGGAGAAGGAAAGCCCGGCAGTGGATAGCGGCGCACGCCTGCCTTCCGACTGGCCCGACGCTGTTCCGGTGCTTGACAGTAAACCGGACATCGGTGCATGGGAAACCGATTCGGCGGATGGACCGGCCGGGGGTATTGGGAGTCTTCATTGATTCCGGGTCAATTGCAGGGCGTCATGAGATCTCTCACAACAGACATCGCAACAACGTTCGCATCCCGGCTCGTCGTGCTGATCACAGGACTCGGGGTGGAAGCCTGCCTGGCGTGGCTTCTTCACCCTGCGGGCAGAGGCTCCTATGCCGTCTGTCTGGTATTCAGTGCCCTCTTGCAGACGGTATTCCTGACCGGGTGGAACATGGCCAGCGTGTACTTCGTGGCCTCCAAGCGATTGAGTCTGTCGGAGGGGGTGACTCAGGCGTTCGTCTATGGCTTGATCAGCTCGTCTCTGGCCATTGTTGCCGGTCTGCTCCTCATGAGGCTGCCATGGGCCTTCTTCGATGCAGCGGATGCGACGTCGTTTCATCTGGCCCTGCTATTGATCCCTTCGACGTTCTTTGCGCTTGTGTTTCTGCAGTTGTTGACAGCCGTGCATGACTTTCGCTGGTTCGCAGGGATGTCCGTCTTGAATGGCGTGTCGTTTCTCCTGCTTGCCCTGGTGTTTGTCGGCGGCCTGTCGCTCGATGTGCATGGAGCGCTGTTGGCCTGCATTCTGAGACAGTGGCTGGTCGTCGTAGCGATCGTGCTGTTCTTTCGCTGGAAGTATGGGGTCAAGCTGATGTGGCCTTCTCTCCGGAGGATGAGAGAGGTTTTCTACTATGGACTGCGCTACCACGTGGGACAAATCGCAAACAACGCCAACGTTCAGGTGGGGACCATCATTCTCGCGATGTTCGCCACGCGAGTCGAAGTGGGATACATGGCGGTGGCTGCCCAGCTCATGACCACGGGTGTGATGGTCATCCCCGACACGATCATGACGGTCTTGCTGCCGAAAGTCTCCGAGGATGTGACGGGACGTCCCCAGTTGATTGCACGGTGCGCCCGTCTCACGGGTCTTGCTTGCGCCCTGTCGATTCTTGTCCTTGCCGGATTCGCCACCCCGATCGTGCGGTGGTTGTTCTCGCCGTCCTTCCTCCCCATCGTGCCGCTGATTCGTATTCTGGCCGTGGGAACGCTCGTCCGGTGCACGTGCAAGGTCTTCACCTCCTATCTTCATGGAACCAACCATCCTGGCATCGACTCTCTTGCCGTCGCGACCGGAGTCGCGGTGAACCTTGTTGTACTTTGGCTTCTGATGCCCGTCATTGGCCTGCCGGCGGCGGCCCTCGCCATGACGCTCAGCTACGTGATAAGCTCGGCCATCATCACTCTGGGCTTTCTCAAGCTCAGCCGCCTTGGTCCATTGGAGACGTTCAGGCTTGCTCGTTCCGATCTGGCCGTCGTGCGGCAGGCGGTCACGCGGCTCTTCCCTCGATGGGGATGGAGAAGCGTCTTGCTCCGGTAGGTCACGGGCAGGGAAGGTCGTGACCATCGTCGTGTCCACGTCGGCCGAGGACTTCCGTCGAGAACAGACAGGACCTTGGAAATACAACGCAGTGCTCGCGCCAAGCGGAGCTCAGGATGGGTCAGCGGATCCTGCACAACAAAAACCTGTTCGCCAACGTCGTTCTGTTCCTTATGGCCATATCCTTGTTCGCTGACATGGCACTTCCAGGCGCGAGGCAGACCAATGAGATCAGTTCCAGTGACAGGACTCTCTGTCATGTCATACAGATCATGGGTCTCGGGCTGATGTTCGTCTTCGTCTGGTGCAACTATACGCTGCCGCGAATCCCTGCGATCCTGTTCTGGGAAGTCAGCCTGATTGGCTTCCTGGCTCTCTCGACATGTCATGTCGTGTTTGTTTCGAGTCGCGAACAGTTGGTGACCTTCACCAAGTATGTCTACTGGCCCATCGGGTACTTCTTCTTTCGACTCCTGGCGGACGATGTCCAGCGATACATGCAGAAACTGCTGTGCCTGCTGATCGCCCTGTCCATCTTCGCTGTGTGGTACTACGTGTCGCAGGCTGACTTGAGAGCGGAGATCGTTGCGAGAGCCTGGAGCGGCGGCAGTGCCAGCTCCAACGTCGGCTGGAGACTGCTCTCCATCTTCGCCGTGTCGCTTTGTCTGATCGTAGCTGGCGACAAGAAGGGCAATATTATAGCGGCCATTGCCCTGCTTCTCGTTCCGCTGTCGCTGAAAAGAGGCGCGATCTTCGCGGAGGCCCTCGTTTGTATATCGCTTGTGTTGGCGAGCCACCGCTTGGGACGGATGCGCGAGTTCGTCAACAGGAACATACACTGGATCGTCGGCAGTGTCGCGGTCTGGTCCATCTTCTGCATAAGCCACGTGCAGTGGGTTCTCGCGCGATTCTCCAACCTGGCAGAGGACGGCGGGTCGGGCCGCTCACAGATCTACTCTCTGTTGTTTGACCGCTGGAGAGAGGCGGATTTCTTTCACTGGCTCTTTGGCTTCGGATTCTGGAGTGTTCCGGATTATCTGCAGAACGCGTGGCTTGATGGGGTGTATGCACACAGCGATGTGTTCGAGATGCTGCACGATTACGGCGCTATGGGGATTCTATCCTATCTGATGATTGCGGCAGGGCTTCTTGTTCTCTGTTGGCACACCTGGAAGGTGCGAGACGACGGAATCCTCATCGCTTTCCCTGTTTCCAGCCTCTTTCTGGCCGGGGGTGTGATCTCCGGAAATGTCATGTTTCGGGAAACCGTGTACCTCATGCTGCCCCTGGGATTCATGGCGGGCAGGCTGGAAAAAGCGAGTGAGGCATGGGGCGTCATGAGATGCGAACCATTCCGATCCGATGAAAGGTCGACCGGCATCCTGCTCTGTGACGGTGTTGATGTCGGCGGCCGCGCGTAGTAAGACCGGTAGGGCAGGTACGGTGTAGGGGTGCTGCAAATGGATTCTCTGGTTCGCAAGTCCTTCCTGTGGATGAAGCATCATGAGATTGTTCCCCAATGGGCGTACCGGTCCATTCTGAACCACACCAATTTGTTGGAGGTCAGAAAAGCCATCTGGATGGCAGGGGACCCCTATAGGAGTCTGCCTCTCGTTTCATCGAATCGCCCCAAGTATCCCTACACCATCGGCATCGTGAAGGAGTTCTGCAACAAGCACTTGCCCCACGTGGCCGCATGTCGAGATCTGGGTGTCTCCTACAGAGTGATTGACATATCGGGCCCGGCCTGGCTGGAGGAGGTGGAGCGATCGCACTGTGATGCATTCCTGGTGCCCCCTTGCGGTCTGACGTCCGTGTGGAAGCAGATGTTCGACGAGCGCCTTCGCGTGATGGCTCACGATCTTGGAAAGAAGATGTTCCCAAGCTGCGAAAGCATGTGGTTCTACGAGAGCAAGAGACGGATGCACTACTGGCTGGAAGCCAACGAGGTCCCGCATCCGAAGGCATGGGTGTTCTACGATCTGAAGCAGGCGCTGCAGTTCGCTGGAGAAGCTCCGTTGCCCATCGTCTACAAGAGCGATTTCGGCTCGGGAGCATCCGGGGTCAAGATATTTCGAGATCGAGCGGCTCTGCGAAGGCACGTCAAACGGTGTTTCACAAAGGGCTACCGGGCGTACACCCGTTGCGTGATTGACAGAGAATGGGGGAGTGTCTTTTTGCAGGAGTACCTCCCGGACGCGAAAGAGTGGCGCATGATTCGGCTGGGCGACTCCTACTTTGGCCACCAGAAGCTGAAGAGAAATGATTTTCACAGCGGCTCAGGCAGATTCGCTTGGTGCGCGCCGCCCGAGAAGCTCCTGGACTTCATGCAATCTGTAACGCAGAAGGGCGGTTTCAAAAGCATGAATCTGGACGTGTTTGAGACCTGCGACGGCCGCTACCTGGTCAATGAGTTGCAGGCATTCTTTGGATGGATCCGTCCTTACCAGATGGTGGTGGATGGCAAGGTTGGGAGATACCTGTATAACCATGCCGCGAGAAGATGGGTGTTTGAGGAGGGTGTCTATTGTCAGCACGGCGGCTGTAACCTGCGAGTGGCCTCACTGATGTCGGAACTGGGTGTCACCATCGGACTCGTTGGCACCTCGGATCTTCATCTTGTTTCTGAAGAGGACCGAAAGACGAGCCAAAGCGGATGTCCGGTAGGTGCCGGGGCATACGTGCTGTCATGACGGTCGAGGTTCAGCAGATGGGAGCCATCCACCTATGTGCGCCCGTGCATATGAGGTGACAGGATTTCTTCCGTGTCCGGGATGTGTGCGGGTTCGGCGACAATTCGCGAGGTCTGCGGAGGCGCCTCCATAGCGACCCAGGCACAGGTGTCACCGTGAATACAACCGCCGCACCCATCCTGCAGACGAAAGAAGGGCAGACTACTATGAACCGATTCAAGATCACATCCATCCACGCACGGAACATTCTGAACTCACATGCTGAGTTCACGACGGAATTCGTAATCCAGTGCGATGGCGGGGAGCAGGGCGTGGGCTCCTCATCGAAGGGAGAAACCATAAGCATCTATGAAGACAGAAGCAGTCCGCTTGAGCCAGGGACCATCATTGATGCCATCACACATGCCGACCTGTATGGAGAGGAGATAGACCAGGGGGTGTTCGACCGCTATCTGACGGCCAATATGGAGCGGTTCGGCAGAAACAACTGTTTTGCGCTGTCCCTTGCCTTCTACAATGCCACTGTGCATTCGGCGGGCGCCACTAATGGCTCGGCACTGGGCACGTTTCCACGACTGTGCCTGAATATTCTCAATGGAGGATGGCATGCATATACGAATCCAGTACTGTGCGATTTCTCGGAGATCATGATCGTGCCGAAGCACGACAACCTGATGGACACTCTCAATGAACACGGCTCGATACAGAGGCGGGTGCGAGAGAAGTTGTTGAGTCATGACAAGACCGTGATCAACGGGAACCCGGTCAGTGTGTGTCATCACAAGGACAACAGGGTGCCCATCGATCTTCTGGTGGAGACCTTGGGGGAACTCGGGCTTGAGGACGAGTATGATCTCATGATCGATGCGTCAGCGGGTGATCTGCAAACTGCGGGTGGCTATCAACTGTCTCTGACAGACGGCTCCGTCAGGACGACCGGCGAGATGTGTGAGTACTGGAGAGCGCTATGCAGGGACTACCGGATCAGGTTCCTGGAAGACCCGTTCCATGAAAGGGATTTCAGGGGCTGGCAAGAGCTGACCGCCACAAAACCTGATGGATGCGACATCATCGGGGACAACCTGTACTCGTCGGATGCCATGAGGATCGCGGGTGGCGCGAAGGCGGGCTACAGCGATGGGGTGATCATCAAGCCGAACCAGGCGGGAACCGTTACGGCCACCATTGATGCCGTGAAGACCGCCCAGTCATACAAGCAGATCCCGATTTCCTCCCACCGGTCAGTCAGCACCGAGTCCACCTACATATGCAGCGTGACCAACAGGTACCGGATACCCTACATCAAAATCGGCCCGTTGTTCACAGACTACTCATCCATTGTTCGATTGAACGAACTCATCAGGCTTGGAGGAATTGCGTATGTATAGCGACGAAGTGGTGATCATGACGATTCGGCACGGCGAGACGGATTTCAACCGTCAGAAGCGATATGCCGGGCTTCTGGATGTTCCACTGAATGAGAAGGGAAGAAGCGACTGCCAAATGGCGTCACGATATCTTGCAGAATCTGTGGAGGTGGCTGTCGCCTCCAAACTCAAGAGAGCCATCGAAACGGCGCATATCCTCACAGGATACAGCAGACCGGTCATGGAGAGCGCCCTCTGTAACGAGCGCAACTTCGGTCTGATGCAGGGACGAACGTCACAGGAGGTCGAATCCGTCAGACCTGAAATCACATACGTCAGAATCGGTGGCGATTTCCATTCTCTGAATCCCCCGCAGGGCGAGAGGTTTCCAGCCCTGTACGGACGCGCTCGCGAGTTCCTTGGATTCATTCGGTTCATCCTGTCGGAACGGCGATGCACGAGAATGCTGATCGTATCGCACGAGGTATTCCTGCTACAGTTTCACGGAGTCCTCAGGGGAGAGACCTGGCGCGAATCGTTGCGGCATGCCCTTCCCAATCTCATGTTGTCCACCTTCCTCCTGCAAGGGGCTCGTTTGCTCAATGAGACGAGCCGGAAGCTCGTCCCAGAAATGCAGGAGAGTTGGCACATTGTACCTGTGGCGAAGGGAGTTGGCAGGGGCAGCGAAGAAGTGATTGCAGCGAGCCTGATGCGATGAGCCGACAAGGGTCGGGGCCGGGACCGTTGGCGAGTCCCGGTCTGTGGGTTTCAATCGAGGGGCAACAGGCGTGCCAATGGGAAGAAGAATGATGCAAGTCGCCTCTGTGCCGCGAGGGCTGCTGGAGTCCGCCTGGAACCTGGCGGCGGCAGGCATCAGACGACGCTATCTCGAGAGACGATTCAGGGGGACCGCCTTTGAGTGGGGGGCAATGGCGGACGAGGAATCCCGCTTCGAGCCTGGTGTCGTTCTCCGGTACAATACGAGGGTCTGGCGATGTCAAATCGGACGGTACACGTACCTTGGGCACGATTGTGTGTTTCAGCACACCACGGTCGGTCGCTTCTGCTCCATAGGCCCGTATGTTCTTTGCGGTCTGGGCCAGCATCCTGTTGGATCGTTCGCGGCTACGTCCCCGACGTTCTATCGCAATCCTGCCCCCTGTTTGACGCTCGTGGAGGAGATGCGCTTTCATGAAGAGTGGGCCCCGGTTCATGTCGGCAATGATGTGTGGATTGGCGCGCGAGCGACCATCCTGGATGGGGTGAAGATTGGCGACGGTGCCGTGGTTGCCGCAGGGGCGGTGGTCACGGAGGACGCTCCCCCCTACGCCATAGTGGGTGGCGTGCCGGCAAGGACGATTCGCTACAGATTCTCGGAGGACGTCATCGGCAGACTCCTCTCGATGGCATGGTGGGATCGAGACCTGGAATGGCTGAGGTCGCATATCGACTACTTTGTGGATGTCGATAGATTTGTTTCGTTGCCGTGATCTGGCCGTTCAGTATCTCCGCAGCCTCTGCGCGTCACGATCCCTCTACAGTTGTTCGACCGGAAGGCCGATTCCGTTGATGGCGAGGCAACTCACTGGAGGCATTGGCAGTATCCGAATGGCCTGTTCCGGCGGCCATGACGGCTGCGTCGCTCTCCAGGAAACCCGAGATTCGACATCACCTCGTGGCCCGAGATAAGACGCAGTTCCCAGCGAGATTGTTTCTGAGGTTCCACAAGAGAGGTCACATGATACGAAAGCTGTTCAAGTCGCTATACATAAACGGTCCTCTTGGGACCATCTGGCGTGTCTGCACAGCCGCCCAGAACCGCTTTGAGAATGTGCCCGGCTGCAAGAGGCTGTGTACGTCAATCCAGCACGTTCTCTATCGCATTCAGGTGTCGATTGACAGCAGATTCGACGCGATCCATGGCACGGACACTTCGGGCGTCATCCTCCTGAAGGACCTCGATGTTCAGGGCGAGAATATCAAAGAATGCAACTGGTATGGACCTATGCCGGTTAAGATATTCAGGCGAATTATGGATCACCTGCCTATGGATTTCCACACATATGAGTTCATCGACTTCGGATCTGGAAAAGGGAGAGTCCTGTTACTGGCCTCCGACTACGGATTTCGGCGAATAACCGGAGTTGAATTCGCTCCGGAACTGCATAGGATCAGCGCCAGGAACGTGGCAATCCTGGAGCGTGATACCCGGAAGCCCAGCAGGATCGAGACCCTCTGTATCGATGCGACAGAATTTGTCCTTCCCGCAATACCGGCAGTTCTCTTCTTCCACAGTCCCTTCACGGGCCGGGTATTGGAGCGGGTCCTTGGAAACATACTGACGTCCTTTGCCACTTGCCCCAGAGAGATTGTGCTCATCTTCTACGGCACCAATTCCCAGAGCATTGACCTTCTCAAGGGGATGAGATGGCCGCACAGAGAACTCTCGCTTCGTGCCGACTGGTCGCGGTTCACTAAGTTCCGCACCCTCATTTTCACGAGCCCGGAAACCCCACGTGTGCCGGCTTCTGCAGGGCACCGTGGAACAGCCAAGGACTTGGCGGAAACCGCGGGCTCACTGGTGGGGTTTCCGGCATCGTGACTCATGAAATTACCGAGGCCCAGGAATAGCGGACGGATTCGAAGCCGACGGATGGAATAGAGAAATGCACCGCCACGTGAGGACGACCAGGTCGCCCAGTCTTATGGTCGAGTGACTGTTATGACGGGCACGTATGATGAGTACCTGGTCGTGCACGTCGGCAAGACGGAGGGGGGATTTGCCAAGCGGTTCTTCATGTTGGTGGACGTGCTCAGCAAGAGGCGTCCCACCTGTGTGAAGGGGCCCGTGTCAACGAACTCCTGGCAGTCTCAGGAGGGTGGGTTCTGCGACGACAGTTGCTGCAACTTTCGCGTGAAGACTCTGCTTGAGCACTTGGACCGGAAGACGAAGCCAGTTGGGAATGGGGTGTCTTGCCAAGGCGTCGAAGACGCTCGAAGCGGCCATTCCGAGCACTTTCCTGGCGACAGTGGAAATCGGCATGTAAAAGGGCCCCACGTCGGCGCCGAATTGGGACCCACCTATGGCATACTATACACCCTTACGTCACGCCG